>JAERSO010000148.1 GCA_016845585.1 Acidimicrobiaceae bacterium | reverse complement strand
CCTCCAAGAGATCCACGCCAACCTCCTCGACCGCCTCACCGAAGCCCACACCAACGGCTGGGCCGGCGAGATCGAAGGCCTCCAGATCAACATCGCCGCCGCTGAACACAAACTCCAGCAGCTATCCCGACCCGCCGCCGCTACCCGTTCCGGCCAAGAGCGCCCTCTCAGCATGACTATCAGTGAACCGAAGAAGTCGGCATCTCCCTCATGAAGGGTCACTCTGAATGGGGGCTCCGCGCCAAGAGGAGGTGGCGCTCGCCCGACCGGCTACCTGGTGGCAGGAACCGCCGCCGTTGCGTGCTGAGCCTCTCCGTTGGGCTCTTCAACTTCCCCTGTCATCACCAAGGGGTGGTTGGCCGATGCGTTTGCCGGGCGTCCGGCTACTCCGCGCATCGTTCGCTCATCCGACCCGACACGTGACGGGATCCCATCCGGCCCAATGAAGTGCCACCGCGCGTGGGTCGCGGAAGTTGGCCAGTGGCCGGATGTCATTCTGGGTGGTAGCGAGCGGATCCCATATAGAAAAGGCGGAACATGCGATCTAATAGGTCAAGTCGAGGACGAGTCCTCACTGCGCGAAGTGTGGCCACCCTGTTGGCCGCAGCGGTTCTGGCTGCGAGCTGCGGCAACGACCCCGATGACGTCACCACGGCGGGGGCCGTTGAGGAGACGTCAGATGGTGCGAAAGGCGAGCCGGTCCCGTCCGCTGAGCCGCTTCATGAGGTCGCACTCATCGAAGATCTTGACCCAGCTGTCTTCGAGTTGCGGTGCCCGCCTGGGGATAGTCACGACAGCGAAGACAGTGATTGGGGGGAACTGACTGTCGAGGCCATCGAGCGAGATCACCCGACAATGGAACCCATGGATGCGGTCGGCGCTGTCACAAGCCGGCTCGGGGAGTTCGTCGTGACGTTCCCAACCATGCGAACTCGAGTCGACGCAACAACGGCTCTCCTCGTTGAGGTGACACCTCCGAGTCCGGTTGTTGAGCTGTCGCCCGACGCGGAGGAGCGCCAGCAACGCGAAGCCGAAGCCGAGACTGGAGGCGACGGCGCCCTAGTCCCGGACCCAGATCTCGACGGACCGCAACCGGCCGGCGATACAGCGACCCGGTACCCGGTGGTGGACCCAGCACCAGCCCCCGACGAGGAAAGCGCGTCGAACGAGCAGACCCCAATTTTGCGGTATGCCACCGTCGTGGCCCCGGTCGATCCGTCGAACCCGACTGGCCCCCACCTGTTGCGTGCAGACGTCGCCATCGTGGGCGATACATACGCCGTGGTCACCAGCATGAGCTCGTGCGGAATCGTCACGGTCTCGCTTGAAGACCAGAAGGCATTCCGAGACGCCAACCCCGCCGAGGGTCTGGAGAACGATCAGTGAGCGCCCTCAAACGAATCACCGTCCTACCAATCATCACCCTCAGTCTCCTCCTCTTCGCTACTCCTGCGGGAGCGGTCGACGTCGACACGCTCTTCAACGACATCGAAGAGTGGGACGAGCCCGACGCCGAGGTCGACTGGCGGTTCCGAGGCGTCGACGGCGCACTCGACACCGCAGCATTCCGCGCCCGCGTACGCTCAGCGTTCGACCACTGGGAAGCAGAAGTCAACCTCCCGTTCGACATCATCGAGCGCTCCGAGTCATCTGCCGCGCTCGACGTCCTCAACACGCCGTGCTCACTGCAAACCGCGTATCACGACCTGCAGGTCTACACGTCAGCAGCTACAACCGGCCCCAACGCGCGCACGAGAAACTGCGCATGGACTACCGGAGCAACCGGGCCGCAGGGATACCCGGCGATGGAGTTCACCACGATCGGGTTCAGGGAAAACGTCACCTGGGACACATCCTCGGGCGGAACCGGCACCGGCCGCGACCTTCAATCGGTTGCGATCCACGAGGCCGGCCACGCCATTGGGCTCTCTGGCGGGCACCCGTCCGGCAACAGCTACTGCGACGACTGGGATCTACTCGACCTCACCATGTGCGACGGCGGAACATTCGTCACAGATGACGACGAGTGCAACCGACGCACCCTCGCTATCGACGATATCGGCGCGGTCAATGACCTCTACGCGCTCGGCCAGCCCACCAACGTTCGAGATATCGACGTGGGCATCCACCCGAACGGGACGATGCAGATCTTCTACACCGACACATCAAACGTTCTGTGGACACAGCGACAGGCCGCATGCGGATGGGATGAACGAGTCCAGCTCGGCACCCTCGTCACTCGCATCGACACCGCCATCAACGGCGACGGCCGAATGGTTGTCTTCGCAGTACGCAATGGAGGCATCCAACACCGCTCGACCACAACCGTCAACGGCAACTCCTGGAATGGCTGGTCCAGCCACGGCGGTTCCGGCATCCAAGACGTCGCCGCGGCTGAGAACGCTGATGGCCGCATGGAGATCTTCCGCGTCACGTCCACCGGGGTCGTCGAGAATCGCTGGCAGACCTGCTCCAACTGCGGCTTCTCGTCGGGCTGGGGCACCGTCAACTCGACCGACGATCGCGAACGCATCACGGCCGAGCAAAACGACGACGGATGCCTCGTCGTCTATGCGCTGGCCGACTGTACCGGCGGACTCTTCGGCTCCTGCGACCTCGAGAACATCGCCCAATCGACTGCCGGTGGCAGCTGGGCGTCCTCATGGACGCTGCGAGGCTCGAACAAGGAGGTCGACCTCGACGCCGCCGTCGACGAACTCGGCAGGATCGTCGTCGCCACCCGTCGAGCCGCGTCCGGGGCTGGCCTCGACGTTCTCGTGCAGAAAGCTGCGGGTGGCAGCGGCGGCTACTCCAACTGGAACCTTGTCACAGCATCGATCGATGACTGGTTCGATGCAGTCTCCGTCGAGACGTTCGCGCAGACGCCATGGGGCTCCTCGAGTGAGGAGTGGGGCCCCGGCCCCGGCAACAATCGCTCCATGATCATCACAGCGGACCCGCAGACCGGAGCAGCGAAGAAACCCACCGAGATCTACGTCGGCGCGGGAAGCTGGACATCGACCCACATCCCGTCCGGCTGGGACTTCGACGCTCTCTAGCCGACAATCCAGCCACCACGTAGCTCCCCGCTCCGGCCAGTGGTCCGGAGCGGGGAGCGCCGCGTCCGGAGATGCGTTGGTTAACGACCGCGGATGTGTCGACGCCGGCATCGAGGTCAGTGACACGATCTCTACGACTCCAAGCCGAACTGACCCTCGACCGCTACATCTCTACGCCCCGGAGCTGGGGCGGATATGAGCGGATGGCACCACCCGCACCTTCGACACCACCGCAGATGATCTGGCCCGCAGCGTCGTACTCGGCGGCGGTGACTCGTCCGCCGTGGTCGGCCGTGACAGTGAGTCGCTCGCCGTGGGGCTCGATGGCGTGGAAGGCGCGGGAGCTGCCGCGGATCTCCTTGTCATCGATGCTGCGATTCTCGGTGCTCAGGAAACGAATCCCGATGTCGCGGAACCGACGCCGGACCCCACTCCGGAACCCACCCCGGAGCCGACTCCGGACGAGCTCATCGCCGCGTACGCGGTGAGCGCAGCAACTGTTCCGGTCGGCACCGAGGTCCGCTTCGTCGATGAGTCGTCAGGTGCTCCCCAGTCGTGGATCTGGGACTTCGGTGACGGCACGGGAGCCGCTCGATCGGGTTCTGGGTCGCGATCACGATGAACGGGTCAGGCACGAGCCGGGGCGTCCCGTCGACACTGACCTGATGCTCCTCCATCACCTCGAGGAGCGCGGCCTGCGTCTTCGGCGACGCGCGGTTGATTTCGTCGGCCACGACGACGTTGGCGAATACGGCTCCTTCGTGGAACTCGAACTCATGGTTCTGCCCATTCCAGATCTGCACGCCGGTGACATCGGTCGGGAGGAGGTCAGGAGTGAACTGGATTCGTTGCAGCGATCCGTCGATCGTCTCCGCGAGCGCGCGGGCGAGCGAGGTCTTTCCGACGCCGGGAACATCCTCGATCAGCAGGTGACCGCCGGCGAGCATGCACGCCACGGCCAGCCGAATCACCTCAGGCTTGCCCTTGATGATCTGCTCGATGCTTGTTGCGATCCGCTCGAAATCGTCGGCGAACCCGTCGAAATCGACGTTCGGCCCGCCATCCCTGCCTGGCGATGTGGATTCAGTCATATGCGCCTTTCTTCGAAGCGGCATTCATTGTGTAGTCCTGTCGGCCTCGCGCCACGGGCACTGAGCAGTTGCGTGCGATGTGACGTGCGGAGTCGCCGATCAACCGAGGCGGCGGAGTTCGGCGTTGCGGATGTATGTGGTGGTGACGATGGTGAGGCTCACGACTGCCGCCCCGGTGATGGTGTTGCCGGTGCCGACTTGGCTGGCGATGAGCCCCAGACTCAGCGCCCCGATCGGGAGAAGCCCCATCTGCACCAGCGTGTAGAGGCCCATCACACGGCCCATCAGCGGTTGGGGTGTGTTGGCCTGGATCAGACCCTGGTTCATGTTGATGTAGAAGCCACCGGCGAGGCCCATGACCGCCACGAGCGGGAAGAGCTGCCAGTACTCCGTTGTGCGGCCCATGAGGATCGTCATCGTCGAGCCGACCATGGCGGCGCGCTGAAAGAGCGCGCCCTTGTTGGCCATGTCTCCCCTGCGCATCACAACGACGGAACTGACGGCGATGCCGACTCCCATCACCGCCAGGAGCGAGGCCACGTCGCCTGCCTGTCGATTGAGCTCGTCCTTCACGAACGCCTGGAGCGTCACCATCACCGCGGGGTTGACCGTGAGGCCGAACATGGTGAGCAGGATGAACAGCGTACGGAGGTGGCGGTCGGCGCGCAGGTGGCGTAGTGCGTCGATGGTCTCGTGGATGATCGGGCGCTTCGGTGGGAGTTCCTCGTGGGGTGGGATCTCGAGACGGAGGAGGAACAGCATGCCGCCGCCGAGCAGCAGGGCCTGGAACCAGAATGCGCCGTCGAAGCCGAACTGATCGCCGACCAGCTTGGCGATCACCGGTCCGAGGATCATCGACGCGGTCATGGCCAGAGCGTTCACGGCGATCGCGCTGAACAGCTGCTCACGCTTCACGAGCGCCGGGATCAACGCGGCACGTACGGGTTGGCCGATCGACGATGTGGCACCGGCCAGGATCGCCGCGCCGATCACCCAGGACATGGTGGCGCGCCCGCTGCTGATGAGCAGTGCGGTGCCGACCATCACCGCTGCCGATGTGAGCTGGGTCGTGATGAGGATCGTGCGTCGATCATGTCGATCCGCCCATGCCCCGGCGTGCAGGGTGAGGAAGATTGCGGGGATGCCGAGCGCGAACACGACGAGTCCCTGATCGCTCTCGGAGCGGTTCAATCCATCGAGGACGAGCCATCCGAAGACGAATCGCTGCGCGTTTGCGACGATGTAGTAGGCGACGGAGTTGGACCAGAGGCGCCGGAAGTGGGGCTCGTGCAACGGGCCGCGCCGCTTCCGTCGACCGGCCTCGCGAGTGGTCTCCTCGACGTCCTCGCCGACGTCGCTGCCCTGGGGATTCACCCCCCAAGGGTGCCAGCTCACGTCGCGTTTGCGTCAGCCGGTCCGAGTGAATCGGCCGTTGTCGAACTCATGGCGACAACCGTTTCGCCGATGCTGAGCGCTGTCGACCAGCAGATTGCGGAGGCGGAGATGGCTTTTCTCGATTGGAGCGAGAGCTTGCGATTGGGCGTCGACGAAATGGACGCCCAACACCAGGAACTGATCGGCCTCATGAACGGGTTGCACGAGTTGTGGCCAGTGGTTGCGCAAGTGATGAGTTCTTCTGGTTCCTGCGCCGCTGGTTGACCGCTCACATCCAGGGGATCGACACGAAGTACGCAGCCTGAGCATTCGGCTGCATCAAACCCGTGGCGAGCACGTCCGTGGTCTGAGACACTCGTAGGCATGCACATCCGGTGAGCCCACAACCGTCTTCGACCCCGAAAGCTCCCGCATGTCTGCAACCCTGATCGTCCACGACCTCACCGTCACTCGTGGGGCGATGCCCGTCCTCGACCATGTCGAGCTTCTCGTCGCACCCGGCACCAGGATGGGCCTCGTCGGCCCGAACGGCGTCGGGAAGTCGACCCTCCTCGCCGCGTGTGTCGGGCTGCTACCGCCTGACACCGGTGAGCTCGTCATGAACCCACCGACCGCCACGGTTGGATGGCTGACCCAGGAACCCGAGCGGTCCGACGAACTGGTCCGTGACCTGTTGTACCGGCGGACAGGGGTTTCGCCCGCGCAGGACGAGCTGGATGCGGCGGCGGCCGCGGTGGCGACGCAGGAGGACGGCGCCGCCGATCGGTACGACCGGGCGCTCCACCGATGGCTGTCCCTCGGTGCTGCGGACCTCGATGCGCGAGTCGGAACGGTGAGTGCCGGGTTGGGAATCCCGGAGCGCCTGCTCGGTCAGCCGACCCACACCCTTTCAGGCGGGGAGGCGGCGCGGGCGGGGCTCGCGGCCCTGCTGTTGTCGCGTTTCGATGTGTACCTCCTCGATGAGCCGACCAATGACCTCGATCTCGATGGGCTCGCGCATCTCGAGCGGTGGGTGCTCGGGCTCGACGCCCCTGTGCTGCTGGTGAGCCATGACCATCGATTCCTCGACCGGGTGGTGACCGATGTTGCCGAGATCGAGGAGTACACCCATCGGCTGACCGTGTTCGGTGGCGGATGGCAGTCGTATCTGACTGAGCGGGAGCGGGCTCGTCAGCAGGCGCATGAGCAGTTCGAGGCGTATGAGGCGCAGCGCCGTTCTCTCGCCGGCCGAGCGCAGCGTCAGCGTGAGTGGGCGCAGCAGGGGAAAGCCAAGGCCAAGCGATCCATGGGCGATGAGCCCGACAAGAACATCCGCGCGTTCAAGGTCGACCAGACCGAGAAGCTCGCCGGGAAGGCGGCACAGACCCAGCGCGCCATCGATCGTCTGGAGGCAGTCGAGCGACCGCACGTGCCCTGGGAGTTGCAGCTCGACGTCCCTGCCGCGCCCCGAAGCGGCGATGTCGTCAGCCGGCTGTCGGGTGCTGTCGTCGATCGAGGAACTTTCCGGCTCGGCCCGGATCGACCTGCTGGTCAGCTACGGCGACCGGATCGCCCTGGTCGGCCACAATGGCTCGGGCAAGTCGACGCTGATCGACGTCTTGCTCGGCCGCACGGAACCGACCCAGGGCGTCGCTCTCGCCAGGGGAGCGGACCCGGGCCGCACTCGCGCTGCTCATGGCGAATGGCGCGAACCTGCTGGTGCTCGATGAACCGACCAACCATCTCGATCTCCCCGCCATCGAGCAGTTGGAGCAGGCTCTGGACACGTTCCCCGGCACCGTGCTCCTCGTCACCCACGATCGCGAGCTCCTGGACCGTGTACGAATCACGCGAACGATTCGACTCGACAACGGTCGGATGGCCTGACTGTTGTCAGCGGCCGCCGAGCATGCCGGCGAGGTTCCCGGCGCCGCCACCCTTGCCTTTCTTGGCGAGCATCCCCATCACGACAGGAGCGAGCATGGGAAGCATCTTCTTGATGCTGCCCAGGTCCATGCCGGATTTGGCGGCCAGCTGCTGGGTGACGGCGTCCTGGTTCTTGCCGAAGACGTGGCCGAGGATCTTCTCGCCGTCCGCGGCGGTGTCGGCTTTGCCAAGGCGGTCCGGGAGATTGTCGAGCACCGATCCGTCGTGGCGATCGAGCGCCCTTTCGAGGGAACGCGCGCCGCGCTTCGACTCTGAGTTCTTGGCGAGGCCGCCGAGAATGGCGCCGATGCCCATGTTGGCGGCGGCTTCGGTCTTGTCCGTGGCGTCTTCGCCACCGAGTAGCCCACCCAGCAGACTCCACCAGATCATCCATCAACCCAGCCATGTCGGCTCCCTTCGAGACGCTTCGTTGTCCCGACGTCCGGCAGTACGGTTTGTCGCGACCCGGCCGGGCGAGTCGCCATGACTGGAGGATGGATGGATCGCTACCGCTCTCTGATCGAGCGAGCTCGCGCCGGTGAACGCATCCTGATCGACGGCGGTACCGGTTCGGAGTGTCTTCTCCGAGGAGCGCCCGAGCTCGCCAACGGTTGGAGCGGCGGCGCGGCCCTGAGCGACCCCGACATCGTTCGTCAGGTCCATCTCGACTACATCGCGCTCGGTGCCGATCTGATCGCCTCGAACACGTTCGCCACTGGACGCAACGTGTTGGAGGACGCAGGTGTCGCCGACGACTTCGAGGTGTACAACCGGCGGGCGGTCGAACTCGCCGTGGAGGCGCGCTCGTTGGCTGGAACACCGGCGGACCACGTGGTCGTTGCGGGAGGCATCAGCAACTGGAGCTTCTCGGGCGATCGGCCGTCACTCGACCTACTGCACGACAACACCGTCGAGCAGGCTCGGATCATGCGTGACGCCGGTGCCGATCTGATCAGCCTCGAGATGATGGTCGATCTCCCCAGAATGACCTGCACGCTCGACGCGGCGTCGACGGTCGGGTTGCCCATCTGGGTCGGGCTGACGATCGGCCCCGAAGAGGGCCATGGAGTCGACGAACTCGGTGAGGTGATCGAGCTGCGGGAGGGTGGTGCGATCTCCGAGGCGGTCGAGATCGCCAGGGCCTACGACCTCGTCGATGCCTTCTGCCTCATGCACTCCGACGTTCGACTCACCGAGCGCGGTGTCGCCGCGATCCGAGCGCACTGGGATGGCCCGCTCGGTGCGTACGCCCACGCTGCGGAAGTCGAGGGTGGCAGGGTCACCTTCGAGGACGCCATCACGCCCGCGGCGTATGCCGCCTATGAACCGGCATGGCGTGCCGCCGGAGCGACGATGGTCGGTGGGTGCTGCGGGATCGGCCCCGCGCACGTGGAGGCGGTGGCCTCAGCGCTGGGACGGTGACCCGAGAAGCCGGGCGACCTCGTCCTCCAGTTCGGCGATACGTGCGCGCAGGCCTTGTGTGTGTTCGTTGACCTGGTCCTGCGTGAAACGGGGTGTGATCTGTTTCGCGCAATTCCACGCGGTGGCGAGAACCTCGACGGTGATGGCGCCATCGTTGCGAAACGCAGGCGCCCCGAGCGCCTCGAGGAGTTCTGAGGACGCCTCCCGGTGATGCGTTGCCCGCCCGAAGATCTTCAGGCGATCACGGGTCGGGTAGTCCATGAAGATCGCGGAGACGCGGCCGTCGTGATGGATGTTCCCCGTGCCGATGTATTGACGGTTGCCCTTGCGTTCCACCCAGCCGATGGTGTGATCGTCGAGCACCGTCACGAATCCCGGCTCCCCGCCGCGGTGCTGTACGTACGGCCAGCCCGTCTCGCTCACACTCGACAGGGAGAAGCTGTCACGGCTGGTGAGGAACTCCTTCTCTCGCCGATCGAGGGCGTGTGGGTCTCCGGGCCCGAGGCCGGGCCGGGTGACATGAACGCCGAGGCTGCCCATCTGTGTCTGGAGCGCGATGACGGATGGTGTCATCGCGATGTCGAAGTACGCACTGCCGGAGTGGTCGGTCACAGGCCCTGTCTAGCTCGGAGGATTCGGTTGAGGAGGCGAGACGACGTGCCGATCGAGGAACCATGGCTTCGCGGACGGTCTCCCTTCTCGCAACGATCGCCGTCTTGGTCGGTGGTGGAGCGTGGGTCGCTGCGGTCGACGATGACATCTGGGTTCCACGAACTCCACTGCACGATCGGTTGACCGGCGGAATCTGAACGGCATCTCCACACTTTCTCCATGCTCGGCCTGGTCTGACCCGTCACCGTGGAGGCATGACAGAACAACTGGACGTCAATGAGTTGCGCGACGAAGTGGACAGTGCCGCGTTTCCGGAGGGTGTCCGACGATTCATGACAACACGGATCGATCCACCGTCGTCCTCTCGCTCGAGACTGACGCCTCGCTCAGGCGCGGATCACGACGACTCGGTCTTCGAGCTTGCCGATCATCCGGTAGATGGTCCACAGATTGTTGGCCTGTACGACCCGAAACGGGATCTCGCCCAATTCCTCGATGAACCGGTCCCGGTCACGTCGGAGTCGCGCCGCGAGGAGTAGACGCTTCTCGCCCGTCTCGCTCTCGAGTGAGTGTTCGAGCCACTCGGACGCCACTCGGTCGACGGCCTCGATCGTGAAACCGGCCTCGGCCACGGTTTGTTCGAAGAGTTCGTCGTTCAGCCGTTCGGGAACCTGGGCGAGTTCACCGCACAGCCAGGCCGACTCCTTCGGCTCGAGCAGAGGTGTGGCGAACACGTCGTGGATCACCATGGCGCCGCCCGTCTTGAGAACGCGTCGACACTCGGCGAGTCCACCCGCGAGGTCCTCGACGTGGCCGAGCATGTCGCGAGCGAAGACCAGGTTGAACGTGTCGTCCGGTGCGGGGATTCGACCGATGGTGCCGAGCTCGTTCTCGACGAGATGTCCGTGCGTGTGCTTGGCGATGTCCTCGGTGCCGAAGTCGATGTTGAACCTCACGGGGTCGACCGAGAGCACCCGGCACCCGAATCGCTCGGCGAGGTCGAGCGCCTGGGCGGCGTCGCGCCCACCGATGTCGAGCACGCGATCCCCCTCACCGATCCCGAGGGCACCGACCGTGTCGTACAGGGAGGTACGAGGTCGGGGGTTCAGGCTGCGGCCGGTGATCGCGAGCGCGTCCTCCCACTCGATCCCCCAGTCGCCGTACATCTGCTCGACGGTCAGAGGGTCGGTGTGCTCATCAGCCATCTCGCCACGCTAGCTGTGGCCGGTTCCAGCAGCCGTCGGTTCCAGCGGCCAGACTGCGACATGGCGTTCGGTCAGAGTGCAGGTCCGGCAGCGTCGCACCGCCAAGTGAAAGAGCTGCTGGAGCTGCTCGAGAGCATCGGCTACGCGGACTTCCGGGATGCCCGCGGACCGATGGGGTTCAATCAGCGCCAGGCCGCGGGGCGGTTCACTGCCGATGAAGCCGCGGAGCTGATCGACCAGCTGCAGACCGCGGAGTACGAGGCAGAACAGGCCCGTGCGGCCGAACCCGTCACCGCACCCGATCCGCCGAGCACACCCAAGGCCGCAGCGCCCAAGCCGACCCCTGAGCAGATGTCGGAAATGGAACGTGCGGTTCGTACGGCGTCGACGAAGTCGCTGGTGCTGGAAGTGCGCCGCCGGGGCTGGACTGTCACCAAGCCCAAGTAGGCAAGATCCTCCGGGGTCAGGCCTCGACCAGCGGACCGCGAAGGATGGACCGACCCGAGTGCGTCGGGTCGCCGTCGTGGGGTTCCACGCTGATGTCGACCACGAAGTAAACCTCGGGGTCGTGGGTGGCGGGGATCTGCAGCGATGCCGGGTCGTCGGGATCGATGATGCCGAGCGACACGAGGTCGGCGACGTTGCCATCGGCGTCGGGTTGGATCAGCCAGACCTCGAGGTCGGCTTCCTCCGCCGTGGGAAGGACGGATTCGTCGATTTGGAGAATGAAGCCGCCGTCCTCGTCGATGAGTGAGACTTCAGCGGCCGCGTCCGCGCCGTTGCTCGTGCCCTGGGATTCCAGTCGCTCTACCTACCGCTCGACC
>JAERSO010000147.1 GCA_016845585.1 Acidimicrobiaceae bacterium | reverse complement strand
ACGTCGGAGAGCGTCGACGGGATCTCTTCGTCGACGATGAGCCCGGTCGTGGCCAGCGCCAGAGCCTCGGATGTGTGGATGCCGTAGCCGCCCTGGCCGACCAGCCAGAAGAACCCGTCGATCTCGGGATCGAATCCGGCGACCTGCGTTCGATCGGCGGTGAAGGTGCGGAGGCCGGCCCAGGTGGAGCGCACATGGCGGACGTCGAGCGTGGTGAACTCGGCGAGGTTGGCCAGCCCGAGGGCGACGTCGAGCTCCTCGGGTTTGGCGTCGCAGGGCTCCGACGGAGTTTCGTCGGCCGGCGACACCATCAGCCCGCCGGGCTCGGGCTTGCAGTAGCCGACCATCGGGCCCGAGTCGGGTTCGAACGAGGTCAACGGCCAACGGGCGACGTCGGCGGGGTCGTGGTCGTCGGGAATGGCGGCGATCGCGATCGTGCGACGGAGCGGATGCAGGCCGACCGGGGCGGCTCCCGCCTCGGCACCGACGAGATCACCCCAGGCTCCGGCCGCGTTCACCACGATCGATGCGGCCACCGTCGTCGAACCCGTGTCCACCTGCCAACCATCGCCTGAGCGGGCCAAACCGACGACCCGGTTGGACGGTCGAATCTCACCGCCCGAAGCCCGCATCCGCCGCACATAGCTCTGATGTAGTCCGGCCACGTCGATGTCCATCGAGAACGGCTCATGGACCGCGCCTTCGATGTCGTCGCGAAGGATGGGGAGGATCCGCCGGGCTTCGTCCCCGTCGACGAATGTCGTGGACGGCACGAGTGCCTTGGCGTGTTCGACCTCTGCCTTGAGATCGGCGACCTTTCCGGCGCGGCCGACCTTCAGCAAAGGGCGGCTTCCGAGGAGCGGCCCGTCGGCCCACTCGCCGGGGTCTTCCATGTAGGACCGGCTGGCGAGGGTGAGACGCCGGACCGTGTCATTGCCGTAGTTCTCGAGGTACTGGGCCGCCGATCGGCCGGTGGTGTGGTACGCCAGGGTTGTCTCGGCCTCGAGCAGGACCACGTTGAGCCCGGCCTCTGCGAGGTGCGCCCCGGCGGACACGCCGGCGATGCCTCCCCCGACGATTGCGATATCGAATCCGTCGACCATCGCCGCACACTAGCGACCTGAGTTGACGGTTCGAGTACTTCACGGACCACACTGGTCGATCATGCGAGCACCTTTGGAAGGCGTCCGAGTCGTCGCCGTCGACAGTTACATGGCCGCCCCGAGCGCCGGAGCGATCCTGGCCGACCTCGGCGCCGACGTGGTGAAGATCGAACCACTGACCGGTGACCCGATCCGCGGGAAGTCGAGGCCGGCGAAGGTCGATGGGCCGCTGAGCACCTACGATTTCCAATTCGACGTCGACAACCGCGGCAAACGATCGATCGCGGTGGCCCTCGACACCGATGAAGGGGCGGCACTCGCTCAGCGGCTGTGTGGGAGCGCGCAGGTGTTCCTGTGCAACCTCCTGCCCCATCGTCAGGAACGGTTCGGTCTGGACGCGGCCACGCTGCTGGCGATCAATCCGAGCATCGTCCACGCCACGCTGACCGGCTACGGCACGGCGGGGCCTGACGCATTACGCCCCGGGTTCGATGTCACCGCATTCTTCGGCCGGTCCGGCCTCTACGACGCCATGCGGGAAGGCAATGACGGCATGGTTCCCGGCGCCCGTCCGGCGCAGGGGGATCACACGGCCGGCCTCGCGCTCGTGGCGGCGATCCTCGCAGCGCTTCGCGTCGCCGAGGCGACCGGCGAGGGTCAGGCCGTCGAGACGTCGTTGTTCGAGTCGGCGGTGTGGACACAGGCGTCGGACTTCGCGATCACCGCGGTCGATCAGGCGCCCGTCCGCCGTCGCCGCCGCACCCAGATGATCGTGGCCACCGCCAACCGGTTCCCGTGCGGTGACGGATACTGGATCGTGATCAACAACCTCGACGTGCCGGCCTGGGATCGGATGTGTCGCGCCCTGGAACTCGACGAGTTGATCGACGATGAACGATTTGTCACACCGAAGGCGCGTTTCGACAACATGGAGGAGCTCATCGGCCTCCTCGACGAACGGTTTCTGACCCGAAGCCGAGACGAGTGGGGCGCCCGCTTCGATGAGGCCGGCATCATCTGGGGACCGGTGCTCGGCTTGGACGAGGTCGCCGTCGATCCACAGGCCGAGGCGATCGGTCTCTTCCCGACCGTGGAGCACCAGGAACACGGCTCGTACCGCACGGTCCGAGCGCCGATGCAGTTCGAGGGACTCGACGTCGGGCCGAGGGGCCGGTCTCCGGAGGTTGGCGAGCACACCCGAGAGGTCCTCGAATCGATCGGACTCACCGCCGATGAGATCGACGACCTGGCTGCGGCCGACATCGTCGGCTGATCGGGAGTTCTTCGGCCATCGGCTCCGGCCTGTAGCGTGATCGGAGCCCGTACCGAGGAGTGCAACCCATGGCCGTGACCGAGAACCCCACGCAGCCCGCCGATGTCAACCCCGACAGCTTCCGGCGGATGGACGAATCCACCCAGGAGCAGTGGCAGGTCATCGGCAAGACCACGAACGAGAGCCAGGGCCGGGTCGCGGACCGCATGATCATGCTCCTCGAGTCGCTCAGCGAGATCAGTGACGGCTTCATCACCGACCAGCTGACCCACTGCCTGCAGACCGCCACCATGGCGGAGAAGGCGGGAGCCGACGAGGAGATGATCTTCGGCGCGCTGATGCACGATGTCGGCAAGGCGATCTCGGTGCCCAACCATGGCCAGATCTCCGCCGAGATCATCCGCCCCTACGTGCGAGACGACGTCTACCAGGCGATCAAGAACCACCAGGACTTCCAGGGCAAGCACTACTACCACCACTTCGGTGTGCCCACCGATCTACGCGATCGATTCAAGGACGAGTCATGGTTCGACCTTTGCGCTGAATTCACCGACGACTGGGATCAGCAGGCGTTCGACCCCGACGCGGAGACGTATCCGCTCGAGCACTTCGAGCCGCTGATCCGCAGGATGGCCGGCACCGTCCGCACCCGGATGGGCGAGTAACCGAACTGGGCTAGTCGGCGGCGAACACCTGTAGCGGCCGGTCGAGGATCGAACGAAGCTGGGCGTCGCGACCGCGATCCCAGGACCAGGGACGCGAGCGCGCATAGCGGCGGGCGGCGCGGATCGACGCGCCGATCAGGGAGCGAGCCGCGACCACGTCCTCGGCCGAGACGACGATCCGCGGCTCGTGCCGTGATTTCGGAACGCGACGCCGGAACGAGACGGCGACGTCATCGAGCGTCACGCCGCTGGCGGCGAGTCGGTCGAGTACCGCGAGAATCTGAGCCGCGCCGGGACGGAAGTGGCCGCTCGAGTCCGACACTCGGGTCAGGTGACCGTCGGCGATCCGGAACTCTCCAGCCCCGTACGCTCGGCCACGACGGAGCAGGTCGGTGTGGTACGGCCGTTTGAGCTCGGGATGGCGAGCCTCCGCAACGGCGAATCGTCCTTTGCGGTCGAGCACGTAGATGTACGCTCCGTCGAGTCGTTCACCCTTCCGTGTGAGGAGGCCGTCCTCGATCCGGAGCCGGCCGGGCGTGATCGGGCTTCCCGACCGGTCCCTCGGTGGTCGCCCGAGGTTTGCGATGCGGGCCCCGAGACGCGACATCGCGGATGGGCCGTCGTCCGGCTTCTTCCCTGGCATCTCGTTTGGCATCTCGTCGCGAAGGATGCGCCCGACCTCGTCCAGACCGCCGGTCGGTCGGCCGTAGCTGGATGATGATGACAGATGCACGAATGAGCTCGTGGAGCTGGAAGAGCCCGATGAGCTGGAAGAGCCCGACGAGTTCGAGTAGCCGGACGACGAGTAGCTCGGGCTGTCCGATGACGAATACCGGGAGGAACTCGACGACGAGGAGAACGAACTGATCAGCGGGTACTGGAAGCCGTTGCGCTCGCCTGGGGGTGTCACACCGATTCGATCATTGTTGCGCTGGCGCAGGTACAACCAGAAACCCGCGAGGACGAGGAAGAATCCGATGGCGAGCACGAACAGGAGCAGGTTGTTCCCGTCTCCCGGTGTCGACGTTGTCGGGCCGTCTGTTTCGCCGGTTTCGTCCTGGGCCGCGGCGTCGGCCTCGATGGCAGCCTGATCCGCGGCTTGCTGCTCCTCGTCGGTGTCGGCGATGAACCCAGCACCGACGACGCGGCCGGTGGTCAGGTCCACTTCGCCACGCAGCGAACTGTTCACCACGTTGTTGATGAGCGGAAGCTGAACCTCCGGGATCTCCACGCGAGGTCCGCCGTCGTCTGGCCACTGCGGCCACGTGTGGAATCGAGACGCGCCGTCGGCGGTGGCGCCGAAACTCCCGTCGTGGATGTGCGACATCATGGCGAAGCCGATGATCCGGCTGCCGAACGAGTCCGTCGCCACAACGATCACCACGGTGTCTTCCCCGAGCACGGCGAACCCGTTGGTGGGCACCTGGGCAAAGCCGGCCTGCGTCGCCGTTCCGAAGAAGCCGAACCCGCTGCCAGTGCTGCCGAGCGTCGCTTGGTGACTGCTCCCGCCGAATCCATCCCCGGGGAACGCATCGATCGGCACGTGGGCCAACCCGCCCTCGACCATGACGATCAGCGAGATCTGCGAGCTGACGGTGCCGAGGTCCGGGAGGTCGTCGAAACGGATGGTGGCGGCCGAGTAGTTGGTGCCCGCTTGCGGCGCCGCGCCGACCCCGCAGTGGATCGCCGCGCCACACGCAGGGACTGGCACACAGTCATCGGTGGCCACCTCACCGCAGGTGTCGAACTGGAAGAAGCTGACACCCAGCACCTCGCCATCGGCACGGGTCGGCGGATTGTCCGTCGGACTCGTGTTGTCGGCGAACTTGATGCCATCGCCGACGGGGACCTCGCGTCCGAGGATCTCGCCGGCGGCGCCGCCGAGACCGATCTCGTCGAGGGTGAGCGTGTAGGACGAGCCCGCTTCGGGAGTGCCGATTCCTTCCACCACGACGAAGTAGGTCCCCGCCCCGAGCACATCATCGGGTGATCGGAGGCCGAACTCGCACTCCGAACAGTCGGGTTCGGTCTCGAGCGTGCACAGGGCATCGGCACACTCGATGCTGACTCCGAGGTCGCAACCGTCGGAACAGTCGTCGGTGAACGCGGCGACACAGCCATCACCGCACTCCGTCGACGCTTGATAGCCGGCGTTTTCTGTCGCGGTCGTGCCGACGACGTAGTCGCAGCCGGTGCCGTCGCATGCCAGATCCACGGTCATCGCACACGCCGGAGTCGTCGAGCACGTGTCGGTCAGTCCCTCGGTGCACGGCGATCCGGTGGCCAGGCAGTCTGGACCCAGCCCGAGGTCCGCTTCGGCACACCCGGCCTCGACATCGCAGCTCACGCTGGCGACGAGGAGTGCTTCGTCCTGAGCCTCGGCCGGCGTGCTGATCGCGACCGTTGCCGCAATCAGTGCAGCAAGGAGAAAGGTGAACCGGACATTCTTGTGTCGTCCCCTCATTCTGGGACGGTCGGCCGGACGGGCCGAATTTGGAGCCCGTCCGTCAGAAACCTCAGAGAGTGATGTGGATCCGTCCATTGCCCGCCGCAGTGACCGAACCGATCTCGGCGGCCGTGTGACCGCTGTCGGTGAGCTCGGCCAGGACGGCGGCAACCTGATCGGGGTCGACGCCGAACACCAACCCACCGCTCGTCTGCGCGTCGGCCAACAGTGTCACGTCGATGTCATCGACCGCATCGTCGATGTCGAGCCACTCCATGATCCAGCCCAGATTCCGTCCGGTTCCACCGGGAACGATCCCGGCGACGGCGAGGTCGCGTGCCATCTCGATGATCGGAACCGCCGGGACCGAGATCTCGATGTCGACCTCGGACTCCTGGGCCATGCGTCCGGCGTGGCCGAGCAGTCCGAACCCGGTGACATCGGTGGCACCCGTGGCGCCGGCTGCAACAGCGATCCGTGCTGCGTCGGCGTTCGTGCGGGTCATGGATGCCACCGCGGCGTCGAGTACGGCCTGCCCGGCGGGTGAATCGAGTGCGCCCCGCTTCAACGCGGTGGTGATCACCCCGATTCCGAGCGGCTTCGTCACCACCAGGGACTGCCCGGGCGTCAGGCCGGTGTTTGTCAACATCCGGTCGGGGTGCACCTCGCCGATCACGGCCATGCCGTACTTCGGTTCAGGATCATCGACGGTGTGGCCACCTGCGACGATGAAGCCGCACGCGCTTGCGATGTCGTGGCCACCTTGGAGCACGTCGCCCAGCAGATCGTTGGACAATTCCTCCGTGTTCCAGCACACGAGGTTCAGCGCAAGCAGGGGAGTGCCGCCCATTGCGTAGACGTCGGAAACGGCGTTGGCAGCGGCGACGCGGCCCCAATCACGCGCATCGTCCACCACCGGCGTGATGAAGTCGGCGGTGACAACCAGGGCGCGGTCATCCGACAGGCGCCAGACGGCGGCATCATCGCCGGTCAACGCGCCCACGAGGAGGTCAGGAGAATCAGTTGGTGAGAGGCGGCGCACAACGTGCGCCAGTTCGCCGGGGGCGAGCTTGCAGCCTCAACCAGCCCCGTGGCTGAACTCGGTCAGTCGTCGTGTCATGTCACCTCCCGGGACTCGCTCGCGTGTTCAGGGACCCTACTGCGCAGGTTCGCCTCTGGGTGCCCTACACTCTCCTCGTTCGCAGCAGCGAAGTCCGGTGAGATTCCGGCGCTGTCCCGCAACGGTGATGTCACCCGCTCCGGTGGGTGAACGAGTCCGGTCGCCTGCCTCGAACGACACGAACCGACCCTCGAGGAAGGGACGGCTCGTGCGACCGGGAGTCCCTGTCGCTCGTGCCTGAACCTCGAGCACAAAGGAGATACCCGATGAAACGACTACTCGCCTTCCTGCTCGCGATGGTGCTTCTCGCCACCGCATGCGGAGGCGACACCGATGACACCACCATCGACGCCGGCGACGACGCGGCGGACGAGACAACCGTCGACGAAACCGATACCAGGCCCGAGGACGACGTGGACGTCGACGAGGCGGCGATGGCTGCGGGTGAAGACGAGCCCGCTGACGAAGCGCCGGCGGTTGAGGATGCCGAGGAGCGACCCGGACGAATCGTGTCGATCTCGCCCACTGCAACCGAGATCCTCTTCGCGATCGGGGCGGGCGAGCTCGTGGTGGCCGTCGACTCGTTCTCGTACTACCCGGCCGAGGCACCGGTCACGGACCTCGAGGGGTGGAATCCCAACCTCGAGGCCATCGCCGGTTACGAACCCGACCTCGTCGTGATGCAATCCAACGGCGATGTGCAGGCCGGGCTCGAGTCGCTGGGCGTCACCGTCGTGGTCCAGGACGGGCCGGCTTCGTTCGACGACGTCTATGCACAGATCGAAGAACTGGGGCTCGCCGCCGGGCTCACCGCAGAGGCGGCGCTGCTGGTCTCGGACATGCAGGCCCGCATCGAAACGCTGCTGGCCGATGCCCCCGACGCAGCGGGCCTCACCTACTACCACGAGCTCGACAACTCGCTCTACACCGTCACCAGTGGCACGTTCATCGGGGAGGTCTACGCGTTGTTCAACCTGACGAATGTTGCCGACCCGGCGGACGCGGACGGAAGCTCGTTCGGGTACCCGCAACTCAGCGACGAGTACCTGGTCGACTCCGACCCCGACCTGATCTTCCTCGCTGACACGCTGTGCTGTGCGCAGACTGCCCAGATCGTCGCCGAGCGGCCCGGATGGGATCAGCTGTCGGCGGTGGTCAGCGGCAACGTGATCGAGCTCAACGACGACATCGTCTCGCGATGGGGTCCTCGACTCGTCGACTTCGTCGAGGCGATCGCGGCCGCCCTGGAACCCGTCGCGGGCTGAGGCTCGAGGGACCCGATCAGGATCATGGACACTCCCGTCACTCCCGAGACCCTCGTGGTCTCGCGGTTGTCGAGGCGACAGGTCCTGGTCGGGTTCGCGGCGGTCTTCGCCTCGGTCATCGCCGCGCTGACGATCGGTCCGGTGGACATCGCCCCACATCGGGTGGTGCTCGAGCTGCTCGATGGTCTGCCCGGGATCGAAATCGACTCCGGACTCTCCGCGGCGCACGCCGGCATCGTGGAGAAGATCCGGCTCCCGAGGGTCGTGCTCGGGCTTCTCGTGGGAGCGACACTCTCATTGAGCGGGGCCGCCTATCAGGGCGCGTTCCGCAACCCGCTGGCCGATCCGTACCTCCTGGGAATCGCGGCGGGGGCCGGCCTCGGCGCCACGATCGCGATCACCAGCAATCTGGGTGATGGTGCCGGCATTCTCGATCCAGTACCGCTCGCGGCATTCGCCGGCGCCCTGATCGCCGTGATGGCATCGTTCATGGCCGGCCACATCGGCGGTCGCTCGACCGCCTCGCTCGTCCTCGCCGGCGTGGCCGTTGCCAGCTTCCTCACCGCGTGCCAGACCTACGTGCTGCAGGCCAACAGCGACGCGTTTCGTGAGGTCTACGCCTGGATCCTCGGCCGTATCGCCACCTCGGGGTGGGCGGAGCCACTCCTCATGCTCCCGTACTTCGCGTTGACCGTCGGCGTGGTGCTCCGACACGCGCGGGCGTTGGACGTGATGGCCGTCGGGGACGAGGAAGCCGCGGCGCTCGGCATCGATCCGCGACGCATCCGCGTCATCGTGGTTGTTGCCGCCTCGTTGGGTGCGGCGGCGGCGGTGTCGGTGTCGGGTCTGATCGGATTCGTGGGGATCATCGTGCCCCACACGGTCCGGTTGGCGTTCGGCAGCAGCAACCGCGCCGTGCTCCCGCTGAGTGTTCTGTTCGGTGGAGCATTCATGGTGCTGGCAGATCTCGTCGCCCGCACCCTCGTGCAGCCCGCCGAGCTGCCGATCGGGGTCGTCACGGCGTTCCTGGGTGCCCCGTTCTTCGTGCTGGTCCTTCGCACGTCCCGACGGGAGATCTGGTGATGACCGAGATCAGGGTCCGTGATCTCCGCGTCAGCGCGGGAAGTGTCGAGATTCTCCGTGGGATCGACCTGGACGTCCGGGCAGGCGAGTGGCTCAACATCGTCGGACCGAACGGCGCTGGCAAGACGACGTTGCTCCGGAGCATTCTCGGCTCCCTCGACCACAGCGGCAGTGTGCTGCTCGATGGCGTACAGAATCAGCGTGGCTCGTCGCTCGCCCGGACGGTGGCCTACGTCCCCCAGGTGCCGGTCGTCCCTCCGGGGCTGCTCGTTTCGGACTATGTGCTGCTGGGCAGGACTCCACATCGCGGGCCCTTCGCCGCCGACAGCCCGACGGATCTCGCCGTCACGGCAGAGGTCCTCGGACGGCTCGATCTCGGTGGCTTCGCACGGCGCGAGGTCCGGTCGCTCTCCGGTGGTGAACGCCAGCGGGTCGTGATGGCCCGTGCGCTTGCCCAACAAACTCCGGTTCTGCTGCTGGACGAACCGACCACCGCCCTGGATCTCGGTCATCAACAAGACGTGCTCGAGTTGGTCGAGGAGCTCCGCCACGAGCGAGGCCTCACGGTCGTGGCGACGCTGCACGACCTCACCCTCGCCGCTCGGTACGGTGAGCGGGTCGCGATGCTCGACCAGGGTCGTCTCGTCCAGGTGGGGCCGGCCGGAGATGTCCTCACCGTGGATGCGATCAGGACGCACTTCCATGCAACGGTGCGGATCATCGATGATGATGCCGGCCCGATCATCGTGCCCGCCATCGCCGCACCGACAACCGTTTCGCCTTCCGACCAGGAGCAATCATGACCGCCGCAGAATCGTCGCCGGAGGAACCCCTCACAGAGGACCCGCGTCCCGATGGGCTTCGTGTGGCCAAGAGCCTCGTGCTCGTCCACACCGGCGACGGCAAAGGCAAGTCATCGGCTGCATTCGGGGTGGCGATGCGTGCCCGGGCTCGGGAATGGCCGGTGGCCGTCGTGCAGTTCCTGAAGAGCGATGCATGGGTCACCGGTGAGCAGTTGATGGCCGAAACGCTCGGTATCGATTTCCAGTCGTTGGGTGAGGGATTCACCTGGGACAGTAACGATCTGAGCAAGGACGAAGCCGAGGCGCAGGAGGCATGGCGCCAGGGCAAGGCACTCGTGGAGGCAGGCCGACATCGACTCGTCGTCTTCGATGAAATCACCTACCCGCTCAACTGGGGCTGGATCGATGCCGCCGATGTCGAACGGACGTTTCGAGACCGGCCTGCCGATGTGTCGCTCGTCCTGACCGGCCGGGATGCCCCCGACTGGATGATCGAGATGGCCGACACCGTGACCGAGATGGTCAAGACGAAGCACGCCTACGACTCCGGGATCGCCGCCAAGAAAGGCATCGACTTCTGATGGGTGCGAACCGGCGATGCTGACCGTCTTCACCGGAGGTGCCCGCAGCGGCAAGTCGAGGGCAGCAGTCCGACTCGCCGATCGAGCCGCGCGTCCGACAATCCTGATCGCTACGGCACTGCCCCTCGACGCCGAGATGCAGGGCCGTATCGACCGGCACCGTCGCGACCGCCCCGCCGACTGGACGGTCGTGGAGGAACCTCTCGATCCGGACGGCGCGGTTCGACGGGCGACGGATGAACGGCCGGCGGGCACCGTTCTCATCGATTGCCTCGGGCTCTGGGTCACCAATCGGCTGGACACCCCGGATGACACGGTTCTCGGGGAAGCCGCTCGTGTGGCCGGGCGTCTCGCCGCCCACGAGGGCACCACCGTCGTCGTGACGAACGAGGTGGGCGATGGGGTCGTGCCGGACAACGCGTTGGCGCGGCGCTTTCGCGACACGCTCGGACTCGTCAACCAGGTCTTCGTGGAGCACGCACATCACGCGTACCTGTGTGTCGCCGGGAGAGCCCTGAGTCTCCGACGTCTCGAGGAGATCTGATGCCACTGGCCAACTCGCAGCCGCTCGCGGATCTGCTCGAGAATCAGCCGGGCCCCGACCCGGCGACGGAAGCGGCGGTGAACGAACGTGCCGCCCGGGTTCTTCGCCCGCAGGGGGCATTTCGGCGCTTCGACGAGGTCGCCGCCTGGCTCGCCGGATGGCAGGGGACCGACCGTCCGGCGGTGAAGAAGCCCCATGTGTTGGTGTTCGCCGGCGACCATCTCGGTGATGGCCCGCGAGGTCGGCGCCGGGATCGACGTCTTCGACGTCGGTGTCGGGCGCCCAACCCGCAACCTTCGCGTCGAACCGGCCCTCGACGCGACTCGTTTTGCTGACGCGGTCACGGCCGGCGTGGCAGCTGTCGATGCGCTGGCCCACGACGTCGACCTCCTCGTCGTGGGTGAGCTCGGAATCGGCAACACCACCGCAGCCGCGGCGGTTGCCGCCGCTGCGCACGGCGGCGACGCGGCTGACTGGGTCGGACCGGGGACCGGCGTCGTCGACGACGCACTGGCCAACAAGCGGATCGTCGTCGACGAGGCGCTCGTTCGCGTCCGAGAGCTGGGCGACCTGCATTCGCTGGAGTTGCTCGCCCAGCTCGGTGGTACCGAGTTGGTCGCCATGGCCGCCGCGGTGGCGGCGGCACGCCATCGACGACTGCCTGTCGTCCTCGACGGCTACATCTGTACCGCCGCGGTTTCTCCGCTCTCGCGGGCAGCTGCCGGCGCACTGTCGCACTGCATCGCCGGGCACTGCTCGGCGGAGCCGGGACACCGTCGGCTTCTCGACGCAATGGGACTGGACCCGCTGCTGTCACTGGATCTCCGCCTCGGGGAGGGGTCCGGTGCGGTCGCAGCCATTCCGTTGATCCGGCTCGCGGCCGCCTCCGTCGTCGACGTGGCCACATTCGCGGAGTGGGGCGTCGGTTGATCGGCCTCCGGTTCGCCTGGGCGTTTCTGACTCGGCTCCCTGGCGGTGCTCATCCTGATGACAGTCGCGGCATGGGCGCGGCCGTTCCCTGGTTCCCGTTCGTCGGTGGCATGGTCGGTGTGCTCATCGGACTGATCTACCTCGGTGCGGTTGAACTCGTGAACCCGCTCACTGCCGCGCTGCTCGCCGTGGGTGCGGGTGCGATGATCACCGGCGCCTTCCATGAGGACGGCCTGGCCGACGTGGCGGACTCACTGGGCGGGTACACACCGGAGCGACGCCTCGAGATCATGCGCGACTCACGGGTCGGCACATTCGGGGCGCTCTCGCTGGTCATCGCCACCGGATTGAAGATCTCGGCGCTGATGACGTTCGGCGGCGCGGACGGACTCCTCGCGCTCGTTCTGGCCCATGCGGGAGGGCGGGCGATGACCGTGGTGGCGCTCCTGACCTCGAAGAGCGCTCGGGGAGATGGGTTCGGTAGTGAGTACGCCGTCGGCGTGGACCGGCGAGCTGCATGGCTGGTGACGGTCGTCGCGGTGGCGGCCCTCGCCGAAGGTGGCCCCGCCGGCGCGGTCGCGGTAGGGGCGGCGGTGCTCGCCATGCTCGCCGTGACCGGGCTCGCACGCCGCGCGGTGGGAGGGACCACGGGTGACGTTCTCGGGGCCGTCGAGCAGGTCGCCGAAATCGCGATCCTGGTTGCACTGGCCCGACTGGTGCCGGAGCACGGGTGGTCGTGGAGCTGAGGCTCCGCCTGGTCCGGCACGGTGCCACTCGGTGGTCGAGCGAAGGCCGGTTCGCCGGCCACGCAGACATCGAGCTGAGCGATGCCGGCCGTCGGCAGGCGGCGACCTTGCGCGACCGGCTGGGCGCCGGCTTCGATTCGGTGTGGAGCTCGGATCTGCGACGCTGCGTGGAAACGGCCGCCCTCGCAGGCGTGAAGGCCAAGACCACCGGTTCACTTCGGGAGCTCGACTTCGGCTCGATCGAGGGGAAGCGCTGGGAGGAACTGGATCCCGGGACACAACGGGATCTGGTCGCATTCGACGAGTTCCACGCGCCGGGCGGGGAGTCGGTGGCGGCGTTCACCACCCGAATCGACCAGTTCCTCGAAGAGCTCCGCACCGGTCATCACCTGCTGGTGACCCACGGCGGGGTGATCCGGTACCTGTCGCGTCGTGTCGGCCACGACGTTCGGGTCGAACCAGCCGACTGGATCGATCTCCGGGTCAGTCTGTAGCGATCGGGTCAGCCGCCGGAAACGAGCGCTTCGGCACCGCGAGGCATGGCGACCTCGTCGTCGCGTTCATCGAGCCAGCCCTCGGGAAGGTGGACGTCCTTGGGCGAGCCGGAGTGTCCGCGGACCATCCGCATTCCGCCTTCGGGGAACGGGATCGTTCGGTCGAGGGAAGCGACCAACTCGCGCATCTCCTCGAGCGACTCGACACGGTTGAGGCGGCGACGTACCTCGTTGCCCGTGGGGAAGCCCTTGAGATACCAGCCGGTGTGCTTGCGGAAATCGCGGATGCCGCGCGTCTCGTCCATCCACGCACACAGCAGCTCGGCATGCTCGACCATGCCGTCGAGGACCTCGCCCAGATCCGGTCGAGGACCGACGGACTCGCCGTTGAACATCGCGGCGAGGTCACGAAACAGCCAGGGACGCCCGAGGCATCCGCGCCCGACGGTGACGCCGTCCGCACCAGTGGTGCGCATCATGCGCATGGCGTCGTCGGCCTCCCAGATGTCGCCGTTGCCGAGGACGGGGATGGAGGTGACCGCTTCCTTCAGCTCGGAGATGCGGCGCCAGTCGGCGTGGCCGCTGTAGAGCTGGTTGGCCGTTCGAGCATGGAGCGCAACCGCCTTGACGCCCTCTGCTTCGGCGATCAATCCGGCATCGAGGAACGTGATCGACTGGTCGTCGATGCCGACCCGGAACTTCACCGTGACGGGCACGTCGCCGGCGGCGTCGACCGCCGCTCGCACGATTCGCCGGTAGTGCTCGCGCTTCCACGGGAGAGCGGCACCGCCGCCGTGGCGAGTGACCTTCTTCATCGGGCAACCGAAGTTCATGTCGATGTGATCGACCGCCTGTTCGGCCACGAGCATCCTCGTGGCCTCGCCGATGGAGTAGGGATCGGTGCCGTAGAGCTGGATGCTGCGTGGTGACTCGTCGGCCGCGAACGCGGCCATCTCGAGTGACTTGCGGTGGCGCTCGACCAGCGCCCGCGCCGTGATCATCTGGTTGACGTACAAGCCGGCGCCGTATCGACGGCAGAGAGTGCGGAACGGCGCGTTGGTGACACCTGCCATCGGCGCCAGAACCACCGGGGGCCAGATGTCGAGGTCGCCGATCTGGAGCGCGCTGAACTCGCCGGCGGTGGCGGGGGGCTCGGGTTCGGGGCTCGGCAGCGGCCGGCTCTCGAGATCGGTCACCCGATCAAGGCTAGGAGGTTCCGGCGAAATCGAGGATCTCGAGGCCGAGCTCTGCGAAGAGTCGATCCACTAGGGCGAGCGGGAGTCCGATGACGTTGGTGACGCTGCCGTCGATCCGGTCGGCGAAGAGTCCGGCCGCGCCTTGCAGCCCGTAGGCGCCCGCCTTGTCATCGGGCTCGCCCGAGTCGGCGTACCACGCGATGCGCTCGGTGCTGAGCGCTTCCATCGTCACCGAGGTCGTCTCGACGCCGGCCGCGACGCTCGTCTCGCCGTCGACGTTCATCGCCACAGCGACACCCGAGATCGCCTCGTGACGGCGACCCGACAGGGACCGCAGCATTGCGACCGTGTCGTCACGATCGACGGGCTTGCCGAGAATCTCGCCATCGCGCACGACGGCCGTGTCAGCGGCGAGCACCACCACGCCGGGACGCGCCGCTGTGGCTGCCTTCTCCCGGGCGAGGCGTTCGACATACGCGGCCGGCTGCTCGCCGTCATGCACCGACTCGTCGAGATCAGCCGGTTCGACCAACGGGGTGATCCCGAGCCGACCGAGGAGCTCTCGGCGGCGTGGCGACCCTGATGCCAGAACCAGGGCGGGCAGGGGAGTGGTCTCGTCCATGCCGCAGTCTCGCATCGAGTGGACGACGCGCCACCGGCCGAGCAGGGTTCCGATCTAGATTCGTTGCATCAGCAACACACCCCCCGATCCGGCGGCCGACGGCGAGGCCATCGACGCGCTCGCGCCCGACCGCGCGGTCGAGTTGCCCGACGAGCTGCCACCGCCCACCGGTGACGAGATCCAGCCCGACAGTTTCGTTGTACGCACTGGCTTCCTGCGGGCCGGCTCGGCGCCATTGAGCTTGCCACGGTTGCCCGTCGGCCCCGAGCTGACCTATGACCAAGCCGACGAGATCGCCCATCAGTTCCTCTCGGGGCTGGCCCAGGATCGCGACCTGACTCCACACGCTGATCCGGTCGAACACGCTCGAGCCAACGGCTTGATGATCCTCTACTCGGACGAAGCCGCCGACGCGTTCGAGACGATCCTCGTCCGCATGCCGGCCCCGCGGGAAGCGGCGTGGCGCGACCTCATCGCGGGGGGAGCGAGTTCCGAAGCATTCGGTCCGCTCACCCTGCAGGAACGTCTCGACGAACGGCAGGTGGACGGGGCACTCGCCGCCGGGCGTAAGCAACGGATCGTCAACCTGGTGGTCGCGCTCGTCGCAGTGGTCGTGGTCGGTGGCGGCGGCTATGTCGCCTACAACGAATTCGTGGTGGAGGAGGAGCGAACCCAGGGTGCGATCCAGTTCGCCGACACCAGCGAGCCCCCCGAGGTGGCCGCCGTGGAGGGTGGCCCGCCGGTGGCCGAGCCGACCGTCACTGCCGGACTCACCGACACGGTCGCTGTCGCCGCCGGCGACGGCCCGGTCGACGAGCGGATCGTCACCGCGGCGTTCAGCGACTTCCCCCATCCACCCGGCTCGATGCGAGCGTCGCTGTTCCAATACGCCGGGTCGGGTCATGTGGTCGTGGTCGGTCCGGTCGGATTCACCGACGACGTGTGCCTGCGAGCCAGCGTGGTCACGAGCGATCTCCGTCCTCTCGACACCGTCACCAGCGGACCCTGCGCCGATCCCATCGGCCGTCCGGCGGTCGTCGGATGCATCGGCCCCAGCGCGATCCTGCTCGACCTCCAGGTCCCGGACGGTGCGGTCGAGTTGCCCGAGGGTGGAACCGGCTTCGCCGATGCCGTGCGGATTCAGCTCATCGTCGACGGAGACGAGCGCTACGAGACGCTCACCGTCCGCGGCACGATCGAAGTCGACCCCGAGAGCGGGGTCGTCATCCCGAGGTTCGGCGGCGACGTCGGAGCCGACGTGGCCTTCGACCTCGGCGCCGGCCGATCGGGCACGTGCACGCTCACCGGCGACTTCCCGACCTGAGCCCTCTTCTCGACCGAGCCCTTCCTCGAACCATGTGCGGACGCTTCACTTCCTCGACACCGCCGGATCAGCTGGCCAAGTACTTCGGCGCGGAGGCGCCGCGCGAAGAACTCCTCGATGAAGCCGGCGAGCGCGGTGGAAACTTCAATGTCGCGCCGACCCAGGGCGTGTACACCGTGTTCGAGGACAGCGGCATCCGTCGGCTCGACACATTCCACTGGGGGCTCGTTCCATTCTGGGCCAAGGATCCCAAGATCGGCAGCCGAATGATCAACGCCAGGGCCGAGACGATCGCCGAGAAGAACTCGTTCAAGCGGCCCTTCGCCAAGAAGCGCTGCATCATCCCGGCCGACGGATTCTACGAATGGAAGAAGATCGAGGGCCAGAAGAAGAAGCAGCCCATGTACATGAGCCGGGTCGACGGGGAGCCGTTCGCGTTCGCCGGGCTCTGGGAGGTCTGGCGGGACAAGAACCACACCGACGAGGATGGTGAACCGCTCGAGCTCTACAGCTGCACGATCATCACCGGTGATCCCAACGAGAAGGTCGCGGAGGTCCACGACCGGATGCCGGTCATGTTGCCACCCGATGCGTGGGACACCTGGCTCGACCGCGACAACCACGACACCGACGCGTTGCAGGACCTGCTCGTGCCGGCGCCGCCACAGCTCATCCAGCTGCACCCCGTGTCCACCGACGTCAACAATGTCCGCAACAACGGCCCCGAGCTGATCGCCGAAGCCGAGCCCGTGACCGAGTGACCTAGCCGAGCAGCTCGCTGAGATCGGCGTGGATCTGATCGAGGTCGGCCTGATCGGGATCGGGGTTGGCGTTGCGGAAGTCGAGCGCGGCCATCGAGTCCATCGGCACCACATGGATGTGCACGTGGGGGACCTCGAATCCGGCGATCATCATCCCGATCCGGGCGGGGGACAGCAGCTCGCGCTGGGCACCGCCGACACGCTGGGCGAGGGCCATCAGATGTGTCGCCACCTCCGGTGACAGATCGACCCAATGATCGACCTCATCGCGGGGGACGACGAGAACGTGGCCACGGGCAAGCGGACGAACGTCGAGGAAGGCGACACAGACGTCGTCCTTCCACACGAAGCGTCCCGGGATCTCGCCGTCGATGATGCGGGTGAAGATGGTAGGCACGTCCGCATCGTAGGCTCTGCTCCATGAGCGAGGGGACTCCGGCCGACGACCAGCCGCGGCAGCGACAGGTCGGCATCTTCGAGGATCGCATCCTCACCGTCCCGAACTTCATCTCCCTCATCAGGCTCGGGTGCATCCCCGTCTTCCTCTGGCTCCTGTTCGACCAGAACGACCGGTGGAGCGCAGCCTGGCTCTGGGGAGCGGTCGGGGCCACCGACTGGCTCGATGGCTGGTGGGCGCGCAAGTTCGATGTCGTCAGCGAGTTCGGGAAACTCATCGACCCGTTGACGGATCGCGCCGTTCTCATCGTCGGCATCCTGGCCGTCGGCGTCGATGGGTCGGTGCCCTGGTGGCTCGTCATCCTCACCCTCGCCCGCGAAGGGCTCGTGGCGCTCGGCGGCATCGTGCTCGGGGCCCTGGGCGGCCGCCGGATCGACGTCACCTGGTGGGGCAAGTGCGCCACGTTCGGCCTCTACTTCGCCTTCCCCGGCCTGTTGCTCGGCGCGAGCGACCACAGCACCGCCGACTTCTGGCTCTGGCTCGGCTGGATCTTCGCGGTGCCGTCGTTGATCTACAGCTATCTCTCGGCGGCCCAGTACGTGCCCCTCGCCCGTGCGGCCTACCGCGAGGGTCGACGCGACCGTGCGGAGGCGAGCGAGTAGGTTCGGCGCGGTGAAGGCGGTCATCATGGCCGGCGGCGAGGGAACTCGTCTCCGCCCACTCACCTCAAATGTTCCGAAGCCGATGATGCCGTTGGCCAATCGGCCGATGATGGAACACATCCTCGACCTGCTGAAACGGCACGGATTCGACGAGGTCGTCGTGACGGTGGCCTTCATGGCCAACCACATCCGAAACTGGTTCGGCGATGGTTCCGAGTTCGGCGTGAAGATCGTCTACGCCACCGAGGAGACCCCGCTCGGCACAGCCGGCTCCGTGCGCAACGCGATGGACGAACTCACCGAGCCGTTCCTCGTCATCTCCGGGGACGTGCTCACCGACATCGACCTGACCAAGATCGTCGAGTTTCACCAGGAAAAGGGGGCTACGGCCACGATCGGCCTGATCCGGGTCGAGAATCCGCTCGAATTCGGCATCGTGATCACGAAGGAGGACGGCTCGATCGAGCGGTTCCTCGAAAAGCCCGGCTGGGGGCAGGTCTTCTCCGACACGATCAACACCGGCATCTTCGTCTGCGAGCCGGAGATCTTCGACTACATCCCGGACGGTCGACCGGTCGACTTCTCCAGCGAAGTCTTCCCGGCGCTGCTCGCCGACGCCAAGCCCCTGTACGGCGCGGTCGGTGAGGGCTATTGGGAGGACGTCGGCAATCTCGAGAGCTACGTCAGCGCCCACACCGACATCCTCGACGGCGCGGTCGAGGTCGGGATCGATGGCTTCGACCGCGGTGAGGGCCTCCACATCGGCGAGAACGTCACGATTCACCCCGAGAGCACCGTCGCCGGTCCTGGCGTGATCGGGGACAACTGCCGTATCGAGGCGGGTGTCCACCTCGGGCCCTACACGGTGCTCGGTGCAAACGTCCGGGTACGCAGCGAGGTCACCACCGATCGGGTGGTGGTCGCTGACAACGCCTACCTCGGCGAAGGCGTGTCGCTTCGGGGCGCGGTCGTCGGGCGAGCCTGCGACATCCGCCGCGGTGTCGTCGTGGACGAAGGGGTCGTGATCGGCGACGAGTGTTTCATCGGCGACGGCGCCCACATCACCGCCGGCGTCAAGATCTATCCCTTCAAGACCATCGAGACCGGCGCCACGGTCAACAACTCGATCGTCTGGGAGTCCCGTGGCGCACGCAGCCTGTTCGGACGCAATGGTGTCACCGGTCTCGCCAACGTCGACATCACCCCCGAACTCGTCGCTCGGTTGGCGATGGCCTACGGCTCCACCCTCAAACAGGGTGACACCGTGATCACGAGCCGCGACTCCTCGCGGTCGGCGCGGATGCTCAAGCGAGCGGTCCACGCCGGGCTCAACGCCGCCGGGGTATCGGTGCAGGATCTCGAGGTCGTACCGCTCCCGGTCACCCGGTTCATCGCCCGCCGGCCGGCCATTGCCGGGGCGGTCGCTCTCCGACTCGACGAACACGATCCGAATTCGATCGTCATCGGGTTCATGGACTCGAGCGGTGCGGACATGGGTGAGAACTCCCACCGAAAAATCGAGAGGGTCTTCAACCGCGAGGACTACCGACGAGTCTTCCCGGCCGAGATCGGCGACATCGACTATGCGCCCCGAGCCCTCGAGCACTACGCCACTGCGATCGAGTCGATGGTGGATCTCGCGGCGATCCGGTCGAGCGGCCTGAAGATCGTGGCCGACTATGGCTACGGAGCCGTCTCGTTCATCATGCCGAACCTCCTGGCCAAGCTTGGGGCCGAGGTGCTCGCCGTCAATCCGTTCGCCTCCACCTCCGGCATCGCCGACTTCGACCGCGCCCGCCATGCCGATGACGTCAGCAACCTCGTGGTGTCATCCCGATCCTCGCTCGGCGTCGTCTTCACGCCCGGCGGGGAGCAGATCACGGTGGTGGACGACAAGGGGAGGGTGCTCGACGACACGCAACTGTTCCTCACCCTCATCGCCCTGCATGGCGCGAGCCTCGACGGTGGTCGGGTGGCCATGCCCATTTCGATGACGCAGCACGCAGCCGCGATGGTCGAGACACAGGGCGGAACCGTCGTGCTGAGCCCCACCGGCCCCGCCGCGATCATGGAGAGCGCCGCTGGTCCGTTCTCGGTCCTGGCCGGCGACACCTCGGGGCGATTCATCGCTCCGGAGTTCATGCCCGCGTTCGACGCGACGGCCACCTTCGTGCGGATGCTCGACATGCTGGCCCGCCAGGAGGCCGCCCTGTCGGAGACTGTCGACCAGTTGCCGGCAACTCACATGGCAGAGCGCGACATCGTGACACCCTGGGATCAGAAGGGTGCGGTGATGCGCGAACTCGTCGAGCAGTCGAACGATCGCCGTGTCGATCTCGTCGACGGCGTGCGGATTCACCATGACCAGGGCTGGGTACTCGTCCTCCCCGACCCGGAGGAACCGACCACGAGGGTCGTTGCCGAAGGGCCGGACGAAGTATCCGCAGGACGGCTGGTCGACGAGTACGTGCGTCGGATCGAACAGTTGATCCGATCCTGATCGACACGCGCCGAAATCAGGCGGCGAGGGGTCACATTTTCGCCTGGGCTTGGGTTAGGTTCTCGATATGAACGTGCCTGAAGGACTCCGCTATTCGTCCGACCACGAATGGGTGCAGGTCGATGGCGACACTGTGCGCATCGGCATCACCGACTACGCCCAGGACGCGCTCGGCGATGTCGTCTACATCGATCTCCCGAGCACGGGTGCGACCGTCGAATCCGGAACGACGTTCGGCGAGGTCGAGTCGACCAAATCCGTCAGCGACCTGTTCGCACCGGTCAGTGGCGAGGTCACGGCGGTGAACGACGAGTTGGCCGATGCGCCTGAGCGCCTCAACACCGACCCGTACGGCGATGGCTGGATCTGCGCCATCAAGATGTCCGATCCGCTGCAGCTCGACGCCCTGCTCGACGCGGCGGCCTACACCGCTCTCATCGACGGGTGAGCGACAGCGACCGGGCCTGTGACGCATGCGGCCATCAGAACTTGGCGACCGCCAACTTCTGCTCGTCGTGCGGCGCATCGCTCGAACCCGCTGACATCACCACCGAGACCCCGGTCGTCACGCTCGAATCTCCCGGAGGCATCGAAATCGACCGATCCGCGTTCGGCCCGCACGAGGGACTCTTCGTCGTGCTGCAGGGCGCGAAAGCCGGTGCGCGCTACGCCCTCGATGACGACGTCGTCACCGTCGGCCGCCACCCGAAGAGCACCATCTTCCTCGACGACATCACCGTGTCACGTCGTCATGCCGAGGTGCGCCGCGATGGGGCCCGCTACTGGGTCAGCGATGTCGGCTCGCTCAACGGCACCTATGTGAATAGCGAACGCGTCGATGACACCGAACTCGACGATGGCGACGAACTCCAGGTCGGGAAGTTCAAGCTCGTCTTCGTGCACGGGACAGGCGCATGAGCGGATCGCACCACTCCATCGGGGAAGTCCTCAGCCTGCTCAAAGAGGAGCACCCCGACGTCACCATCGCCAAGATCCGTTTCTTGGAGAGCCAGGGTCTGATCGAGCCCGAGCGCACACCATCGGGTTACCGCAAGTTCTACGACGCCGATGTCGATCGGCTCCGTTGGATCCTCACCCAGCAGTCCGACAACTTCCTGCCATTGAAGGTGATTCGTCGACGCCTGGAAGAAGCCGGCTTCGATGCCGCATCCGAGCTTCCTCCGCGCGGGTCCGACCCGCTCCCCGAGCCGACCCTCTTCCGTCGCCCCGACGACATCGAATCCGAAGGGGATGACGGTGCCATCGCCGAGGAGCCCATCGCCGATGCCCCGGGCGCTGCGGAGGCCGCTGGTGACACCTCGTCACGGGCTGAGCAGGAGGCCATCATCGACCTCAATGATCCCGAGTCCGAGCCTGTGGCCCCGGTCGAGGCCGGTACGACAACGCCGCCGTCCGCGGACGCGCCGCTGGCCACACCGGATGGCTCGGTGAGCATGACTGCAGGCGAGTTGGCTGACGCGGTGGGTGCCGACATCGGCTTCATCAACGAACTGGATCGGCTCGGCCTCTTGGGCTCGGTCGACATCGATGGTGTCGCGGCCTACGACCATGAGGCGCTCGTCGTGGCCAAGGCCGCGGTGCGCTTCACGACCTATGGATTCGAGATCCGCCACCTGCGGATGTTCAAGGTGGCTGCAGAACGCGAGGCCGGGATCCTGCAGCAACTGCTCGGCCCTCGCCTCCTGCGTGGTGGTGAGGCCCGCACCGCTGCACGAGAGGACCTCAACGAACTCGTCCGAATGGGTGAGACGATTCACCGATCGATCCTGCGTCGTAGCATCGGCGAGTCGATCGACTGACGATCATGGCTGCGCAATTCGACCGTCCCGGCCTGGAGTTGCTGCTCGACGAGTCCGAGATCTCCGACACGGTGCAACGACTCGCTGACGAGTTGTCGGCAGGCCACGACGATGGCGTCGTGCTCGTTGCCGTGCTGCGTGGCAGTGTGCCGTTCCTCGCCGACCTCGCCCGTGCCATGACGATCAACAGCGTGGTGGACTTCGTTGCCCTCACCTCCTACACGCCGGGAGCGGGCCGGGTCCGAATGCTCATGGACGTCACCACCGACCTGACCGATCGTGACGTCGTCCTGGTCGAGGAGATCGTCGACACCGGCCTCACCTCCGCATTCCTGCTGAGTGAACTCGGACGTCGAGACGTGCGGTCGCTGTCGATCTGCACCCTCATCGATCGTCCGGCCCGCCGCGTGGTGCCGGTCGAACTCGACCATGTCGGTCTCGAGATCCCCGATCAGTACGTGATCGGCTACGGACTCGACCACCAGGGCCGCTACCGAAACCTGCGCGTGCTCGCCACCGCCGACACCGATGTTCTCGCAGAAGACCCGGATGCCTACGTGGAGGCCCTCTACGGCGCGTAGGGTGGGTTCATGCAGGAGATGGAGCTACTCGGAGTCCGAGTCGAGATGCCTTCGAACGCGCCGGTGGTCTTGCTTCGCGAGCGCGCCGGCAGTGGTCGAACCGTCCAGATCTTCATCGGCGCGAACGAGGCCACGGCGATCGCACTGGCCATGGACGGTGTCGAGACGCCGCGGCCGATGACCCATGATCTCCTCGCCGAGATCCTGAAAGGTCTCGATGTCGAGTTGAGCGCCGTCGTGGTCAGCGAGATTCGTGACAAGACGTTCTACGCCGAGCTGCACCTGCGCCGTCAGGGCCAGGTCGGCGAGCCCATCGTGGTGTCGGCGCGAACCTCCGACGCCGTCGCCATAGCGGTGCGCACGGGCACGTCCATCTACGCATCCGAGACGGTGATCAGCGAGGCGGGCTACACCGACGACGACGACGCCGACAGCGACGACGATGATGCCCCCGAGGAAGTGGTCGAGGAGTTCAAGGAGTTCCTCGACACGATCTCCCCGGAGGACTTCGGGGACTGATCCTTTCCGCGCGTTGATGCGCGCGGGTCGTTGACCCCGCGCGTCGACCGTCGTACAGTTCTCCCACGTGACACCGGCGTAATTTCGTCGGTGTCGCTCGTTCGAGGGAGCACCAGCAATGAGTCAGCAGGGATTCAGTGGCAAACGAACCGCTGAGATCGTCGACATCACCTACCGTCAGCTCGACTACTGGGCTCGCACCGATCTGGTGCGGCCGTCGATGGCGGAGGCCGCCGGCTCGGGCAGCCGGCGTCTCTACAGCTACCGGGATCTCCTCGAACTCAAGGTCATCAAGGCGCTCCTCGACGCCGGCATCCGGCTCGAGCAGGTGCGCAAGGTCTTCGCCTACATGCGAAACTCGCTCGGTGAGGATGTCGCATCCGCGAACCTCGTGATCGACGGTTCAAGCTCCGTGCTCGTGAACACCGGCGAGGAGCTCATCGATCTGCTGCAGAACGGTCAGGGCGTGCTGAACGTCCTCCCGCTCGGCGCGGTGAAGGAAGAGGTCGACAACCGCATCGTCACCCTGTTCCCCGAGATCGCGGCCGAGATTCTGCCGCAGATGCCAGCGGCGGCCGGCGACGCCTGACCGTGGCAACCATCACTCCGGTGTTCGCCCACGAATCCGAGCGAGAGCTCGCGGCGCTCCTCGAGAGTTACGGCGTCCGGTGGGAGTACGAGCCGACCACGTTCGTGCTCGAGACCGACGACGACGGTCGGCCCCGTTCGGCGTTCACGCCCGACTTCTACCTCCCGGACTTCGACACCTATGTCGAGGTCACGACCATGCGTCAATCGCTGGTCACCGCCAAGCATCGAAAGATCAGGCGGCTCGGGGAGACCCACCCCGACGTTCGCGTGAAACTCCTGTATCGACGCGACATCCAGCAGCTCGATGCCAAGTACCGACTCGCCGACGCCGCCTGAATCGCGGCGGTCGCCGCTTCATGATCAGCACGTCGCCCTCGGGGCGAAGATGGTTCCCTTCGGTGGTTGGGACATGCCGCTCAACTACAGCGAGGGCACGATCGCCGAGCACCAGGTGTGCCGCTCCGGAGCCGTGGTGTTCGATGTCTCCCACCTCGGCACCGTGCGTGTCACCGGTGAGGGCGCATTCGATGCGCTCCAATGGGCGTTCACCAACGACCTGAACCGGATCACCTCCGGCAAGGCGCAATACACCCATCTGCTCGACGCGGATGACGCCTCCGTGCTCGACGACATCATCGTCTGGTGGGTCGACGACGACCGCTTCGACGTGATGCCGAACGCGTCCAACACCGACCGGGTCGTCAACGCTCTCTCGGAGGGTCCGCTCGTACCCGAGATCGTCGACGTCACCGCCACCCGAGCGGTCATGGCGGTCCAGGGTCCCCACGCTCGCGAACGTCTCGCCGCCGTGTCCGCCGAGGCTGCGGCCATCGGCCGCTTCGCCGTCGGCCGTGTCGACATCGACGGAGCCGCCGTCGTCGTGGCCGGCACGGGCTATACGGGTGAGGACGGCGTCGAGATGGCTGTCCCGATCGATGCCGCTGCGGCGGTGTGGCAACGGGTGCTCGATGCTGGAATCACTCCAGCAGGACTCGGTGCACGAGACACACTCCGGCTCGAAGCGGGTCTACCGCTCCATGGTCACGAGCTCGGTCCCGGGATCACGCCGCTCCAGGCCGGTCTGGGCTGGGTCGTCCGATTCGACAAAGGCGACTTCCGTGGTTCGGCGGCGCTTGCCGCCGAGCGCGAACGAGGTCCTCACCGCCTGCTGCGCGGGTTGCTGGTCGAAGGCCGACGCCCACCCCGTGAGGGCCAGCGGGTACTGCGAGACGGCGTGGAGATCGGTGCGGTTTCGAGCGGCAACTTCTCGCCCGTCCGAGGCCAGGGCGTGGCCCTGGCGTTCCTCGACCCCGCGATCGACGACGGGGCTGCGGTCGCCATCGATGTCCGCGGCACAGAGACCCCCGCCGTCGTCACCAAGCCGCCGTTTCACCGCTGAGCCATGCGGCGTCTTCGGCGCGGCATTCTGGTGATGGCGACTGCGGTGGCCGTCGCATGTGCGAATGGCGCAACGGGACAGGAGGCGATGATGGTTGACGAACGACCCGACCCGACGCCGACCGATGTGCCCACCTCCATGACGCCGGCACCGACATCAACCCCGAGCTCGACGTCCAGCCTGCCGATTGCTGACCCCGGTCCCGCAGAATTCACGGGCGAGGTCAGTCCTGTCGACGAGGCCTTGCTCGGCTCCTCCTGGCGTGCTGACTGTCCGGTGGCCGTCGACGACCTGCGTCTGATCACCGTCGCCCACCACGGTTTCGGTGGTGATCGTCGCGTCGGCGAGATGGTGGTGCACGCCGACCACGCAGATGCGTTGCTCACGGTCTTCGAGCGCCTGTACGACGCCGGGTTCCCGATTGAACGGATGGAATTGATCACCACCTACGACGGTGACGACCAGGCGTCCATGCGCGCCAACAACTCATCGGGGTTCAATTGTCGCGTCATCGACGGAACGAGCCGTTGGAGCCAGCACGCCTACGGCACTGCGGTCGACATCAATCCGCTCATCAATCCATGGGCGCGGGGATCCACGGTCGATCCTCCGGAAGGTGCGGCCTACGTCGATCGGGAAGCCGAGGTCGACGGGCTCATCCGGGCCGATGATGTCGTCGTGCAGGCGTTCGAGTCGATCGGCTGGTCATGGGGCGGGTACTGGAACAACTCGGTCGACTACCAGCACTTCAGCGCCAACGGCCGGTAGCAGACTCAGGGGAGTTCGGGCAGCGGCGGAAGGATGTCAGTGGCGCGCTGGCGCAACCAGTGGTCGGCCAGAACGAGCAGAGCCATGGACTCCACCATCGGAACCGCGCGGGGCAGCACGCACGGGTCGTGACGGCCCTTCGCGGCCACGGTCGTGGCTTCGCCTTCGCGGGTGACCGTGGTCTGCTTGCTCGAAATCGTGCCGGTTGGTTTGAACGCGATTCGCAGGGTGATGTCTTCCCCATTGGAGATTCCACCCTGGATTCCGCCGCTGTGGTTCGTCGATGTGTGGACTCGACCATCGTCGCCGGGGACGAAGGGGTCATTGTGGGTCAGTCCGGTCATGCGCGTGCCGGCGAAACCACTGCCGATCTCGACACCCTTGGCGGCAGGCAGCGACATCATCGCACCGGCAAGGGCCGCATCGAGCTTGTCGAGGACGGGCTCGCCGAGTCCGGCGGGGACGCGACGGGCGACGCAGCGAACGGTGCCGCCGAGGGAATCGCCGTCGCGGCGGGCCTGCTCGATCGCATCAGTCATCGCGGCTGCGGCGGTGGTGTCCGGGCAGCGAGTCGGGTCGGCTTCCACCTCGTCGAGCGAGACCGTCGCGTCATCGATCGTGGCGGTGATGTCGCCGACCTGATCGACCCAGGAGAGCACTTCGACACCGGCGACTTCGGTGAGCAGCCGCCGGGCGACCGCTCCCGCTGCGACTCGGCCGATCGTCTCGCGGGCGGAAGCACGGCCGCCCCCGGCCCAGTTGCGAAAGCCGTACTTGGCGTCGTAGGTGAAGTCGGCATGGGACGGGCGGTAGACGTCGCGCAGATGGTCGTAGGCGCCCGAGTTGTGGTCCTTGTTGCGCACCAGGACGGCCAGCGGTGTGCCTGTCGTGTAGCCGCCGAACACGCCGGAGAGGATCTCCGCCGTGTCGGTCTCGTCGCGCTGAGTGACCAAGCGGCTCTGTCCGGGTCGCCGCCGGTCGAGATCGAACTGCAGGTCGGCTTCGGTCAGGGCGAGCCGGGGCGGGCAGCCGTCGATCACGACGCCGACACCGCCGCCATGAGATTCGCCGAAGGTGGTGACCCGAAAGAGGGTGCCGGTTGAACTGCCCATCGGCGAGAGTGTACGGCCCCGGGCGGGAGCTCTGGCCGATGTTTTCCGGGCCGGCGGCCGGTTCAGTCGTCGCCGAGCCCGCGGCTGTCGATGGCCGACTGGCGCACCTGGTCGGCGGCGCTGTCGTCCGGAGCCGCGTTGGCAGCTCGCTCGGCATCGATTCGAGTCTGCCAACGCTCGACCTCCTGGCGCACCCGATCTTCGGTCCAGCCGAGTTCAGGCGCCATGAGGGCGGCGGCCTGCTCGGCGACGAGGAGGCCGCGTTGATCGTTCTCGATCGAGACACGCATCCGTCGGGCGAGCACATCGTCGAGGTGGAGTGCCCCCTCGTGGCGAGCGGCGTAGACCACCTCAGCGGCGATGTAACCACCACCGGTGAGCTCCTCGGCCAGTCGTGCGTCCTCATCGACCAGGGCGAGCACGTCGTTCACCCGGCTGCCGTGGCGCCACAGGAGACGCTCGACGAGGGGCGCGCGGAGACCATGAGCTGCGGCGAGGGTGGGAGCGGAGTGCTTCACGGTGTCCCAGCCGTCGGCCCCGATGAGCGGCAGGCGTTCGGTACACGAGCCGGGCACCTTCCGGTCCAGCCCGTCGGCGACCATGTCGATCGTGTCGGCGGCCATCACTCGGTAGGTCGTGTACTTTCCACCGGCGATCGAGATGAGCCCGGGCACTGGTTCGAGAACGGCATGCTCACGGCTGAGACGAGGAGTCTCGTCGGCCTCGCCGGACACCAGAGGGCGAAGCCCGGCATAGACGCCGACGATGTGATCGCGCGTGAGTGGCCGCCGGAGGGCGCGGTTGGCGTGGTCGAGGATGTACTCGATGTCGGAGGACGACGCTGCCGGGTGGGCACGGTCGAAGTCGTAGCTCGTGTCGGTGGTGCCGACGAGCCAGTGCCGGCCCCAGGGGATCACGAACAGCACCGATGTCGGGGTGCGAAGGATGAGGCCACTGTCGCTGTCGATCGCCTCGCGCGGAACGACGATGTGGACTCCCTTGGCGGCCGTGACGCGAAGGCCACCGGCGCCGACCATGTCCTGGATCTCGTCGAGCCACACACCGGTGGCGTTCACGACTTTCGCCGCCCGGACCTCGATCTGTTCGCCGGTCTCGACGTTGGTCACCGTGGCACCGACCACTTCACCGTCCTCACGGAGGAGCCCCGTGAGCTGGGCGCTGGTGACCACTGCGGCACCGTGCCGCGCTGCGGTACGGGCCACGGTCAGGGTGTGGCGGGCGTCGTCGACCTGGGCGTCGTAGTACCTGATCGCGCCGACCAGGAAGTCCTCGTCCAGTCCCGGCACGAGTTCGAGCGCCTTCCGCCGCGAGAGATGCCGGTGACGCGGGAGAGGGTTGCGGCGTCCGAGGGCGAGGAGGTCGTACAACAAGACGCCGGCGCCGTAGTAGATGCGTTGCCAGATTCGATGGGTCAATGGCAGCAGGAACGACACCGGCCGGACGAGATGCGGGCAAATCGACGAGGTCAGCAGACTCCGCTCGTGCAACGCCTCGCGGACCAGAGCGAAATCGCGCTGTTCGAGGTAGCGCAGGCCGCCGTGAAGCAGTTTCGAGGATCGGCTCGAGGTGCCCGAAGCGAGATCTCGCTGCTCGATGAGTCCGACCGAGAGCCCACGGGTGACGGCGTCGAGCGCACATCCGGCACCGGTGACACCGCCGCCGACGACAAGCACGTCGAGTTTCTCTGCCGCGAGCCGGTCCCAGTCCCGGGCGCGCTGCGTCGGGTTGAGGGATCCTGGGATCGTCGCTGGGGAAGAGGCGGGTGCCGTCATGGAAGTCATCTCTGCGATGAGGGTACGCCCGTGGATGCCGGGTGAGGTCGAGGCCGCTAGAGCTCGAGCAGCGCCTGTTCGATGACCTCCGGCAGCCCCGGATGGATGTAGTACTGCTCCCGGGCCATCTGGTCGACCGTCTGGCCGAATGTCATGCCCTGGATCAGCTGCTGAATCAGCGTCGACGCCTGAGGGCCGATGATGTGGGCCCCGATCAGTTGGCGGGTGTCGGGATCGGCGATCACCTTCGCGAAGCTCTCGAGGTCCTCCATGGCCCACCCGTACGCGGCGGATCCGTACGCCTGGCGATGGGCGATGTAGGGCCGCCCCTGGTCGATGCACTGCTGTTCGGTGAGGCCGACGGAAGCGACCTGAGGGTGGCCGAACACCGCGTGGGGAACGAAGCGATGATCGGTCTCGATCATCGCTTCAGGATTGACGAGATTGTGGGCAACCACTCTCGCCTCGTGATTGGCCGCGTGCTTGAGCTGAACCGGATTGGTGATGTCGCCGAGCGCCCAGATGCCCTCCACGTCGGTGCGAAGGTGGGCATCGGTGATCACATATCCCTGGGGGTCGAGCCGGACGCCCGACTCTTCGACCCGGAGCTGGTCGCCGTTGGGGACCCGGCCCGTCGCGACCAGTACCTCGTCGACACGGAGCTCGGAGGTTTCGCCCTTCGATTCGAGTTCGAGCACGACCTCATCGCCTTCGCGGCGAGCACTCACGACGTTCGTGTCGATCCGGGTGGAGAACTTGTCGCGGTAGATTTCGGAGAACCGATCGCTGACCTCATGGTCCTCGCCGCGCAGGAAGCGGGAGCTGCGGAGGACGAACGTGACGTCGGTACCGAACTGCCCGAAGACATTGCCGAGCTCGGTGGCGATGTAGCCGCCGCCGAGGACGGCCAGCCGGCGTGGCAGCTCGTCGACACGCATGATCGAGTCGGAGGTATGGAACCCGGCTTCGGCGAGGCCGGGGACCTCAGGGACGAATGGTCGAGCGCCGGCCGCGAGCACGATGTGCTCGGCGGTGATTGTCTCCTCGCCGACCATCAGCATCTTCGGACCCACGAATCGAGCGTCGTGCTGGAACACGGTGATGTGCTCGAGGCTCTTGCGGTAGTCCTCTCCGCCGGCGGCGATCGGATCGATCCGTCCGAAGACGCGGTCGCGGATCCGAGGCCAGTCGGCGCCGTTCATCTCGGTGTGCACGCCCAACGACGGTCCGACCTTCGCCGCCAGCTCCGCCACCTCGGCGGCGAACACGAACATCTTGGAGGGGATACAACCGACGTTGAGACAGGTTCCGCCGAACACACCACGCTCCACGAGCGCGATGTCCCAGTCATCGTGCTCCGGGCCGATGATCGAGTTGCCTGAGCCGGTGCCGATGATGATCAGGTCGAACGAGCGCATCGGGTGAGGCTACCGGCGACACAGGATGGGCCCGATGACACTGGTGGAGCGGGTTGCCCCGAGCTGACAGACTCGGGGCATGACCGCAGTGCATCATCTCAACGACGGCGAGTTCGTCACCGCTCACGGTGATCAGATGCGCGACGTCCAGATCGACATCCCCGGCGTCCGCTACGTCGAGATCGACCGTCAACCGGGTCTCAGCACGGGAATCTACGAGCTCGGCACCGGGGTGAAGGATCCGCAGGGGCACCATGGGGAGGACGAGATCTACGTCGTCACCCGCGGCCGTGCAACCGTGGAGCTCGCAGGTGAACGTTTCGCGATCCAGCCGGGATCGATCATCAGCGTCCCACGAGCCGTGGAGCACCGGTTCGTCGACATCGAGGCGGACCTGCAGCTGGTGGTCGTGTTCGGCCCGCCGGAGGGAACGCTTCGGAAGGGATGACCATCCGAGCGCTGCTGGTGCTGGTCACACTCCTGGCCGGCGCGTGTGCGAACGAAGCGTTCATCGACGAGGTGGAGCGCTCAGCGAGCGGCTCGATCTCCGTCGGCGGGCGCCTGGGGACCACGAATCTCGAGACCGGGGACTGCTTCAACGAGCGCTCGGGATCCGTCGTGCGCAGTGTGGACGCCGTGCCATGCGACGAGCCGCATCGTGGACAGGTCGTCGCGCGCGTGCCGGCTGAGCCACACGACGGCTGGCCCGGCGTCACCGCGCTGACCGAGGAGGCGGGCCTCCGGTGTACCGGCCTCGCCGAGGAGTTCCTTGCGTCAGGAGTCGACCAGTTCCCCGGTCTCCCACAGGTCGACTTGGCCGCGTACGTGCCCGACGAGTCGGCCTGGGAGGACGGTGACCGGTCGATCCTCTGTTGGGTCGAGCTGGCGGAGCCCGTGGTCTTCGACTTCCGGCCGGCGATCGGCGCCTGATCGGGTCCATCGAGCGCGGAGCTGGCAAACTCGGCGCATGGATCGTCCAGTGACCGGCAAGTGGCTCGAAGAACTGACCGTCGGACTCGTGATCCCGCACGCATTGCGGCGCACGATCACCGAAGCCGACAACGTTTTCTTCACCACCATGACGATGAATCCGGCATGGCTCCACCTCGACGCCGACTATGCCGCCAAGGAGACCGAGTTCGGCAAGCCGCTGGTCAACTCGCTACTGACGCTCGGCATGGTCGTGGGCATCTCCGTGCACGAGACCACGCTCGGTACGACCGTCGCCAACCTCGGATTCGACAAAGCCGACTTCCCCGCACCGCTGTTCCACGGTGACACCATCCGGGTCGAGACCGAGGTCCTCGCCGCTCGCGAGTCGTCGTCGCGCCCCGGCCAGGGCGTGGTCACCTTCGAGCATCGTGCCTACAACCAGGACGACGTCCTCGTCTGTCGCGCAGTCCGCAACGCGCTGATGCTCACCCGTCCTCGGCAAGACTGAGGATGCGGCGGGCTTGCACCGCCACGGGCTCGTCGACCATCTGGCCCTCGAACGCGATCGACGCGACTCCGCCCGCGGTGGCTTCCTCATAGGCCGCCAACATGCGTCGAGCACGGTCGACCTCCTCCTCGGACGGTGTGAACGCCGCGTGGGCGATCGCGACCTGGGCGGGATGGATGCACAGCTTGCCGCCGTAGCCCAGCGCCCGGGCTTCACGGCACTCGCGATCGCATCGGTCGTCGTCACGAAAGTCCGCCACGATCTGGTCGATGACGAGCTTTTCCGCCAGCCGACCCGCGAGCGCCACCTGGGAGCGGGCGTACTGGACCTCGGCGTTGTGCGGCGTGCGGACGCCCCCCATGTCGGCGACGAAGTCCTCGGCGCCGAAGTAGGCGACATCGACCACCGGATGGGCCAGGAGCGGCCGAGCGTCGGCCACGCCGAGGGCTGTCTCGATACCACCGATCAGAACGAGATCGTCGAGCCCCCGATCGGCCAGCCGAGCCTGGAGAGCGTCGAGCGCACCAACCGTCTCGATCTTCGGCACCACGATTCCCCGGAGCCCCGGCGGGATCGCATCGAGGTCGTCATCGTGCCATTCGGTCGAATCGTCATTGACACGCACGTAGACGGCGATCTGGTTGATCAGCTCCGGGGCCACCTCGTTGAGATTGGCTCGTCCTTCCGCCTTGGCGTTCGGAGGTGTTGCGTCCTCGAGGTCGATGACGATCGCGTCAGCGCCGGTGCGGGGCATCTTGCGCAGGAGATCCGGGCGTACAGCCGGGGCGAACAAGAGAGAACGAAGACGGCGAGGGGTCGAGTTCATGGCATGACGCTAGGGGAGTGGTGCTGTGTTCGGCTCAGTCGGCGAGTTCGGCCAGCCGGGCCCGGAAGCGTTCGACGTTGCGGAGTTTGATGTCCTCGTAGCCGCGGACCAACTCCGGTGTCTCCGCCACCGCGATCGCGTGGTCGAAGCTGTCGGTGGTGAGGTTGCTCACGGCTGCATGAAGCGCCCCGAGGTACTCGGCGGGCAAGGCCCGCTCGACCTTTCGGACCTCGGCGCGGCCGAACGGATCGAGTGCGGTTCCTCGCAGCCGCTTCGCGGCGCTGAGCGCTGACATCACGGGTCGGCCCCATCGAGTCGAGAGCGACATCTTGTCCGATCGGCCCAGTGCTCGCAGCGTCGGCGGGTGCAGCTTCCAGGCGGTCTTGGCCCCTGATCCGGCGACGTCTTCGAGGGCGGGGTCGGGGATCAGGAGCAGACGGGCCACCTCGTACTCGTCCTTGTAGGCGAGGAACTTGAACAGCCCTCGGGCTGCAGCCAGCGTGAGCGCCTCGCTGGTGGGATCCGCGGCGAGCTCGGCATCCCGAACCGGCTGCAGGTCAACGAAGAACTGAGCGGCCAGTGCCGCGTTCTGGAACAAGGTGAGCTCGGCGCCGAATCGCTCCAGTTCGTCACGCAGCTCGCCGTTGTCCGCGAGAGCGGCAGCGGCCTCGGACACCGCCGCGGGAGGCGTGGGACGCTTGCGGGGTTCGACTCGGGCTGCATCGGCCGCGGTGGCGACGAGGTCAGGGTCGGCGACCTGCATACGGCCCCAGCGGAACGCCGTGATGTTGCGCTCGACCGAGACGCCGTTGAGGGTGATCGCTTCCTCGAGGCTGCTGGCCCGGATCGGGAGGAAACCCGACTGCACGGCCATGCCGACGACGAAGATGTTGGCGGCCACGGAGTCCCCGACGAGCACTGACGTGAGGTCGTCGGCGTCGGCCCAGAAACGGCGACCCGGTTGGGTGGACCCGTCGATGCGTTCGAGGAGTTCGGCCACGTCGGGCATCTCGGTTTCCGGCTTGGCGATCTTGCGGCCGGGCGGGGTCAGCGCGCTGGAGCCGACCACGGCGGTGCGGGCCGGGTCCGCAGCGTTGAGGCCTGTCCAGCTGGACCCGACGAGAAGGTCGAACGCGAGCAGAAGATCGGCCTGACCGGCACCGACTCGACTCGAATCGGCCGGGTGATCGTGGGTGATGCGTACATCGCTGACGACCGGACCTGCCTTCTGGGAGAGACCGATCTGATCGAGGCCGGAGACCTCGGCACCGTCGAGCATCGCCGCCGTTCCGAGAATCTGGCTGATCGTGACCACGCCGGTGCCGCCGATGCCGGTGATGTGCACGCTGACGTCGTGATCTGCGGCCGGCGGGGGTTCCGGGATCGATTCGGGGG
>JAERSO010000146.1 GCA_016845585.1 Acidimicrobiaceae bacterium | reverse complement strand
GCTCGACCTCGCCGGTAAGCGCGTCCTGATTCGCGAAGACCTCAACGTGCCCGTCGTCGACGGGCAGGTGACCAGTGACGCGCGAATTCGTGCTGCACTACCGACCATTCAGGCGGCGCTCGATGCCGGCGCCGCGGTGATGCTGATGTCACATCTCGGACGTCCGACCGAGGGCCAGGCCGACGCGCAGTTTTCGCTGGCACCGGTTGCCGCGCGTCTCAGTGAGCTGCTCGGCACCGGGGTATCACTGGTGGCCGACTGGATCGACGGTGTCGACGTCGAGCCGGGTACGGTGATCCTGCTCGAAAACGTTCGTTTTCTCCCTGGCGAAAAGGCCTGCGATGACGGTCTTGCTCGAAAGATGGCAGCGCTTTGCGATGTTTTCGTCATGGATGCATTTGGGACCGCACACCGGGCACAGGCGAGCACCTATGGTGTTGCGAAGTTTGCGCCCGTCGCCTGCGCAGGGCCGTTGCTGTCAGGTGAGCTCGAGGCACTGGCGAAAGCGCTCGATAATCCTGCACGGCCGATGGTTGCCATCGTCGGCGGTTCGAAGGTGTCGACGAAACTGACGGTCCTCGAGGCGCTTGGCAATGTCGTCGACCAGTTGATCGTGGGTGGCGGTATCGCCAATACGTTCATCGCCGCGGCTGGACACAATGTTGGCGAGTCACTGCACGAGCCCGGCATGCTGGATACGGCGTCGGCGCTCGCCGCCAATGATCAGGACAGGGCGGAAATACCGGTACCTGAGGACGTTGTCGTGGCTGATTCATTTTCTGTGGAAGCGACAGCGACGACCAGGTCGGTCGCAGAGGTTGCGGCGAATGAACTGATTCTCGACATCGGACCGCAAACAGCGGCGCGATTCGCGGCGCTACTGAAAGACGCCGGCACCATTATCTGGAACGGGCCGGTCGGCGTGTTCGAGTTCGACCAGTTTGGTGAGGGTACCCGCGTCCTGGCGGAGGCTATCGCTGACAGCAATGCATTCTCCGTTGCAGGCGGTGGCGATACACTTGCGGCAATTGACAAGTACGGGGTCGCCGATCGCATCTCTTATATATCCACGGGTGGCGGTGCGTTTCTCGAGTTCGTTGAAGGCAAGACGCTGCCTGCGGTAGCTATCCTCGAGGATAGAGCGGCAGGCTAGAGCGCTACCGGGTGACCGACCAGGGGCCGGTGATGGCCAGCGTCACATGGGCTTGCTGCACATTGACGAACAACGTCGACCCGTCCGGTGAGAAACAGACGCCGGCCAGTTCCGCGCCTTCCCAGGAGTTACCCGCGATTCGATACTGAATGCCGTCCGGCCGAACGGCGACCATGCCACAGTAGCCCGGCGTATCCTCGCAAACGATGAGATCGCCCCACGGGCTGAGTGTCAGGTTGTCAGCGTTGCGCAACATGCTGTCTGACAGCGACTCCGCAATCAGGGCGAGCCTGGCCGGCGCCGCGGATTCCTCGTCGGTCCCTTCAGCGGGACTCGGGCGATAAACGAATATCTGGCCCATCCGGTCAGGGCCGCCAATGGTGGCCGTGAACGCGAAGTCCTGCCCGGATCGGCAGATTCCCTCGCCGCGTGCGAAAATTGCCCCGCCTTGCTCCTGGGCGCGGAGCCGCAAATCGTTTTCAGCGGGGTCCGGGTCGTCGAGGTCGACCCAGTCGACTTCGAGCCAGGTATGCGGCAGGAGCGGCACGCCCTCCCAGTTCCGCGTGTCGAACATCGGCTTGTCCATGATCCTGAGCGCCTGTAGTCGGCCGCCCTCATGCAGTTTGCCCGGTACGTTTGGTATGAACCGATAAAATGCGCTGTCCCACCGATCTTCCGTCAGGTACACGATGCCGGTTTCCGGATCGACGGAAGCCGCCTCGTGCTCAAAACGACCCATCGCGGTCAATGGCACCGGGTCCACCAGGCCGTCGGCGCTGGCTGGTACTTCAAAAATGTAGCCATGGCGTTTTTCACGACGCATCATACGACCGCGCTCGAATCCGGCGCCGGGATCGGTAAACGTTTCCTCGCAACTCAGCCAGCTTCCCCACGGGGTCGGGCCGCCCGCACAATTGATCTCCGTGCCCGCCAGGCTCATGTGCATGCCGAGGCGTTCCCCGGTCGCCAGGTTGTAGTGGATCGTCGACGTGCCGCCGGTGCCGGGTGTCGTGCGGTCGCCGAGGTCATAGATTTTTCTGGCATCCGCCGATTCGAGGCGCTCGAGCGATTCGCCGAAAGGACCGTATTCCTGCTGGCTCGCGCTCAGTTCGTGATTACAGATCAGTTTGATCGTGCCGTTGCCAGCGTCGAAGGCTGCCATACCGTCCGGAAGACCCGGCATACGCAGTCCGTCATCCATCTCTTCACCCATACGGGCGATGATGGAGTAGGAAAAACCTTCCGGCATATCGAGCAGACCCTGCGGGTCGGTTACGAGTGCCCCGAAGCCGGCCGAGGTCTCATCGTTCGCGAACACCGTGGTTGGTGTTGCGGCGGTGACGGCAAGCGTCTGAAGGAATCGTCGGCGATTGATCATGTAGCGGCAGGATCCAAGCCTATTGAATGGACGGTATAGCAT
>JAERSO010000145.1 GCA_016845585.1 Acidimicrobiaceae bacterium | reverse complement strand
CCATCGTCGAAGGTTAGATGCCGCGGGCTCGGCGCCAGGCCGAATAGCCGGCCATGTGGTGGAGCGATCGAACAGCGCGGCCCGCTGAGGCGTGGCACATCTTGCCGGCGGCGCGGATGGCAGCCGGAGCCGGATTGTCGGGTCTGGCATTGGCGAGTTCGGTGGCGACCATGATCGGTGTGCCCGTGGCCTCGGAGATCTCGGCCGCCGCTTCGGCGTACCGCGTGTCCTGGCGCTCGTGGAAGTCGGCGATCCTTTCGAGTCCGTGCTCGGGGAAGAAGCGGCCGTCGCGCAACATGCGGGCGGTGTTCGACTGGATGCCCGCACCGAGGTACACCACGGCATCGACGTCGGCATGCTGGGCGGCGAGCTGCAGGATCTCGGGAACGGTGTCGCGGGTCTCGCCTCCTGCCATGTCGATCGGGTTGTTCTTGCTCCATCGCGGCGGGAGCTTCTCGTCGATGGCGGCCATGAGACCGACAGGGAGCGGAGTGGGGCTGAGGCGGGTGTCAGCCATGGCATCCACCGCGGCCACACCCCAACCGCCGACCGTCGTGACCACGACGACGCGGTCGCCGGCGGGGAGCGGTTGGGTGGCGAAGGTGGCGGCCGCTTCGAATGCCTCCTCCACATCACGGGCTCGAATGACGCCGGCCTGGCGACACATGCCGTCGAACACGGCATCGTCGCTGGCAAGCGCGCCCGTGTGGCTGGCCGCGGCTCGAGCGCCGGCATCGGAGGCGCCGCCCTTCACCACGACGATCGGCTTGCGTTCGCTGAGGGGGCGGATGCGTTCGAACAACTCGCGGCCGTCGTCGACCGACTCGATGTACGCGAGGCTGACCGCGGTCTCCGGATCGTCGCTGAAGTACTCGAGGTAGTCGGCGATGCCCAGCACGGCCGCGTTGCCGGCGGCGACGGCGCGTGAAACACCCACACCGGTGTGGTGGGCCAGGTTCAGGAAGCTCGACACGAAGTTGCCGGACTGACTCGCAATCGCGATCTTCCCGGCAGGGGCGTACGGCGCCACGATCTGGGCGCACATATTCGACGGTGTGGACACGACGCCCTGCCCGTTGGGTCCGGCCAGCGCAATGCCGAGTTCATCGCACAGGGCGATCAGTCGCTGTTCTGTCTCGGCGCCCTCGGGGCCGGCCTCGCGGTAGCCGCCGGCGGCGCAGAACGCTGCGGTCACGCCCTTGGCCGCGGCCTGGCGCAGGAGACCCTCGTTGAGTGAGGTCGGCGTGCAGATGAAGACCATGTCGGCGCCGCCGTCCGGCACGTCGTCGATCGATCCGAGGACCGGAAGTCCGAGCACCTCACCGGGCTCGCGACTCACCGGGAAGATCGACCCCTCGTATCCGGAGACGAGGAGATGATGCAGCGTGACGAACCCGAACTTGCCGGGATGGTTCGACACGCCCGTGATGATGATGCCCTTCGGGTCGAAGAGTGCGGAGAGGTCAGGCACGGGCCGCCTCCTCATCGAGTTCGAGCAACGCGTCGACGGCCACAGGCTTGCCATCGACGATGATCAGCGGGTTCAGGTCGGCGGATCGGAGGCCGGATTCGCTCGCTCCGACGCGTGCGAGAGCCATCAGTGCTTCGGTGAGAGCGGTGCGATCGACGGCGGGTTCACCACGGAACTCGTCGAACAAGCGCTGTGAGGCGAGGTCCGCCACCATCTCGGTTGCATCAGCCTCGGTGATGGGCACCAGCCGGAAGCTCACGTCGCGCACCACCTCGGCGAGGATGCCACCGACGCCGACCATGATCGTCATCCCGAACTGGGGATCGTCGTTCAAACCCGCGATGAGTTCGCGGTTGCCATCGACCATCGACGAGACGAGTACCACGACGGCCCCGTCCTCCGGCACGGCCTTGGCCAGCAACTCGTCGCACGCAAGGCGAAGGGCGGCTTCGTCCGCGATGCGAAGGCGAACGAGGCCACGTTCGGTCTTGTGCGCGATGGCTCTGCCGCAGAGCTTGGCGACGACGGGAAACGTGACGGTCGGGTCGGCGGCGGCCGCGGCCACGACCTCGTCGGTGGTCGTGCCGGTGACGAACGGGGAGACGGGCACGCCATAGCCGGCGACCAGGCGCCGGGATTCGGCCTCGGAGAGAGTGAGTGTCACGCCGGAGGGTCTAGCACTACTCAGGGATTTTGCACGCGTCAGACGACCCCGGGCAGTTTGTGCCGAAACCGCGCCACCACTGTGTATGCCGGACGGGCAACCCAGCTCCCCGGGGGCATCAGGAGCGAGCGGCCCAGCGGCCCCCACGCACCACCACACGCGACAAGGGCTCGACCGATCGCGGCGTGCCCGCGGTGAAGGTTCCCCGCATCGTCGACCCAGTGGACGGCTGTGCTGACCTGACGCTCGGTGAGCCCATGCGCGTCCAGATCGATCGTCTGCCAAGGAACGACCTTCACGTCGTCCGGCAACCGATCCTCGATCCATCGCGCCGACGAGGTGCAGAACCCACAGTCCCCGTCATAGATCAGCCGCACCCCACCAGTATCGGCCCAAAACCCAAATTGCTGCCGTCTTCTCACCCGAGAGGTGGGCCAGCGGCAGCAATTTCGGTTGTCAGAAGACGGTTGTCAGCTGTTGCGGCCCAGGTTGGGCTTGCGGCCGTGGTTGGCCTTGCTGCGACGAACCTTCGCCTTCTTCTTCTGGGTGCGCTTCGACATGGCCTAGAGGGTAGCGAGCACCGATCGGTATCCCTCGCGAAAGGTGGGGTAGGCGGGTTCCCAACCCATGTCCTTCAACTCCGAGTTGCGGCAACGTTTGCCGCTCGCCCGGGTGTCAGGGGACGGGTCGGTCGGGAGGGTGACGTCGAGCTCCGCGGCGAGCCATTCGGCGATCATGGCGAGTGGCGTGGGTTCATTGTCGACGGCGATCGCCACGGCCGGGGGCGAGGGATGGATCGCGGCGATGGCGAGGGCGGCCACGAGGTCGTCCCGGTGAATGCGATTGGTCCAGTGGGCGGCGCCGACGGGCGACGTGACGATGCCACCCCGGCGGACGCGATCGACCAGATAGGTGCGGCCGGGCCCGTAGATGCCGGCCGCTCGGATGATCGACGTCGGGACTTGGCTCGCCAGGGCTGCTTCGCCTTCGAGCACGATCGTCGCGGTCGGGACCGTCGGCGTGGCCGGAGATGACGCGGTGATCCAGCGCCCGTCATCGTCGCCGTACACCCCGGTGGTCGATGTCAGAACGGCGCGGGCGGGATGGGTGCCGAGTGCGCGGAGCAATGCCGCCGGCCCGTCGACGTAGGCCGCACGGTAGGCGTCCTCGGTACGGTCATCCGGGGCAGTGGTCAGCACGACCACGGCGAAGTCCGGCAATCCGTCGAACGCCGACCGCAGTGCGTCGGTGTCGGTGAGGTCGGCGGCCAGCGCCCGCACGCCGGAGAAGGCCCGGCCCGACCGATTGAGGGTGGTGACCTCGAGGCCCGCGGCATCGAGCACACCGGCCAACGTGAGGCCGACGTCTCCGGCACCGGCGATGAGGACTCGTGTCGCAGCCATGGCGGGCGACGGTACCGCCCGAGCGCGTACACTCCGCGGCATGCGAATCGTGACCTGGACCGAAATGCAGCACGGCACCCAAGCCGATTACGAGATGCTCAACCCGGCGTTCGAAGCCCACGCTCGGTCGAACCTCGTCGACAACCTCTGCAACATCCTCGGGCTGTTGAAGGGCGACACCCTCGGCTACCAGACCGACCGGTACTCGCACTCGCTGCAATCCGGCACTCGGGCGCTCCGCAATGGCGAGCCGGTCGACATGGTCGTCGCTGCACTGCTGCACGACATCGCCGACGGGTTCGCCCCGGAGAACCACTCTGAAGCCGCGGCCGCGCTCCTGGCTCCGTACGTCGATGAGGAGACCACGTGGGTGATCAAGCACCACGGGGTCTTTCAGGGGTACTACTACTTTCACCATCTCGGCGGCGACCGCGACGCTCGTGAGATGTACGTGGATTCGCCCTACTACGACCGCTGCGTGGACTTCTGCCACAACTACGACCAGAACTGCTTCGATCCGAAGTACCCGGTGATGCAGCTCGAAGAGTTCCGCCCGATGCTCGACGAGGTGTTCAGCCGACCATCTTGCATCCCGGGAGTCGCTCCGGCCCAGAACTGACGGCCGCACGTGAACCCGACCGAGCAGACCCGAACCATGATCGAACGGTTGCTCGCTGCGGGCGCATCCCCCGAGACGCTCGCCGGCCTCGACGTGGGCGATCTGATCGACATGTCGGGCGACATGCAGCTCGCCGAGGGGCTCGACCGAACCCTCGAGCAGTTGCTGGAGGAGACCGGCTGCTCGCGAGATGACGTGGAGCCGATCTATCGGGTCCTCGGTCTGTCCATCGACGCGCTGGCCGGATTCGGTGATGGTGATGTCGCGCTCGTGTCGATGATCACGGCCGATACCAGCGGGATCCTCGACACGATCGGGTCGCAGTTGCTGCGGATCGCCGGTGTGAATTCGTCCCGGCTCGCCGAGGCCGCGGTGGCGGCGTACGTCCAGGATGTCGAACCCCGGCTGCACGCCGACACCGGAGTACTCGACGAGGCCGACGTGCTGGCTGCGGCCGACGAGAACGCCTTCGCCTCGTCGATGGCGGTGGCTTTGGGTGAGCAGCTCCCCACGATCTTCCGCCACCACATGTGGACGGCTGTTCGCCGGCAGCGTGTCTCCCAGGATGGGGTTCCCAGCCCCGAGATCATCCGGCTCGCCGTCGGGTTCGTGGACCTCGTGGGGTTCACGTCGTTGTCCAACCATGTGAGCGCCGCCGAACTGATCGCCACCATCGAAGAGTTCGAGGTGCGGGCCTTCGAGGCGGCGACGCGTCATGGCGCACGGATCGTCAAGAGCATCGGTGACGAGGTCATGGTCGCCGGCCCCGACCTGGCATCCGTGGCGGCAACCGCGCTCGAGTTGATCGCCGGTGTCTCATCGGATCCCTCCGTGGCGCCGCGCGGCGGTGTCAGCAGCGGTGAGATTCTCTTCCGCCTCGGCGACTACTACGGGCCGGTGGTCAACTTGGCATCCCGGCTGACGGCGGAAGCCGTGCCGGGCGAGGTGCTGACCGATCAGGAGGCCGATGCGGGCGAGGGAGTCATGTTCAACCCTGCCGGCCGGCGGACGCTGAAGGGTTTCTCGGCCCCGGTTCGGGTCTGGTCGATCGAGCCGTTGGGCGACTGATCGCCGGGGCCGGCCAGGGCGGCCGGTGAGCGTGGATCAGCCGTCGGTCGTCGGGTAGTTCGGCGTGGGCAGATCGACCGAGCCGGGCCCGGTCGTGGGGTAGCCGTCGCGCTCGTCGACCCCGATGGGATCGTCGACCAGGCCGGGGCGGGAGCGATCGCCGTCGGGGAGGAGGGCTGCCAGCGCCACGATGATGGCCACGCCCACCACGACGGCGAGCAGTAGGTGTCGGGTGCGAGCGCTCATCCGTCGTGGGAGTCCGCCCAGGCCAGGAGATCGTCGGCGGACCATGTGTTGACGATGTCGTCGACGGGCACGCCACATCGCACGGCCTTGTCGGCGCCGAATGCCTGCCACTCCATCTGGCCGAGGGCGTGCGCATCGGTGTTGATGGCCAGCTTGCACTCCCAGTCGAGGGCCAGGTCGAGGAGGTCCTCGGGCGGATCCTGCCGTTCGGGACGGCAGTTGATCTCCACGGCGGTGTCGAACTGGGCGCACGCGGCGAACACGATCTCCGGGTCGAATTCGCTCGGCGGACGGCCGCGACCAACGAGCTTGCGGTTGGTGCAGTGCCCGAGGATGTCGGTGTGGGGGCTGGCAATGGCCATCACCATGCGTTTCGTCATCTCGTCTCGGGGCAGCTTCAGCTTCGAGTGAACGCTGGCGACGACCACATCGAGCTGGGCGAGCATTTCGTCGGCGAGGTCGAGGGTGCCGTCCTCGAAGATGTCGACCTCCATGCCCGTGAGGATCCGGAACGGGGCGTACTCGCCGTTGAGGTCGGCGATCTCGGTCAACTGATTGGCGAGTCGCTGCTCGTTCAGTCCGTGGGCGATGGTGAGGCGAGCCGAGTGGTCGGTGATCACCATCCACTCGTGGCCGATCTCGATCGCCGTCTCGACCATCCCTCGCAGCGGCGCGCCCCCATCGGACCAGGTGGTGTGGGCGTGGCAGTCGCCCTTGATCTGGGCGAGCAGGTCGCTGCCTTCGCCGATCGGCAACCGGCTCCGTTCGTCGAGCCGGGCCAGGTAGCCGTCGTCATTGCCGTCGATCGCGTCGATGATGACCTCGGCCGTCGACTTGCCGATTCCGTCGAGCTCCGTCAGCGTGCCGGTCGCCGCCCGCGCCGCGATCTCATCGGGCCCGGTTTCGGTGGCCACGACGATCGCCCGTTGAAACGCACGCACCTTCTGGCCCGGTGCCAGCTCCCGGTCCAGGAAGTACACCGCTCGCTCGAGCGCAGCCACAGGCTCCATGGCTTCAGAGACTAGGCGCTGCGCACGTGTTGGCGGAGGGCGTCGAGGCCGACGGCACCCGGCGCGAGGACCTTCGAGTGGAAGTCCTTGAGATCGAACCCGGGCTGGGTCTTGGCGTCGGCGCGCAGATCGAGGATCGCCTGCTCGCCGACCTTGTAGGTGATGGCCTGACCCGGCCAGCCGCAGTAGCGGATGACCTCGTCGGTGGCGTCGTTCAGCGGCGACATGGCGCGTGTCGTGAGCAGCTCGACGGCCAGTTCGGCGGTCCAGGTCTCGCCAGGGTGGAATGTCGCGCCGTCCGGGATCGGCAGCCGGTTGTGGATGCCGATGTCGATGGCCACGCGGCACGCCCGGAACATCTGGCTGGCCAGGAGTCCGACGCGGTACTCGGGCCGTTCCAACAGTCCGAGCTCGTCCATCAGCTGCTCGGCATAGAGCGCCCACCCCTCGCCGGAGCCCGGGTTCCACGAGACGAGCCGTTGGTACCGGGAGAGCTTGTCGCCCTGAGCGATCTGGGCGGCGAACTGGAGGTGGTGGCCGGGATACCCCTCATGGTTGGCCGTCGTGATCTCACTGAACAGGGGGAAGAACGATTTGCCGTCGACCGGGTACCACACACAGCCGTTGCGGCTGAGGTCTTCGCTGGCAGGCATGTAATGCGGCGCCGCCGCGCCTCCGGCCGGTTCGATCTTCACGTCGAGTGGCTGGAGCTCGGCAGGGATGTCGAAGTGGGTGTCGACCACTGCAGCACGGCTGGTCTCCTGCTGGGCGATCATCAGCTCCAGGAACTCCTCGAGCGAGTTCGCCGCATACGTCGGGTCGGTCTGGAGTTTCTCCATCGTTTCGGCCGGTTCGGCTCCCGGCTCGACGGCGCGGCACGCGCCCTGCAGATCGACCCAGAGTCGTTCGACCTCGCCCCAGCCCCACTCATAGGTCTGGGCGAGGTCAAGGTCGGTGCCGAGCCACCGCTTGCAGAATCGGGCGTGACGTTCAGTGCCGACGGCGTCTTCTTCGACCGCCTCGGGGAGGTAGGTCGAGCGAAGCCAGTCGGTCAGTCCGGCGAAGGTGGTTCGAGCATGCTCGGCGCCGGCACGCAGCCGTTGCCACAGTCCCTCGTCCAACTCGATCTCCGGCTTGGGGAGACGCAGAAACGCGGAGCCGTCACCCGCGGCGATGTCGCCCTGGGCCAGAACGGCTTCCACTTGGCGGCGTGCTGCGGGGACGCCGAGTCGGAGTCCTTCGGCGAGTGACTCGCGGTAGCCCTCGACGGGTTCGTGGATCGTCTCCAGACGGGTGGCGATGTGCTCCCAGTCCTCCGACGTTTCCGTGCTCATCCCATCGAACGTGTGGCGGATGTTCTGGTGCGGCGAGACGATGTTGTTGAGATCACGCAGGTGTTCAGCCGCGTCGAACGAGTCGATGATGCTGTCGCAGTCGTCCACGAGGACTCGCCGGGCGAGGCGTGCACCGGCATCCTCTGCCGGGCACGCCAGCGCTTCGGCCTTGATGGCCGCGGCCAGTTCACGTCGATCGGCGGCGCCGCCGGGGGAGAGGTCGGGCCAACGGTGCGCGTGGCCCGCGAGCCCGAGCTCGGTGGCCAGAATCGGATCGTCAGCCGCGAATCGGTCGACTGCTACATCGCTCACGTCGTAGATGTTCGTCACGCCCGCGAACCTAACGCGGTGGTGAGGGGACTAACCGAAGAGTTCTGCGCCGTCCATGATCACGAGCGCAACCAGCAGGCCGATGATCGCGACATTGATCACCGACATGTGCCACTTCCACTTGTGGTCGATGCGGTGGAAGCGCCGGATACTGACCACATTGGCGATGATCGCCGCGATGCCGATCGGCAGACCGATCCATGGGCCGGCGCCGGTGCCCCAACCCACGAGTGGGAACACGAACGGGATCAGTACATAGGTCAGCGTGCAACGAATGGCCGAGACGGCGACCGACTTCGAGAATGCGCTCTCAGCGGCGCTGCTGTCGCTGCGGCCACTCGGGGTCAAGGTCTCCGTCACTGCCCCAACGGTAGTCGGAGCCTGGTCGATAGCCTCGACCGGGTTATGGAACGCTTCGGGTTCGTCGGTCTCCCCAATGCCGGCAAGAGTTCGCTCTACAACGCTCTGGCCGGTGGCGGTGCCCATGCCGCGCCGTACGCCTTCGCCACCACCGACCCCAACATCGGTGTCGCCAAGGTTCCCGATCATCGCCTCGATCAGCTGGCGGTGATGAGTGAGAGCAAGAACGTCGTGCACGCCGCGGTGCAGTTCACCGACATCGGCGGGCTCGTCGAGGGGGCCAGCCAGGGTGAAGGCCTCGGCAACGCGTTCCTGTCGCACATCCGTGAGGTCGACGCCATCGTCTTCGTGCTGCGGGCATTCCCCGACGATGATGTCCCCGGCCCGTCCGACCCCCTCGAGCACCTGCGTGTCGTCGAGATCGAGCTGGCGCTGGCCGACCTCGCATCAGCCGAGAAAGCGCTCGACAAGACGCAGCGGATGATGAAGGGCGACTCCTCGCTCAAGCCGGTGGCCGATCTGCTTCAGACCTGTGTCGATCATCTGAGCGAGGGCACGCCGCTGTACCGGGCCGGTCTTCGCCCCGATGATCGTGCCGAGCTCAAGGAGTTCTTCTTCCTCACCAACAAGCCGGTCATGGCTGTCCTCAACATCGGTGAGGACCAGATCGGCGACGAGGACGCGATCGCCGCTCCGGTTCGTGAGGAGCTCGATGGTGCCGAGGTGGTCGTGCTGTCGGTTCAGCTGGAAGCCGAAGCCGCACTGATGGATGAGGATGAGCGTGCCGAGATGCTCGAGGCCCTCGGCCTCGGCGACGGTGCAGTCCCTCGGTTCCTGAAGAGCGCCTACCACATGCTCGGTCTGCGCACATTCCTGACGACGGGCGAGAAGGAGAGCCGGGCCTGGACGTTCCGTGCCGGCTCCAGCGCCCCGGAGTGTGCCGGTGTCATCCACACCGACTTCCAGCGCGGCTTCATCCGTGCCGAGACGATCCAGTGGGACGAACTCCTCGCCGCCGGTTCATGGTCCGCGGCCCGCGACGTCGGCAAGGTCCGTTCCGAGGGCAAGGACTACATCGCCGAAGACGGCGATGTCATGGAGTTCCGCTTCAACGTCTGACGTTGCGAACTACGGGCGGATACCGGCGAAGAGCTGGCGAGACATGATCTCGGCCAGGTCGCCGATGGCTGGGGGAGGGTCCTCGCCTCGGTGCTCGGAGATGATCGCCATACTGAGATGAATGTCGATCAATCCCTGCATCGCCGCCCAGCAGAGGCGGCTCGTGTTGGCGACATCGAGGGCAGGGTTGACGTTGTCCGCCGCATACTGGACGGCATCGACGAGGATGCCGTAGGCCTGTTCGCCCGCCGCCAACAGTTCGGGATTCTCGTTGTCCAGGACGTCGTGGCGGAACGCGACCGCACAATGACCGGGATGCGTCGTGGCGACCTCGACGTAGGCGCGACCGAGCGCGGCGAGGCGATCGTCGGGGTCCTCCACACCCGCCGTCGCCGCCGCAGTGACGTCGCGCAGGTGCGTGAATCCCTCGATCGCCACGGCGGTGAGCAGCCCGGACGCGTCGCCGAAGTGATGTCCCGGCGCCGCATGGGAAACGCCCGCTCGGCGGGCCACCTCACGAAGTGAGAAGCCGGCCACGCCGCGCTCGGCGATCAGATTGCTCGCGACGCGCCGGAGCGTGTTCTCCAGATCGCCGTGGTGATAGCGCTTCTCGTCATTCATGGCTGGGCCCTCGACACGGGGTGACATCCGACACCCTATCTTGACACTGGCAAGACAAGATCTTTACGGTGTCAACATGGTGCTCACAACCCAATCCGAATCCCCTGATTCGTCGACCCCCGAGGTCACCGAACCCCATTCTGTCGAACCCGATCCCCGCCGATGGGCGATCCTCGCCGTGGCCGGCCTGGCGGTGTTCGTCACCGTGCTCGACGGCACGATCGTGAACGTCGCCCTCCCGTCCCTGTCCCGAGAGCTGGGCGCGTCGACCCGCGAACTCCAGTGGATCGTCGACGCCTACCTCCTCGTCTTCACCGGCCTGCTGCTCGCCGCCGGCGGGCTCGGCGATCGTTACGGCAGGAAGCTCATGCTGGTGGCCGGCCTCGCGGTCTTCGCCGGCACTTCGGCCTACGCAGCATGGGTCGGCACGGCCGGCTCGTTGATCGTTGCCCGAGCCCTCATGGGAATCGGCGCCGCGATGATCTTCCCTGCCACGCTCGCCATCATCGCCAAGGTCTTCACCGATCCGAAGGAACGGGCCGCCGCCATCGGTATCTGGAGCGCGACCTCCGGCGTGGCTGTCGCTGCGGGACCGATCATCGGTGGCTGGCTGCTCGAGTCCTTCTGGTGGGGTTCGGTGTTCCTGATCAATCTGCCGGTGACCGCCGTGGCGATCACCGCCGCGGTGATCCTCGTGCCCGAGTCCAAGGATCAAGCCGCCCCCCGGCTCGACTGGGGCGGCGTCGCGCTCTCCATCGCCGCGATCGGGGCACTGGTGTTCACGATCATCGAGGCCCCCGAATGGGGTTGGGCATCGGTCGAGACGCTCGCCGGATTCGTGGCCGCCGCCGCGATCATCGCCGTGTTCGTCGCCTGGGAGCTCAGGGTCGAGCACCCGATGCTGCCGGTTCGCATCTTCAAGAACCTCCGGTTCACCGCAGCAAGCGGAGCGATCACAGCGGCGTTCTTCGCCCTGTTCGGATTCATCTTCCTGATCACGCAGTACTTCCAGCTCATCCGTGGATACGGTCCGCTCGAAGCCGGTCTGCGCACCATCCCGGTCGCGGTGTCCATCGCCGTCTTCTCGGTGCTCTCCCCGAAGTTGGCCGAACGCTTCGGCACGACGCGTGTCGTTGCGCTCGGGCTGGTCATGATGGCGATCGGCTTCTTCTGGGTGTCGACGGCCAGCGCGGTCACGTCGTACTCCGAGATCATCGGCCAGATGTTCTTCCTCGGGGCCGGCCTCGGGCTGACGACGGCTCCGGCAACCGAGTCGATCATGGGCTCGTTGCCCGCTGACAAGGAGGGCATCGGGTCTGCCGTCAACGACACCACCCGCGAGCTTGGCGGCACGCTCGGCGTCGCCATCATCGGCTCGGTCTTCAGCAGCATCTACATAAACGCCCTCGGCGACAACGAGGTGGTGGCCGCCCTGCCCGAGGACGTGCGGCACGCGACCGAGGAGTCGGTGGCGGCTGCTCAGTTCGTCGCCCCGTCACTCGGCGATGCGGCTCCCGCGTATCTCGACGCCGTGAGCGACGCGTTCCTGTTGGGCCTGTCGGTGGCATGCATCGTGGCAGCGTGCGTATCTCTCGCCGGATCCGCCGTGGCCCTTCGCTTCCTTCCTGCTCGCGCCCTCTGAGCGCAGCGGCCGGATCTGGAATACTGATCCGATGAGTGA
>JAERSO010000144.1 GCA_016845585.1 Acidimicrobiaceae bacterium | reverse complement strand
GTTCCGGCCGTTCAAGACGCCGGTGCCGTCCACGCCCGCCGAGGCCGCCGACACCGCCCGTCGCGTCGCCGACGCCGGCCGGGAGATCCGCCAGCTCTGCGCAGCGCCGCTGATGCACGGCACGTCGGGCATCCCCGGCCTGGCCACCCTCAGCCACGGCGGGATGCTGGCTACCCTGGCGTCGCGGGCCTTCGACGCCGACGAGCTCTGGCGCACCGTCGCGGACGAGGGCATCACCATGGTCACCATGGTCGGCGACGCCTTCGGTCGGCCCATGGTCGAGGCCCTGGACCGGGCCGCCGCCGAGGGGCGTCCCCACGACCTGTCGTCGCTGCGCCTGCTCCTGTCGTCGGGCGTGATGTTCAGCGCCCCGGTCAAGGAGGCGATCCTCGACCACCACCCGTGCACCATCGTCGACGCCCTGGGGTCCAGCGAGGGCACCGGCATGGCCAACCAGGTCACCTCCGGGAGCTCCCGGGGCAAGGCCGACGCCGACGGCTCGGGCCGGAAGCGGGAGACGACGGCCCGGTTCTCGCTCGGCGCCCACACCCGGGTGTTCACCGAGGACGGCCGCGAGGTCGAGGCCGGCTCGGGCGAGCGCGGACGCATCGCCCTGGGCTGGCCGTTGCCGGTCGGCTACCACAAGGACCCGGCCAAGACCGAGGAGGCCTTCCCGGAGGTCGCCGGCCGACGCTGGTCGATCCCCGGCGACTGGGCCACCGTCGAGGCCGACGGCACCATCGCCCTGCTGGGTCGCGGCTCGGCGTGCATCAACACCGGCGGCGAGAAGGTCTTCCCCGAGGAGGTGGAGGAGGCCCTCAAGGAGCTGGCCGACGTGACCGACTGCAACGTCGTCGGCATCGACGACGAACGCTGGGGCCAGGCCGTCACCGCGGTGGTGGAGCTGGCCGACGGGAGCACGGCCGGCGAAGACGACCTGCGCGAGGCGTTGCGGGGGCCGCTGGCCGGCTACAAGGTGCCGAAGCGGATCGTGTTCGTGGACCGCCTGCTCCGCAGCCCCAACGGGAAGTCCGACTACCGCTGGGCGAAGGAGTACGTGCTCACCGCCCTCGGCTGACGGATCGCCCCCTCGTCGGGGGGCACCTCAGGTGTCGCCCTGGCGGGAGAAGGTGTCCTCGGCGATGGTGCGGGCCTCGGTGGGGTTGGTGCGGGTCCGGATCTCCTCGTGGCGGTTCCCGATGCTGTCCACGTGCCGGTCGTCGGTGAACACCCAGAAGGTCTGCGAGACCACGGCGTCGTGGACCATGTCGGCGACCACCTCGGGGAGCGGTGCCTCCTCGGCGATCATCTCGAGGAAGCCCTCGCGGGTGGCGATGTCCTCGTCGGTGGGCGGTTCGGCCAGGGCATCGACCAGGTGCTCGGGCCGGTTCCGCTCCGACGTGAAGATGCCGGTGCGGACGAAGCCCGGGCACAGGGCGGTGGCGCCCACCGACGATCCCGAGGCGGTCAGCTCGTTCTGGAGGGTCTCGGCGATGGCCACCGCGGCGTGCTTGGTGGCCGAGTAGGGGCCGAGGCCCGGGTACGCGGTGTGTCCGGCCACCGAGGCGGTCACCACCACGTGGCCCTCGTCGCGGGCGAGGATGCCGGGCAGGAAGGCGTCGAGGCCGTGGACGATGCCCATCAGGTTCACGCCGAGGATCCACTCCCAGTCGGCCAGCGAGCTCTGGTCGAGGGTGTCGGTCGAGGCCACGCCGGCGTTGAGGCACAGCACGTGGGCGGCCCCGTGGGCCTCGTCGACCGCGGCGGCGAGGTCGTGGACGGACCCGGCGTCGGACACGTCGCAGCGCACGCCGAGGACGTCCGCACCGGCTTCCCGGAGGCCGTCCACCGCGGCCTCCAGCGCCGGGACCTCGATGTCGGCGATCACGACCTTCATGCCGGCTGCGGCGAACCGGTGGGCAAAGGCCAGGCCCATGCCCGAGGCGCCGCCGGTGATCACCGCCACCCTGCCGTCGAGTTCCTTCATGTCGGGTACCTCCCTGTTCAGATTGGCGTGCCCAGATGGGCGTGTCAGATGGGTCAGAGTTCGAGGAGTGCCTGCTCGAGGAGCTCGGGCATGGCCGGGTGGATCCAGAGCTGTCCGGTGGCCATCTGGTCGACGGTGAGGCCGGCGGCCATGCCCTGCACGAGTTGCTGGACGAGCGTCGGGGCCTGTGGTCCGACGACGTGGGCGCCGAGCAGCAGGCGGGTCTCCGGGTCGGCGAGCACCTTGGCGAAGCCAGTGGTGTCCTCCATGGCCCACCCGTAGGCGGTGGCCGCGTAGTCGCGGGTGGCCACCACGTGGGCCCGCTCGGCGGCCGCCAGGTCGTCCTCGGTGGCGCCGACCGAGCCGACCTGCGGGTGGCCGAACACGGCGTGGGGCGCGACCCGTCGGTCCACGGTGGTGGGGTCGTCGGGGTCCACGAGCTGGCGGGCCACCAGACGGGCCTCGTCGTTGGCGGTGTGCTTGAGCTGGACCGGGTTGGTCACGTCGCCGAGGGCCCACACCCCCTCCGCGGTGGTGCGGAGGCGATCGTCCGTCACGACGTAGCCCCGGTCGTCGAGGTCGATGCCGCCGACGCCCACCTCGGCGAGGTCGCCGTTGGGGATCCGCCCCGTCGCCACCAGGAGCTGGTCGCCGTCCAGGGTGGATCCGTCGGAGAGGGCCAGGTGGAAGCCGCCGGCGTCGTGGTCGACCCGGTCCACGGTGGTGTCGAGCCGCAGGTCGAGGCGCTCGGCGTACGCCTCGGTGAGGCGGCGCCGGACGTCGCCGTCCGCGCCGCGCAGGACCCGGTCACCCCGATGGACGATGGTCACCCGGCTGCCCAGGCCGTCGAACACGTGGGCCATCTCCAGGGCGATGAAGCCGCCGCCGAGGATGACGAGGTGCTCGGGCAGGTCGGCGACCCGCATCACGTCGTCGGAGGTGCGGTACGGCACGGCGTCGAGGCCGGGGATCGGGGGGACCGCCGAGCGGGCACCGATGGCCAGCACGATGCGGTCCGCGGTGACCGCCTCGCCGCCGAGGTCCACGGTCCGCTCGCCGGTGAAGCGGGCGTGGTGCCGGTACACGGTGACGTTGTCCAGCGACTCGCGGTAGGCGAGCCCGCCGGCGGCGATGGCGTCGATCCGGCCGAAGATCCGGTCCCGGACCGCCGGCCAGTCGGCGGGTTCCGCCGACGTCCGCAGGCCGAGACGTCCGCCGGTCCGGGCGGCCAGGCTCACGTCGGCGGCGTGGACGAGCATCTTGGACGGGATGCAGCCCCGGTTCATGCAGGTGCCGCCGAAGTCCCACGGCTCGGCGATGGCGACGTCCCAGTCGTCGTGCTCCGGGCCGATGATCGTGTTGCCCGAGCCCCCGCCGAGGATCAGTAGGTCGTGGTGCGGCACGGCGTCGTCCTGCGGCGGGTCAGCCGGCGGCGAGGAGCGCGCCGAGGTGGCGCAGCGTCTGCGTGCCCGCGCCCAGCGACGTGGTCAGGTGCTTGTTCCACAGCGTGTAGCGGTGGAGGGGGTAGTCGGTGGCCACGCCCATGCCGCCGTGGCAGTGCTGGGTGGCGTTGGCGACGTCGGTCGCCCGGTCGCTGGCCCACCACTTGGCCACGAGGAGGTCCTCGGCGGCGTCCACGCCGTTGGCGAGGCGCCAGGCGGCCGACAGGGTGGCGAGACGAATGCCGCCCACGTTCACGAACTGGTCGGCGAGGCGTTGCCCGACGGCCTGGAAGGTGGCGATGGGGCGGCCGAACTGCTCACGGCCCGACGTGTACTCGGCGGTCATGGACAGCGCCCGCTCGGTGACGCCCAGCTGCGTGGCGCAGATCCCGAGCCGCAGGTGGTCGAGGAGCGCCCCGACGGTGGTGGCGTCGCCGACGACCTCGCCGGGTACGCCGTCGAAGGCCACGTCGAAGAGCGGCTGGCGTCGGGTCGAGGTGCCCTCGGCAGCCTCGATGCCCGCTGTGGCCGTGTCGACCAGGACGCAGCGGGGGCCGTCGGTGGTGTCGGCGGTGACGAGCAGCGCCGAGGCGGCGTCGAGGTGCTCGACCACGACCTTGCGCCCCGTCAGGCGACCGTCGGCGAACGTGCACGACGGCTGGTCGAGGCGGTCGTCGAGGTGTTCCTGGACGGCCACGGTCAGCGCCGTGGAGCCGTCCACGACGCCGGGCAGCAGGCGGGTCCGCAGCGCGTCGTCGCCGTGGCGGTCGACCACCAGGGCGGCCACCGACGACGGCAGGAGCGGCAGCGGTGCCACGTGGTTGCCCTGGGCCCGGAGCAGCAGGGCGAGGGCGACGGCGTCGAGGCCGGCGCCGCCGACGTCCTCGCCGAGGGCGATGCCCAGCAGGCCGGCCTCGGCGAGCGAGGCCCAGAGGTCCCGGTCGAACCAGCCGCCGGCCGCCTCGACGGACCGGTGCCGCTCCATGTCGAGGGCGTCGCCGAGGATCTGGTCGGCCAGCTCGGCGACGGCCTGCTGTGCGTCGGTGGGGGTGAAGTCCATGGTCAGCGCCCCCCGTCGGCCTTCGCGGCCTGGTCGGGCTTGCGGCGCTTCTCGCGCGGCAGGCCGAGTCCGGTCATGCCGATGATGTCGCGCTGGACCTCGTTGGTGCCGCCGCCGAAGGTCAGGACCCACACGCTGCGGTAGGCCGCCTCGATGGACTGGAGCACCGTGGCGCCCGGCGAGTCGGCGGTGAGGTGCCCCGTGGCCCCCATGACCTCGGTGAGCAGGGTGTAGA
>JAERSO010000143.1 GCA_016845585.1 Acidimicrobiaceae bacterium | reverse complement strand
TCTGGGTCGTCGACTTGACCGAGCATCGCAGCGACGAAGGCAAGATCTACCTCTGCGCGATCAAGGATCTGTGGTCGAACCGGATCGTCGGCTGGGCCATCGACGAGCGGATGAAAGCCCGACTCGTGGTCGCCGCGATCGAGATGGCCGCCGCACGCCGAGGCCTTCGATGATCACCTACGCTCTCTCCAACAAGCCGGTGTTGCGACCACCGATTGAGTCCGGCCAATTTCATGCACGAAAGGTCCACCGGGCACTGACCCGGCACCGCATGGTCGGATCCATGGGCCAAGTCGGCACCGCAGCCGACAACGCCGCCATGGAATCCTTCTTCTCACTGCTCCAAAAGAACGTACTCAACACCCGCCGCTGGGCCACCCGCGACGACCTCCGCATCGCCATCGTCACCTGGATCGAACGCACCTACCACCAACGCCGACGCCAAGACGCCCTCGGCCGATTGACCCCAACCGAATACGAAACCATCATGAACCCAACAGCGGCCCTCGCCGCATAAACCAACCTGTCACCGCTACCCGCGGCAGACCCCTGTCGGGACCCCGACCACAACAGCCGAAGGCTGTGCGTGTCGGCGGCCCGGCTAGCGTGTCGGGCCATGGCCGATGACTCTGCTGCGGACGACCCCGGCGAGATCGGTGCGCTTCACCGCAGCCAGGCCATCGCCGCCAACAACTCGGTGTGGGACATCTACGACGGACGCAGCTACGGCCCTGACGATGTCGACGAACTCCTCGGTCGTGCATATGCGGCCTCGTACCACTGGCGTCGGGCCTCCGGAGCCGGACCGGTCAACGCGGCCCGCGCGTCCTGGTTGTTGTCTCGCTGCCACGCCGCGCTCGGTCACGGTGAGCTGGCCCTTCATCACGCCGAACAGTCCGCGAGGGTCGTTCACGCTGCCGGACTCCGTGATTTCGACCTCGCCTACGCGCATGAAGCGCTCGCTCGGGCGCTCGCCTGTCTGGGCCGGATGGAAGAGGCTGCCGTCGAGTTGACGCTGGCCCGGGCGGTGTCGATCGCGGAGGACGACAACCGAGAGATCGTCGAGGCTGACATCGCCGCCGAACCCTGGTACGGCCTCGCCACGTAGCGGGCAAGAATCGCGCCGCCGGCGCGAACGACCCGAAGTACAGTCATCGGCATGCTCGCGCGCCTCAAGGCGGAGGTCGCCTGGTTCGGCCGCACCGTCACCCCGGCCGAACGCCGTTTCGCTTCATGGATCGGATGGGCATCGGTCGTGGTCATCGTCGGGCTGACGGTCACCGGGGTGTGGCAGTTCCTGTCGCACGAGCCGGACCCGGACTGGTTTCGCTACAGCTCCGACCGCGAACAGAACCTGCCCAGCAAACCCTCGACTGGCGGTGCGGAGCTCCATGGCCTGTTCGCCGACGCCGCGTTCGTGATCGCACTGTTCGGGGGAGCGTGGTTCGCCTACAAGGTCCTCTACCGGGTACCGAGGTTCGCGGTGGTCGCCGCTCTCGTGACCCTTTCGGGCAACATCACCGGATCGATCGTGCGGTTCAACGCCGTGAAGGTCCACGGGAAGACCCTGGAGCAGGCCGCCAACGGGTACGCCCAGATCTTCCTCGATGACCTGGAGTTCGTCGTCAACGGACGGCTGGAGCTCGGATCGCTGGCGATTCGGCTGTTCATGATCGGCCATGTCATCACCGTTGCGGTGCTCGTGATCGCCGGATGGTTCACGCTGACCGGCGCACGTCGGGCCCGCGAGCGGGACCTGGGGGTTACGTCCGACCCCAGTGCCGCATGACCGCTTCGGCGTCATTCACCAGTTCTGCCATGACGCTCGCAACCGGTCGCACCTCCGAGGCGTAGCCGATTCCCTGGCCGGCCCCGCTGTGGAGCAGCGGCTCGACACCGTGCTCATCGATGGCACCGAGCAGGTCGCCCACCAGCACATCCTGGTAAGGCATCTTCAGCGGCGTCGGAGCCCCCTCGGTCTCCCACTCGTCGCTCCACGCCGTGCGGATCTGGCGGAAGGTCTTCCCGCTCTCGCTTCGGGTGATGACCGTGTCAGCCGAGGTGGCACGCAGAAGCTTCTCGACCAAGGCCGGCTGCATGTGGCCCGTGTGTTCCTCCGTGGTCAGCCAGATCGTCCCGGTCCACACACCGGCTGCACCCATCGCCAGCGCCGCGGCGACGTGTCGTCCCGTCGCGACTCCCCCGGCGGCGAGCACCGGGACGTCGCCGCACGCGTCGACGATCTGCGGGACGAGCGAGAAGGTGCCGATCGTGCCCGTGTGTGCACCCGCCTCCGCACCTTGGGCGACGATGAAGTCGACACCCGACGCCAGCGCGCGCCTGACGTGGCGCGGGCTCCCGATCAACGCTGCCGCCATCTTGCCGAGCTCTTTGGCCTTGTCGACAGCCGGTCGGGGGGCTCCGATGCCGCACGCGAACAGGTTGACCTCGCTCGCCATCACGGCTTCGAGTTGCTCCGCCTCGATCTCCGACGACCGGATGAAGCGGGTGCGAGCACCGGGCCCGCTCGGCTCGGGCACGTCGTACTTGTCGACGATGCCCTTGACGAACTGCCGGTGACCGTCGGGAATGTGGGCCTCGATGGCGTCGCGGCTGTTGTGCTCCGGCATCCCGTCGGGCAGGACGAGGTCGACACCGAACGGTTTGTCGCCGACCAGCCGGCGAATCTCGGCGAGTTCGTCGGCGATCTCGTGGGGGAAGCGTCGGGTGGCCCCGTACACGCCGAGGCCGCCGGCGTTGGTGATGGCCGCCACGGTGGCGATGTCGTGGGCGAAGCCGAAGACCGGTTGCTCGATCCCCAGCCGGTCCGACAGTTCGGTCGAAAGGACTCCCATCAGGCGTGCCTCCGTAGTTCACGACGGGCGATGCCCATCAGATGTACCTCGTCCGGGCCATCGGCGATGCGCAGCCCGCGCAGTGATGCGTACCACCGCGCCAGGGGCGTGTCCTCTGAGACACCCGCGGCGCCGAAGACCTGGATCGCCCGGTCGACGACCGTCGTGGCGGTGCGCATCACCTGAACCTTGATCTGCGACATGTGCGGTGCCGAGGCCTTGTCGCCCTGCGTGTCCATCAGCCAGGCCGTGCGCATCACCATCAGTCGCGCCGCCTCGATCTCGATGCGGGCCTCCCCGATCCAGTCCATCACGTTCGAACGGGTGCTCACCGCGGCCCCGAACGTCGAGCGAACCGGAGCCCGCTCACACATGAGACGCAGCGCCTCCTCGGTGATGCCGATGATCCGCATGCAATGCTGTACCCGGGCCGGACCCAGCCGCGCCTGGCCGATGGCGAAGCCACCACCGATGTCGCCGAGCACATTGGCGTCCGGGACGCGCACATCGTCGAGGGTGAGTTCGACGTGGCCGTCCTCGTCCAGGTAGCCGAACTTCGGCAGGTTGCGGACGATCGTGACCCCGGGGGTGTCCACCGGAACGATGAACTGCGTGTGGCGGCCGTGAGCCGGCCCATCGGGATCGGTGTTCGCCACGGTCATCATGTAGGTGCACTTGGGATGCAGGACACCGCTGATGTACCACTTGCGGCCGTTCAGGACCCAGTGGTCGCCGTCCTGAACCGCCGTGGTGGCGATGTTCCCGGCGTCGCTCGAGGCCACCGCCGGCTCGGTCATGGCGAAGGCGGATTTGATCTGCCCATCGAGTTGCGGCTCCAGCCACTGGCCCTTTTGTTGCGGGCTGCCATAGACGATCATCGCGTCGCCGTTGATGTTCGACGGAGCGTCGCAGTTGGTGACTTCCTGGGCCAGGGGGTTCGGTCCGAGGAACTCCGCCAGTGGCGCGTACTCGGTGAACCGGAGCCCGGGCCCATGGTCCGGATGACGCACACAGAGGTTCCACAGCCCGGCGCTCTTGGCTTCGGAACAGAGCTGCTCGGTGGTGGGCGATGGTGTCGTGGGATGAGCCGCACGCTCGGCGTCGACGGTGTCGATGGCCGGGTCGACCCGGGCCTTGACGAAATCCCGAAGCTGCTCCAGGAGTTCGGTGCTACGAGTCGTGTTGGTGAAATCCATAGAGCCGCAGTATTGCGCAGCCGTCTGGCCGCCGCGCTACGGTCGATCGATGCCACGCCCGATCACCGCGCGCCGTGCGCTCGCGGGGTAGAACCAACGCCGTGATGAAGGTTCGATTGATGCCTCGGCAGTCGCCCGCGATTCCCGCCGACCCATGGCGGCGGGTCCGCGGGGGTCTCTTCATCCTCGGGTTGGTGATGGGTGTCGGTGTGGTCGGCTACCGGGTCCTCGGTCTCGACTTCTTCGACGCGTTCTACCAAACGGCCATCACCGTGACCACGGTCGGATTCGGCGAGATCGGTCCCGCCGACGAGATCGACCGCTCGTACCGGGCCTTCACCCTTCTCCTCGTCTTCTTCGGCGTCAGCGGTGCCCTCTACACCCTCGGTGTCATGGTGGAAGCAGTCGTCGAGGGAAGCATCAATGACGGATTCCGCCTGCGGAAGGACTATCGCATGATCCAGCACATGAGCGACCACGTGATCCTCGCCGGCGCAGGCCGAGTGGGGCGCGCCATCAGTCACTACGTCGGCCGGCACGACGGCGATCTGGTGGTCATCGACCGGGCCTACCGACCCGACGGCGACCAGCCGGTCATCATCGCCGAGGCCACCGATGACGACACGCTGCTCCAAGCCGGGGTTCAACGGGCGCGCACGCTGATCGCCGCACTCGACAGCGATGCCGACAATCTCTACGTCACCTTGTCGGCTCGCGCTCTCAACGCCGACCTCTTCATCGTCGCACGCACCAACTCACAGGCCAACGAGGCGAAGTTCTTCCAAGCGGGCGCTGATCGCGTCGTCAACCCCCATGAGATCGGTGGGTCCCGGATGGGGGCGCTGGCGTTGCATCCGACCTTGGCGGAGTTCTTGGACGAAGTCCTCCATGACGAATCCCACGGGGTCCGGATCGCGGAGGTGCATCTCGCCGACGATTCGTCCTCGGTCGGCGCCGAGCTGGGCACGGTGCTGCAGCGGTGCGGTCATGCTCCGCTCGTGCTCGCGGTGCGGAATCAGCAGCACGGATACGACGTGAACCCGGAGAACAGCACCACATTGCAGCAGGGCGATGTGCTGGTCGTGCTCGGACACCCCGGCGAGGTCGACGACCTCCGCGTGGCCGCGCGCTGACCAGAGCGACGTCGCGAGAGGAGAGACTGCATGTCGCACACGCAGACGGAGTTCGGAACCCCTCCGCCCGAGAGTCTCTGGCACAGCGCCGAGACCGATCTGGCGGCGTTCCGGCGTTCTCTGCCGAGTGGGGAACTCGGTTCGCTCGTCGACGCCGCCCGCCGCACCGAGGCCGCAAGGCAACCGGTCGAGTCACTCTCCGAACGCGACCTCCCCCTCGGCGGCCTCGAGGACACGATCGCGGAGCTGCGAGCCGAGCTGATCGAGAGGTCCGGGTTCGCCATCCTCGACGGCTTCCCGGTGGAGGAGCTGTCCACTCACGAGATCGAGCGGGTCTTCTGGGGCATCGGGTTACGCCTCGGCACACCGGTCTCGCAGTCCGTCATGGGCGAGCGCCTCGGCCACGTCCGCGATGTCACCGCGGTCGACCCGAACGCGCGCGCCTACCGCAACAACAGTGAGCTCACGCCGCACTCGGACCCCGCCGACGTCCTCACGTTTCTGTGCCTCCAACCGGCGGCGATCGGTGGGGTCAGTCGTTTCGTGAACTCCATGAGCATCCACGACGTGATGAAGGCCGACCGACCAGACCTGCTCGAACGTCTCTATCGCGGCTTTCGCTATCACCGCCTCGGAGAGAACCGGCCCGGGAGTCCGGACATCACCGAGCATCGTCTGCCGGTGTTCAGCACCTGTGAGGGGTTCACGAGCTGCCGATACGTTCGCGTCTACTTCGAGGAGGCGGCGGCCGCCGATCCCTCGATCGAGATCACCGAACTCGATCGCGAAGCAATCGAGATGTTCGAGGCGCTGGCCGCCGACCCGGCGCTGCATCACGAGTTCACGTTGCAGTCGGGCGAGGCGGTCTTCGCCAACAACTTCACCGTGCTCCATGCCCGATCGGGTTTCGAGAACGACCCGGCACTCCCGCCGCGACATCTCCTGCGCCTGTGGCTTTCCGCGGAACCCAAGCGGCCGATCCGACCCGAGGTGCTCCACTACGACGGCGAACCCGGCATTCCGCCGATCGAGGGTCGCACGCCGTCGTTCGACTACACGGTGGACGTGCAGTAGCCGGTCACGAGGTCGAAGGACCCTGGCGGTCGGCCACCAGTCACACGACGATGAGACACATGGAGAGAAGCACCCGGCTCACTCGTGTCCTCCTCGCAGGAGGCCTGAGCGCCACCGCACTCAGGTGGCTCCGGCGCCCGCGACCCGACCCCGCCCACGCTCCGGGCAAACGGCACCGCGGTCCGGTGGCGGACGTCGACACCCCGACGGTGACGGACATCACTGCCGAGCAGAACCAGCCATGGGTCCGCCGGAGTCACAGCGACAGCCAGAAGAGACGTTTCCGCCGGTAGCGACCGAACCCGGCGGTGACGTCGGCGGTGGCCGGGACCTTGGCCTCTACGGGCCGAATTCGAGAGCCGCGACGCTGGCGGAGTAGCCCGGCACCGAGGAGAGGATCGCGCGCGGTGTTCGAACCGACACTCGTCAGTGATCCCGACCTGGCGTCGGCACCCATCAGGGACGAACTCGACCGTGTGGATCTCCACGGCGACGAGCAGCTCGATGCCGTCTCCTGCCGGGTTCACGCGCTCGCCGACCGGACCCCTTGAGCCTGTGCAGGGCACGACTCACATTGCCCTCGGCGTCGCCTTCGCTGCCTGTTTCTGCCTTGCCGCCCTGCTCGCCGTCGCCGAAGTCTCGATGGTCCGCGTACGCCGCGCCCAGATCACCGTCGAAGCGCCTCCCGGGCCGCGCCGCGCGCAGCTCCTGGCGATCCTCGACGATCTCCCGGTGGCGCTGAATGCCGTGCTCCTCCTCGCCCTGCTCTGCCAGGTGGGCGCGGCGACGATCGCCGGCTATTGGTCTCAGCGAACGTTCGGCGACGTGGCGGTCTCGGTCTCGTCGGTCGTCCTGACACTGCTCCTGTTCGTCTATGCCGAAGCCGTGCCGAAGACGATCGCCGTTTCGTCGCCGGCGCGCGCTGCACTCCGGCTGTCGCCGTTCGTGGCGGGCCTGACACGGGTCCTGGGGCGGCCGGTGCAGTTCATCGTCCGATTCGCAGACCTACAGTCGCCGAGCGCCGCGAGCTTCTCGACTGTGCTCTCCGAGCCCGAGCTTCGAGCGTCGGCCGAGGAAGCCGCTGAAGCCGGCGAGATCGACGACGACGATGTCGATCGGATCGAGCGCTCGTTCGCGTTCGGCGATGCCGCGGTGTCCGCGATCATGGTTCCCGTCGACCGCATCATCTCGGTACCGGCGAGCTGCACCGTCGCCGACGCACTCACGACCGCGATCGACGTGGGGCACCGACGTCTCCCGGTGGTCGGAGCGAGCATCGATGACGTCATCGGCCATGTCCGGCTCCGGGACCTGGCCGCAATGAGTCGATCCCGGCCACAGGACACTGTGGCGGCGATTGCGGCACCCATCATCCGGTGCCGGCCGCATCAGCTGATCGCGACCCTGCTCGAACGCATGCAGTCGACGGGAACGTGGCTGGCCCTGGTCGAGGGTGTCGACAGCCGCACGGCCGGGCTCGTCACCATTGAGGACATCGTCGAGGAACTCGTGGGCGAGATCGCCGATGATGTCCCGCCCTCGACGTGAGTGAGGGGCCGGTCAGACCACAGCCGGCCTCGGGCGAATGCCACCGTCGCGGCGTCTACCTAGCCGTCGAGCCCGTGAATGAACCGCACCATGTGGTCGGCGACGAGCGCTCCCACCTCCAACAGGATCGAGTGCTTCACGTCAGCCAGGACAACCAGCTCGGAGTTCGGCAGAGCTTCGTCGATCAGCCGGTTGAGCCGGGGATTGCATCCACCGTCGTGCTCACCGGTCAGCACGAGCGACGGTGCCGTGACCTCGTGGATCCATGGCGCCATCTCCACCGACGCGTAGATCCTGAACACGTTGAGGAAGATGTCCGGGTCGCAGGCGATGACCTGATCGAGGCGGCGGCGTACGACCTCGGGATTCCGTTCGATGAAGGCGTCGGTGTACCAACGATCGGTGAGGGTCTCCAGGACATCGGGGACACCCCGCTCCTCCATCGCGGTGACGACACCCCTGACTTTGGCGCTGTCGCCCTCGGTCCGGAAGGCCGCGGTCGACAACAGTCCGAGTGATTGCACACGCTCGGGGTGACGACGGGCGTAGGCCGGGCCGATCATGCCGCCGAGCGAATGGCCGGCGAAATGCGCTCGTTCGATCCCGGTTTGCTCCCGAACCCGTTCGAGGTCGTTCACGAGTTCCTCGAGACCGAACTCGCCGTCCGGCATCGGCGAGGTGCCGTGGCCGCGCAGGTCATAGCTCACCACCGTGAAGTACCGGCAGAGAAGCGGTGTCATGTATCGCCAGGTGTCGCGGGCGGCGCCGATGCCGTGGATCAGGAACAGCGGTGGGCCGTCGCCTTCGATTGTGTACTCGCAGTCAATGGTGTCCGACATCGCAGTACGGTCACCCGCCGATTCGATCCTCGTCAAGTGCAGGATCGACGCAACATATCGATCTCGATATGACGAGTACCTGATCCAGCACTGGATTGCGTTTCTCTGGTGTCCGATGATGGAGCCGATATGACGAGCTATCCGGACCTTCGGCTGTACATCGGCGGCGCTTGGCGCACCACCACCGATGACCTCCCCGTCGTGAACCCCGCGACCGAGGAGGTCATCGGGCGCCTCCCGAGCGCCGGCCCACAGGACCTCGACGACGCGCTGGGCGCGGCGGAGAAGGGGTTCGCGATCTGGAGCAGGACGGCACCTCGTGACCGTGCCGACGTGATGATGCGCGCCGCTGCGATCATGCGTGACCGACAGGACGAGATCGCCCACTCGATCACCCTCGAGCACGGCAAGCCGTACCCCCAGGCCCGACTCGAGGTCATCCGCGGCGCGGAGTTCTTCGAGTGGGATGCCGGCGAAGCCGTGCGCACCTACGGGCGCGTCATCCCGAGCGGCCCCGGCGTCGACTACATCGTCCATCACCAGCCGATCGGCGCCGTGGCGGCGTTCTCGCCGTGGAACTTCCCGATGAGCCAGCCCGCTCGGAAGATCGCCGGCGCCATCGCTTCGGGCTGCTCCATCATCCTGAAGGCGGCCGAGGAAACGCCAGCCGGCGCGATGCACATCGCACGGGCATTCCACGACGCCGGGCTCCCGGCCGGCGTCTTGAACCTCGTCTTCGGTGTGCCCGCCGACATCTCCGGCTACCTGATCCCGCATGACTCCATTCGCCTGATCGCCTTCACCGGTTCCACCGACGTCGGCCGCCATCTCACAACGCTCGCCTCTGAACACATGACCCCGGTACTCATGGAACTCGGCGGCCACGCCCCCGTCATCGTGTGCGAGGACACAGACGTGCAGGCTGCTGCCATCAGCGGCGCTGTGCGCAAGATGCGCAACGCCGGCCAGGTGTGCACCTCCCCGACCCGGTTCTTCGTCCACGAGCAGGTCTTCGACGAGTTCCTCGGACACTTCACCGACCGCGCGGCAGCCACCGTCGTCGGTGATGGGCTGGAGGCCGGCGTCGAGATGGGACCCCTGGCCAACGATCGGAGGGTCGGAGCACTCGCCGGGTTCGTCGACGACGCCCGAGCAAAGGGCGCTGACGTCACCACCGGCGGTTCACGCCTCGGCACGAGGGGCTACTTCTTCGAACCGACGGTGCTCGCCAATGTCCCCGACGATGCCCGCGTGATGCAGGAGGAACCATTCGGGCCGCTGGCGATTGTCAACCCCGTCGCCTCGCTCGACGAGGCCATCGCCCAGGCGAACTCCGTCCCCTACGGGCTCGCCGCCTATGGCTTCACCAACCGGTCCGACTACGCCAACCGGATGGTCGAGGGCGTCGATGCCGGCAATCTCTCCATCAACACCCTCGAGGCGTCATTGCCCGAGACTCCCTTCGGCGGCGTCAAGTCCAGCGGCTACGGCCGTGAGGGCGGCACCGAGGGCCTCCATCACTACATGGTGGTCAAGAACGTTTCCCACAGCTACACGATCGTCTGACAGGAACACTGTGAAGTACACCAAGAGCGACGCCAAGTCCTACGCCCGGGCGAACATGAGAGGCATATGGGCCGCCGCCCTCATGCCCTTCACCGAGGACCACGTGATCGATGAAGACGGTTTTCGTGAGAACGTCCGTCACTGGACCCAGGAGCTCGGCATCGAGGGCCTGTTCATCACCGGCAAGCAGGGCGAGTTCTTCTCGATGAGCATCGAGGAGCGCAAGCGGTCCTTCGACCTGGCCGTCGAGGCCACCGGCGATCACGGACAGACGATCATGTCGTGCTCGGACCAGAACATGGACGTCGTGCTCGATCTCGCCCGTCATGCCCAGGACAACGGCGCCGACTACATCGTCGTTCACGCCCCTGCCCTGCACTTCACGACCGAGCAGGACGAAACGCTCCTCGCCTACTACCAGGCGGTCTCCGACGCGGTCGACATCGGCATTGCACTGTGGAGTCACCCCGACAGCGGCTACCTGATGTCGCCCGAGCTCTGCAATCGGCTCGCCGACATCGAGAACGTCGTGGCCATCAAGTACAGCGTCCCCCGTCCCATGTACACCGAGCTCACGGCGTTGGCCTCGGACCGAATCCAGGTCAGCACCGCGGCCGAGCACGAGTGGCTCGACAACATCCTCGACCTGAATTGGGAGCTGTACCTGTGCTCCTCTCCCCCGTTCCTGATCCAGACGGCCAACGACCGACGGATGCACGACTACACCCATGCCGCCTTCGCCGGTCGGGCCGATGAGGCCAAGGCGATCAGCGCCAGCCTCGACCCCGTACGCGACGCGTTGAAGCGGACGCGCCCGCCGGAGAAGCCGCACGCGCATCAGAAGTACTGGCAGGAACTCCTCGGCCAGGTCGGCGGCCGGGTTCGCCAGCCGCTCCTCGAGCTCACCGATGCAGAGAAGGCCGCCACCCGCGAAGCTTTCGAGCAGTGCGGACTGACACTCTGAGAAAGCACGCTGGGGACAGACCCCATCGTGCGTTCTCCCCGACCACGAGGGATGACAATCATGGCAACTGAAGGACGGCTGAGGGCCTTCAACTTCCAGGGGTGGATCGACGACAACCGCCATCTGCTCAAACCACCCGTGGGCAACCAGCAGATCTGGGAGGACGCCGACCTGATGGTCACCGTGGTGGGCGGCCCGAATCAACGCACTGACTTCCACGACGACCCGGTCGAGGAGTTCTTCTACCAGTTGGAGGGCGACATGGTCCTCAAGATCGTGGAGGACGGCGTGCACTACGACGTGCCGATCCGCGAGGGCGACATCTTCTTCCTGCCGCCCCATGTCCGCCATTCACCACAGCGCCCTCAGGAAGGGTCGATCGGTCTCGTGATCGAGCCGAAACGTCCCGAAGGTGCCATGGACGCGATGGAGTGGTACTGCTTCGAGTGCGAGGCGCTCGTTCACCGCGCCGAGATCATCCTCACGAGCCTGGTGCGCGACCTGCCGCCCGTCTACGAGGCGTTCTACGCCGACGAGGAAGCCCGCACCTGTCCCCAGTGCGGCGCGATGCACCCCGGCAAGGAGCCACCGGCCGGCTGGGTCCAGATCTGACCCGGCTGGTGGTCAACCGCACCCGAACGCTTCGCGTCGTCTTCGTCGGCTGGGGAGCGATCTCCCGCGCCGCCGCTGACCTCCTGGACCCTTCGATCGAGATCGTGGGCGTCGCCGTTCGATCCAACGTGCCGGCCGACGAACTCCCCGAGGGCGCTGATGTCATCAGAGATCCCGCAGCGCTGCCGTTCATCAATGCCGATGTCGTGGTGGAGGCCGCCAGTCGAGAGAGCGTGGCGCAATGGGGATTCCCAGCCCTCGAAGCGGGCATGGACTTCATCGTGTCGTCGGTGTCCGCCTTCGCCGACGAGGATCTCCTTGCGTCGATGCGCGACACGGCCAGCCGCAACAGTGTCCGCCTCGAGATCCAGTCGGGAGCGCTCGGCGGGGTCGACGCGCTCGCCGCGGCCCGCCTGCTGGGCCTCGACGAGGTCGAGCACCGCATCGTGAAGCCGCCGCATGCCTGGGAGGGCACTGCGGCAGAGGAACTCTGCGAGCTCGACGCGCTCACCGTCGCCCAGGCCTTCTTCAGCGGCTCGGCGTCAGAGGCGGCCTCGGCGTTCCCGAAGAACGCGAACGTGGCGATGACGACAGCGTTGGCCGGGGTCGGACCCGATCACACCAGAATCACGCTGATTGCCGATCCGGATGCAACGACGAACCGCCATGAGATCGTGGCGTCCGGTGCATTCGGGGAACTCGCGATCACCATGAGCAACAAGCCGCTCGCCGCGAACCCGAAGACGTCGGCGATGACTGCGCTCAACCTCGTGCGGACGATCCAGAACCGGGTTGCGGCACTGACGATCTGAACCTCACGTGGGGTCTGTCCCCGCCGTGTCCCGGTTCTCGACGACGACAGCACGAAGCGACTGGACCAGGGCTGCCGCGCTGGCGGTCAGTTCAGCTCCGGCCCGCCTCACGATGCCGACGGCCACGGGCGTGCCACCCACGGGCATCGGCAGGGCCACCAGCGCTCCCCGTTCGAGTTCGTCGGTGAAGAGTCCGGACGGGACGACGGCCAGGAGTTCGCCGCCCAACACCAGGGACCGAAGCGGCATCGCCGCCACGCACTCGATCACGCCCACGGGTGTCCGGCCACAGTCTCGGATGAAGTCCTCGTCGATCTGACCCCGCAGCGACGTGTCGGTCGGGGGAAGGACCCAGGCGTCGTTCACGAGATCACCGAGGCTTCCCGCGTGCGCTGCCCTGGGGTGGTCCGGCGTGCAAACCACTCGTACGTCATCGTCGTACAGCCGCTCCGAGTCGACGCCTGGCATCGCCGCCAACGGCATGACCCGCCCGACCACGAGATCGACGTGGCCCGACATCAGACTCTCGTAGAGCCGGTCCGGGGTGCCCTCCGACACCTCGACCCGGATCTCGGGGTAGTCCCGGGCCAAGGCAAGCAGCGCCGTCGGCAAGACATCGGCCGCGGCGGCGAGGAGTGTGCCGACACGAACCCGACCACGCCCGCCGCTCATGATCTCTTCAGCGTGACGGGTGAGCGAACCGACCTCCGACACGACGACCTGCATGTGCGGCATGAGGGCGTCACCCGCGTCGGTCAGGCTCATGCCTCTCGGCCCTCGATCGAACATCCTCACGCCGAGGATCTCTTCGAGCTCGGCGAGAGAACGGGACACCGCCGGCTGCGTCAGGTGCAGAACCTCACCGGCCTCGCGCACCGAGCCCTGGTGAGCGATCGTCGTGGCAACGATCAGGTGCCGGAGGCGGATCCGGCGCGAAAGCAGCAACGCCGGATGCACTAGGCGAGATCCGAGCGGAGCGCCCCTGCGTCGACCACGATCTCGCCATCGAGCGCGACCGTGCAGTTGCGCATCGGCAGGTCGAAGTGACCGCGGCAGAAGCGCCCGGCATGTTCGTTGGCGCCGGTCGAGAAGACGACGTTGCCGGCGAATGCACGGAGCTCAGTGCCGTTGTGCTGCGACTTGTCCCACATGGCCAACGCGTCCCAGCGAGCGCCGGTGTTCATCCCCCAGCCGATGTGGCTGATGGCGTAGGCGTCGGACTCCTCGAACGAGGCGAGGTAGGACCGCATGAGTTCGGCGTCATGACCGTCACCGGCGATCTCGATGACGTAGTCGTCGACGAGTGTGAGCGTGATCGGCTCGCGGATGTACTCCTTGAAGGTCAGGTTGATGTCGCCGGGGGCGAGCACGACGGTGCCGTTCACCGTCTTCGCCGCCGGGAACGCCAGCACGAGGCCGCCCGGCCAATGCGCGATGCTGCCGGGCTCGGTGCACCAGCCGTAGGACCCGGCGCGGATCGAGCCCTCGAGATCGATGCGCAGATCAGTGCCGGCCGCGCTCGTGATCGTCATCGTCTTCGCCGCTCGGAGCATGGCTTCACCACGATCAACTCGATCCTTCAGCGCTGGATCGTGTGGCCAACGCTCACAGTTCTCCGGATGCTCGGCCGAGATCATGAGCACGCGTGCCCCGTCGGCCAGGATCGCTTCCCGCTCCACCGCGTGGAGCAACCCCTCGACGGTGCAGTCGACCACGAAGTCGGCAGCGGCACACGCCGCGATCGCAGAACGATGACCCGCCAGCGCCTGCGACGCCCCTGTCGAACGGATGGGAACCGGGCCGGGGTTCGCCGGCGTCGGCATCCGGACGTCGACAACCGCGGCACCCGACATCTCCAGTGCCATGCGGGCCGTCTCCACGATCTCCTTCTTGCTGGATGCCTCCGACAACAGGACCGTCACCTCACCCGGTTGCAGGTTGCAGGCGCGGAACTGCTCGGCGTAGCGGTGTACCCAACGCCACTCGGCGACTTGGTCGTGCATGGTGTGCGTCCTCGGCTCGGTGCGGGTCAGGTTTGGGGGACAGACGGGGTGGTCAGAAACTCTGCCACCAGGTCGTTGAATCGGTCTGGCGCTTCCGACGGGGTCAGGTGGCCGGCACCGTCGATGATGTGAAGATCGCTGCCGGGAATGCCATCGGCGAGCATCCGGGCGTAGGCGGCCGGCGTCTCCTCATCGAGTTCGCCGACGATGATCCGAGTCGGGTGGGTGATCTCCCCGAGCCGATCCAGAACGTCGTGCGTCGGCAGGCAGTGCACCGAGGCCCGGAATCCGTCAACCGGGATCCGACCGAAAGCACCGATGATCTCATCGCGGATCTGACCGGCGAGCGGTGAGGCGGTGATCCCGTCGATGATCCCTTCCGCCGCGTCGGACGGCGTGAGACCACGATCGAGTAGGTCCATCCGGGCCGCGATCCACTCCTCCGGCGTCGTGCCGTTGATCCCGAACTTCGGACTCGTGTCGGCGAGCACCATTCTGTTGACGCGTCTGGGGTGGCGAAGTGCCGTGTGCAGCGCGTGCATACCGCCGTACGACAACCCCACCAGATCGGCGCGGTCGATGTCGAGCCGGTCGAGTAGACCGATGAGTCGATCCGCGATGGCTTCGAATGTCAAAGGTTCGACGAGGGCGGAATCACCGTAACCGGGCATGTCCCAGGCAATGCAGCGGAATCGATCACGCAGGCCCCGCAGCTGCGGGCCCCACGCGGTGTGCGTGCCCCCGACGCCATGCAGGAACACGACCGGCGGCCCGGCGCCCTCCTCGATCCACGCGATCGGTTCGCTCATGGCACGGTCATCCCTCCTCGGCCATCACGCTAGTTGCGTGGTGCACGGCGGGGGCCCGAAACCGGCCGGAGATCTCCATGTGGAGTTGCAGGGCGGCGGCCGCGGGCCAGTCGTGAGGGAGCAGGGATGACGGGAGCCCGGGATCGAGGAACGGGAGCTCCCGCCAGGCCTGAATGGCCGTGAGGTAGGCCGCGAATGCCGCTTCCGGCGTGTCGGGCACACGATCCGAATCCAGCTCGCGACCGAACCCGAGATAGTCGTCGAAGGCGAGCCGGATCGCGTCGAGATCCCAGGCATCGGCAACGAGGGACTCCGTCGACCCGAAGCCGTGGTGTTCCGCCGTCCACAACGACACATAGTCCTGCAGCCCGGCGCGAACGAGCGCGTGGTGTGTCTCCTGCTCCAGCGCCGCGGGGGCAATCATCATGCCGGCGGAAACCTGGCCGAATCCGAGTCCCCTCAGCCGCGAACGGATCCGATAGCGAGCCCGGCGATCGCGCTCCGGCACGGAGAACGCAGCCAACAACCACGACGTGGCCGTCGGAGCGGGGCTGGGGCGCAGAATCCGTTCCGAGCCGAAGCCGAACCATTCGTCGGCCTCGGCGGTGAGCGTGTAGCCCTTCCGTCCCGCGTGGAGCTCGGACCGGAGCTCGTTGCCGGATTTCATCCGCGAGATCGCGGCACGGCTGGCGCCCGGTTCGGAGCCGAGCGACTCCAGCATCGAGAGCAGATCGGCGACCGCTATCCACCCGCCCGCGTCGCGGACGAAACTCCCGTAGATCGACAGGATCCAATCCCTCGGCCCGACGGACCGGTTCCCGGGAAGAAGGTCGATGGGCTCAGTCCTCATCGAAGAGGCGAACACGTCCCAACCGGTCGTGGCACACCTCGACACTCCAGGGGAGCATCGTGGCGCCACAACGGGCGTCGCGGTAGGCCTGTTCGATATAGCTCGGCCGAAGCATGGAGCGGCCGCCGCAGATCTTGATCGCGGTCGACGCCAGCTCCGGCGCACCGTCCATGGTGGTGATCAGCGAGCTCCACGCTCGGGTGATCTGCTCCTGTGTCGGGTCGACACCGTACTCACCGAGCACCCGGTAGCAGAGCGCGTGGGCCTGCTCGTACCGCAGGTTCATGGTGGCCCAGCCCTGCTGGCGGTAGGTGAGATCTCGACGGCCGCTGTTGCGCAGGTAGTCCTCGGTGTAGTCGAGGATCCCGCGCATCATTCCGAGGAACGAGAACGACAAGGTCATGTAGAAGTAGGGGAACCGCAGCGCCGACTTGTTGAACATGCCTGGCGGCAGCCACTCGTTCTCCGCCGGCACGAACACATCGTCCATCAACAGGTTGCGCGAGTCGGTGGCGCGCATTCCCAGTGGGTCCCAGTCACCCTCGAAGCTCACACCGTCGGCCGTATGGGGCACGCCGAGGAAGCGGATGTTCGGATCGCCCTCCACCGTGCAGATCACATTGTGGTAGTCGCATGCGCCGGCGAGCGACGCGAAGATCTTGCGACCCGTGACCCGGTAGCCGCCGTCGACCGGCACGGCCTTGGTCATGAATCCGGCGGTGGCGCCGGGCTGGATGCCCTCGGAGAACGGCTGGCTGTGCACGTCGTGGTTCTCGACGACGCCCTTCCACAGCCGGGTGCGCCGTTCCTCGAGGAACGACTGATCTTCGGCGTCGAGTCCGAGAGAATCGCCGATCTCCCCGACCAGCAGGGTGGTGGCCACATGCATGTTGAACGTCAGGCCGGTGGGTGCGCAGTGGCGCCCGAGCTCCTCCGAGGTGAGCGCATAGGCGGCGAAGTCAGCGCCCAGACCACCGGCACTCTCGGGGATGGCGATGGCGAGGAGCCCCGCTTGCTTGAGGTCGGCCCAGTTCTCGTGGGGGAACGCGGCCTCTCGATCGATATCGGCGGAGCGTGCCGCGAAGCGTGGACCCAGCTCGGCCATCCTCTCGACGATCTTCATGCGTTCGGGCGTGCGGATGTCGGCCATTCGTGCGTTCCTCGTGTGAGCGGACCCTGCAGGTTCGGATGGGCACACTAGTCACGGAGTACTGACGGTCGCAAGAACTCCGTCACATTGAGTGTGTGGCTCAGGTGCCGGTCAGCCAGTTGGCGGGGTGCCTGTCGGCATCGAACATCGCGGTTTGCCAGCGCTGCATCCCGGCGATCCACCGGTCGACGTCGGCTCCCTTGCGCTCGACGTATTTCGCCACTTCGGGGTGCGGAAGCACATGGAAACGCTCCTCTCGCAGCGACTCGGTCACCACGTCGGCCGTCTCCTCCGCGGTGAGCGTGCCGTCGGCGCCGGCGACGTTGGCGCCGCGGTCGGCGAGCTGGTCGGCGGTCGGGCTGTTGGTGACGATGTTGGTGGCCACCGCCTGCGGACACAGCACCGAGACCTTGATGCCCTGATGGCCATGGGTGATCGCGATCCACTCGGCCAGCGCCACCGCGGCGTGTTTGGTGACGGCGTAGTGCAACGACCCGAACTGACTCAGCAGCCCCGCCGCCGACGCGGTGTTGAGCAGGTAGCCGCCGCCCCGCTCGACCATGTGCGGGACGACAGCGCGAGCGGCGTAGAGATGGGCGAGCACGTGCACGTCGAACATGCGGTTGAGATCCTCGACCGGGGCTTCGAGCCCGCCGAGCGTCACGTAGCCGGCGTTCGACACGAACAGATCGATCGGCCCGATGTCGCGCTCGGTGTCGTTCACGAGCTGCTTGATCGCCGCCTCGTCGGTGACATCCACCGCAGCACCCGTGCCGCCGATGCTCTCGGCCACCGCAGCAGCCCCGGCCTCGTCGCGATCGACGACCACCACATGCGCCGCTCCGTCGGCGTGGAATCGCTCGGCCAATGCCTGGCCGATCCCGCTCGCTCCACCGGTGACGACTGCAATCTTTCCCTGAATCTCCATTCGGCCGAACCTACACCGGACGGCCGTTCGCCCTCACACCGACTCTGCATGGACCGACACGTCCCGCGGGGACGTTTGCTGGATCGAGGGAGCGGGGGCCTAGGGTCCAGGAGTGAAGCCGGCCGCCACCGCTCCCCAGTCGGATCGGACCACCGAATCGGGGATCCACTACACCGCACTGCTGTGTGTGGTCCTCCTCTGGGGGTCGGGCCCCGTGGTCACCAAGTTGGTGACGGTTCCTCCGGTCACCGGCGCGGCCCTCCGGTTCGCGATCAGCATTCCGCTGCTCTCCGCCATCGTGGTCGCCACGCGCAGACGGGTCTCGGGTCCGACGATGCGGGCTGCCGCAGCCCCGGGCGCAGCGTTCGGCACCAACCTCGTGTTCGTCTTCGCCACGTTGCAGGAGGCCACGGTGGCGGTGCTCGTCGTGGCCGTGTCCCTTCAGCCTGCCGCCATCCTCGTCATCGCCGGGCCGATGTTCGGAGAGCGCCCCACCAGGCCCCACATCGCGTGGACACTCGTCGCGATCTCCGGAGCGGCGATCGTCATCCTCGGCGCCGGCAGCGAACTGCGCACCTCTCCCCTCGGCGTCGTGCTGTCGCTGCTGGCGGTGGCGCTGTTCACCGCGTACTTCGTGCTCACCAGGGCAGCACGACTGAAGACCGCGGTCGATCCGATCGAATGGATGACGGCCATCAACATCTGGGCGTTTCTCGCCGTCGCTCCCATCGCGCTGTTCGCTTCGGACTGGGCCGACGTCACCGGGATGGAAGGGTCGGATTGGTTCTGGCTCGCGGTGCTCGCCTATATGACCGGGGTCCTCGGACACGTGCTGATGAGCTGGGTCCACGGCTATGTCGAGGCATCCCGCTCATCGCTCTCGATGTTGCTCATGAACGTCGTCGCCGTGAGCCTCGCCTGGCCGGTTCACGACGAGCCCATGACGTGGATCCAGGGCGTCGGTGGCCTGATCGCACTCGGTTCGGTCGCCGCGGTCCTGCGCATCCCGCCCGCCTCGGCCAACCGCTAGCCACCCGCCATCAGCGCCTGGCGTTCGTCGATCCACACATCGACCTTGGCCCATTCGCCGAAGAGCCAATCGCTCAGCTGCTCCGGGTCCTCGGGGATCTCGCTTCGCGGAACTGCCCAATACTCGACCTCCACTCGCCGGCGGAGCGGGATCTTGCGCCACAGCTCCCCGAGGGAGAAGAGGTCGTCGAGGCCGGCGTGAGCGATGAACACGACCGTGACATCGTCACGGGCTCTGAGTGCCGCAACCGCGCCCGCCGAGCGGGGCGGGAGGACATGTGGCATCGCTGCGGCGCGCTCCGCCTTCTCGTGCTGGCCCCTGCTCTCCATGCGATCGATGGCCGCCTGCCACCGCCGCGGTGTCCAGTTGCCGCCTTCGGGACAGATGATCATCACGCTGTCGCCGTCCATGGTCCGGCACAGCTCCGAGATCTCGGTGAGACACGCCGAGCCGTCCACCGGGTTCTGTGAGATGAACAGCGAAGGCGACCGACGAACCACACGATCGAAGAACGGGTCCAGCAGCAGTTTGCTGGCCCCGACCATCACCATCTGGCGGTCGTAGCGTTGGATCAACGTGTGGGCGAGGAGGAACACGTCGCCGGGCCCCACGTGACGGGCGAACGCCAGAACCGGCCCGTCGATCCGCTCACCGCGGACCGAGAATCCGAAGCCGAGGTAGACGCGCAGGGCTCGGGTCACGAGCTCCAGCCACAGTCCGAACAGCCGATTGTGGAAGCGCTGGAACCGGCGCGTGCGGATCTTCCATCCGAAGCCGGACGACACCCAGATCACGAACGCGAGCGTCAGCCCGATGAACTCGGTGACACAGAATGCGATCCCGATCCCGCCGAGCCGGCTGAACCGCCAGCTCTTGCGATCGACCAGATCGAGGATGAGCAACATCAGGTGCAGCAGTGGCGAAAGGACCGTCACGATGAGGGCACCGGCCCACGCAAGCGGGGTCACCAGGAGCAGGCGGAACCACGCCGGGGGAACCCACGGGCCTGATCTCGTCGACAATCCTCTGCACCTGCCCTGCTCGGCCAAGTGAGGGCGAGCCTAGAACAGCGCCCCTACGAGGTCATGCGGACATGGCATCGGCGGGGTCGGGAACCTAGCCTCCTGGCATGGCCACCAGCGGCAGTGCCGGATCCGAATCCGACGGTGGTGTCGCGTTCGTTCTGGGTGGCGGCGGACTACGCGGTGCGGCCGAGGTCGGCATGATCAAAGCCCTCGCCGAGACCGACATCCGACCCGACATGGTCTTCGGCACGTCGATCGGATCCGTCAACGGGGCGATCATCTCCTCCGGGGAGTTCACCGAAACGGCGGCGCTTCTCGAGTCCCGATGGGTCAACGAGCTCGCGCTGTCGAGCATTCTGCGCGAAAGCGTCTGGGGCAGGGTCTCCAACATCGTCAGGCACCGGACGCACCTCCACTCGAATCAGAGCTTGCGCGACCTTCTCGTGAAGTGGCTGCCGCACCAGACGTTCGAGGATCTTCCGGTGCCGTTCCAGTGCTCCGCGGCCTGCATCGAGACATCGTCGGAGGCGTGGTTCGAGTCCGGTTCGCTGATCGATTCCGTACTGGCCTCGTGCGCGGCACCGGGGCTGATGCCACCGGTGGAGGCCAACGGTCTGCACTACATCGATGGAGGTGTCGTCAACTCGATTCCGGTGTCTCGCGCCGTCGAGACGGGCGCCACCACGATCTATGTGATGCACGTGGGCAACATCGACACCCCCTTGCGCCTGCCTCGCCACGCCTGGGACGTCGCGTTCGTGTCGTTCGAGATCGCCCGGCGCCACCGTTTCCACCGCGACATGGAGAACCTTCCGTCACACGTCACGGCCCACGTGCTCCCGACCGGCGTCGACAACAGCTACAAGTTCAACGATCCGGCCAAACTCCGGTACAACAATCGCAAGTCGATCCCGGCCGGCATCGAGCGCTCCTACGAGGCCGCGTCCGAGTACCTCCGTCGGATCGGCTGAGTCCGCCGTGGCAACCGACCTCGTCGTGCGGGCACGATGATCGACGACCTCCTCGATCGGGTGGCCGAGCTCGATCTGGAGTGGCTGGCCGCACTCGCCTTCTTCCTGCCCTTCGGGGAGACGGTCGCGCTCCTCGACGTGATCGTGCCGGGAGAGGTCGGACTCGTGTTCATCGGCGCCGCGGCCGAGACCCCGCCCCGGCTGGCCGTCGTGTTCGCCATGGGTGCGCTCGGTGCCTTCTGTGGCGACTCTGTCAGCTGGTATGTCGGTCATCGCTGGGGCACGTCGATCCTCAGCCGCTGGCCCCGCCTCTGGCGTCACGCTGAGCCCGCGCTCGGACGCGCCTCACTGCATTTGCGTCGTCACGGGGGTCGATCCGTCTTCTTCGCCCGCTTCGTCGGCGCACTACGGGCGGTCGCGCCGCTCGTCGCCGGCGCGGCGGGATTGCCGTTCCGGACCTTCGCTCCGTGGAATGCCGCGGCCTCGGTCACATGGGTCGGGTTGATGGTGTGCCTCGGCGCGCTCGTCGGCGAGCGGGTGGTGTCGTTCGTCGACCGTTTCGGGACAGCCTTGTCCATCACGGTCGTGATCGCCCTCGTGATCTGGTTCGTTCGCCGACGCCGTGCCACCCTTGCCTCCTGATGACTGATCAGATCCAGCGCCTCGTCTCCCGCCTCGACCTCGCGTCGGCCAACACCGACGAGTTCCACGGCGGTGCAGGTGCCTCGGCCCGCGGCTACCGGGAACGGCTGTACGGCGGCCTCGTCGCATCCCAGGCCTATGTGGCCGCCGCTCGCACCGCCGACGTCGGTCCGGTCAACTCGATGCATCTCTACTTCCTGCGCCCCGGCGAGGCGGCGCGATCCATCCGCTATGAGGTCGACCGGATCAAACAGGGCCGCAACTTCCAGGTACGCGAGGTGCGCGCCTTCCAGGGCGACAAGCGCATCTTCCAGATGATGGCGAGCTTCTCCGCGAACCATCCCAGCGTGGAACATCAGGACCCGATGCCCGAGGTGCCCGAGGCGGAGTCGCTGCCGAACCGGGACCAGGTCCGGGGCAAACCCGGCTGGAAGGAACAGCCGATCGACATCCGCACCGATGATCCACATGGCGAACGCGAGGATCCGGATTCCTGGATCTGGATGCGGCCCACGCAGGCCATCCCCGACGACCCTGTGCTCCACACCGCCGTGCTGGTCTTCGCCACGGATCGAACCTTCATGCGAACCGCAGCACTCCCCCACCGCGGGGTGGGCGAGTTCACCGGCGCCAGCCTCGATCACACGATCTGGTTCCACGACGAGATCTCGTTCGCCGACTGGCACCTTCACGCCATGCACAGCCCGGCGGCACGGCACCAGCGCGGGCTGTCACTCGGATCGATCTACCGCCGAGACGGGCGCCGGGTCGCCACGACCGCCCAGGAAGGTGCGCTCCGATTCGATTCCACCGGGAACGGGCTCGAACGCAACCAGGGAGAACGCTGATGACAGGAGGGTTCCGGTGACACTGAAGCTCGGGATCTGGGCGATGCCGGTCGACGAGCGGGGCCTCGACTACGTACGGGAAGCGGAGCGACTCGGCGTCGATGTGGCGTGGGTGCCCGAAGCGTGGTCCTACGACGCCATGACGCTGATCGGTGCGGCTGCCACCGTCACCGACCGGATCCGGCTCGGCAGCGCGATCGCCCAGCTCGGTACGCGCACGCCGGCACTCCTCGCCATGACGTCCTTGACCCTGCAGAAGCTGTCGGGCGGTCGGTTCCTGCTCGGGCTCGGCACCAGCGGGCCCCAGGTCATCGAGGGCTTCCACGGGGTGCGCTTCGACCGGCCCGTCACCCGCACCCGCGAGACGATCGACATCATCCGGATGGCCACCCGCGGCGAACGGCTCGAGTACGACGGCGAGATCTACCAGCTACCTCTCCCCGACGGTGAAGGGAAGGCGATCCGTACCAGGGCCGAAACCGTCCACGTTCCGATCTATCTGGCCTCCCTCGGGCCCCGAAACCTCCGACTCACGGGAGCCGCCGCCGATGGCTGGATCGGCAACTCGTTCTTCTGCGAGACCGCCGACGTCTTCCTCGACGACATCCGCGCCGGTGCCGAGTCCGCCGGTCGTTCGCTCGACGACATCGACCTGACCGTTTCGGTCGGCGTCGAGATCACCGACGACGTCGAGGAGGCGGCCCGTCGCCATGCGGCCGGCTTTGCATTCACCTTCGGGGCGATGGGATCGGAGAAGTCCAACTTCTACAACAACGCCTTCGCCCGACAGGGCTGGGGCGACGATGTCGCCGCGGTTCAACGACTCTGGCTCGACGGCGACCGCGCGGGCGCTGCGGCCAGGGTCCCTGCCGCCATCGGGCTCGGCCAGAATCTGATCGGGCCGCCCGAGGAGATCAGCCGCCGGTTGCGGCAATATCGAGACTGTGGGATCAACTCGCTGCGGATCGGACCCATCGGCGACTCCTTCGAGGAGCACATCGACGGCCTGGGCCGGCTCATGGACCTGATCGACGCGGTGAACGACGAAACCATCCTGGAGTAACTCGCAACGCGTGCCCGCTCAACCCGGTGGACAGTGTTCCGACAGGAGTGGGTGGATGAGAAGACATTCGGGCCATTGCTCGATCTGCTTCCGGACGCCCTGCTCGTCGTCGACACGGCGGGAGTTCTGCGCGACGCGAATGCCGCCACGATCACCCGTTTCGGATGGAACCTCGAGGAATGGCAGGGTCGCAGCCTCTTGGAGTTGATCCACGAAGACGATCTGAACTGGGCGTTGACATCGCTCGGCACCGTTGTCGAGAAGGAACACGGCAGCCCGATCGAACTGCGCGTGAAGGCCGCCGACGGATGGCGGCTGGTCGAACTGATCGGCACCCCGTTCGAACGCAGCAACGAGCAACTCATCGTCCTGGCGATCCGAGACCTCACCGAACGGCGCAAGTGGGAAGTCGGCGACGAGGACACCGAACTCTTCCGAACCCTCATGCACTACTCGGCCAGTCTGACCCTGTTGACGGACCCCACCGGAGTCGTGAAGTCGGCGTCGGGTGGGCTCATCCGCACCACGGGGCTCTGGCTCGAAGACGTTCTCGATCATCCGCTCGCCGACACCGTGGCGCCGGCGGACCGAGTGACGCTCGACCGGGCGCTCTCGAGCATCCGCTCCGGTGCTGACCGCACGGCCACCATCGAGGTCGGCCTGCGCACCCCTGAGGGAAGATCGGTTCCCTGCCAGCTGACGATCATCGACCTCGCCGACGACCCGACCGTCAACCTCCTCATCGCGGTCGGCGATCGGCGATCGGCTCAAGGGAGCCGTGCGCAGCGGCGACCTGGTGGCCCGGTTCGGTGGCGACGAGTTCGTGGTGATCGCCCGGGGACGCAATGACGACAGCCGCGTCGCCTTGGCTGACCGACTACGTGCGGCACTCACACCACAGTTCCACCTTCCCGTCGGTTCGCTCAGCGTCTCCGCCAGCGTCGGTGTGGTCGAGGCCACCCCCGGCAGCGACCCAGAAACCGTCCTGTCGGAGGCCGATGCGGCCATGTACGCCGAGAAGGACGACCGCGTGTCGATCCGTCGAGAACGCCCCGTCGCCGATCGACGAGAGCTCGCCGATCAGCTCACCGCCGCGTTCGCCAACGGCGAGATCATCCCGCACTACCAGCCGATCGTGCTGCTGGGTTCGGGCGAGTGGGTCGGCATCGAAGCGCTGGCGCGCTGGGAGCATCCCGAGCGAGGGCTGATGGCGCCCAGCGAGTTCCTCGACGTCATCGAGGACACAGGGCGAACCGGCCGTCTGGGCGAGATCATCCTGGCCGGCATCTCGCGCGACATGCGCCGACTACGCGACGTCACGGGAGCCACGCCGTGGATCTCCGTGAACGCGTCGGCAGCCGAATTGGCCGACGAGGGCTACCCCAGTCTCATCACCGAGATCCTGCGCGAGGGCGGCATCGCCCCCCATCGGTTGACGGTCGAGCTCTCCGAACGGGAGGTCCTCCATCGTCTCGACCGGCGCGGCTCCACCGTCCCGACGAGTCTCGCCGCGCTGGCCGACGCCGGAGTACGCCGCGCCGTGGACGACTTCGGCACCGGCTTCTCGTCGCTCATGCACCTCGTGTCGTTCCCGATCGACGTGATCAAGATCGACCGCTCGTTCGTGGCCGGCATCGTCAACGACACCCAGCGTCGTTCGGTGATCGCGGCGCTCACAGGCCTCGCCAGTGCCACCGGCATGGACGTCGTCGCTGAGGGAGTCGAACACAACCAACAGATCTCGGTCCTGCAGGACCTCGGCTGCCGCCTGGCCCAGGGCCATCACTACAGCAAGCCGATGCCGTACGCCGAGATGGAAATGGCCTTTCGCACCGAGGCGCTCCTGCGACCCTGACTCGTCGCCCGCGGTGACAGCCGAGACACGCGGTCAGACGAATGCGTCTCGCACGATCGCCGTACACAGCGACGCGACGGCGAGGTGGGTCTCCGGCGACATACCGTCGACGTTGTCGTCGATGATCCCGTGGGTGGAGTTGATCAGCCCCTCGGCGGTCATCACATCGAGGAGCCGCCGCTCAGATACTGCGGTGTGGAGCAGGCGAGCATCGCCGGTTCGCGCCCCCATCGCAGCGACGACGGCGGCGCATCCCCAGTTGGATACAGCTGCAGTGAGCAGCACGTCAGCGGTTGAGACCGCCCCGATGCCACCACCGCACGGACAGCTCCCTTCGGCGCCGAACGGCACATGCTTCCGGACTTCGTCCGCGACATTACCCATGCCGATCTCGTTGCCACCATCGCCGATCGCCACGACGGGAATACCCCGTTTGCGGCCGGCATCGAACAGGTCGTCGAGCCGAGCTCGACCCATGCCATAATCGCGGCCGCGCATGTTGTAGTAGATGCCGTTGCGGTTGCGGCCCACCCGCTCGGTGGAGACGAGGAGGTCCGGTTGGAGCTCATCGAGCATGGCGACAGCCGCTGGAGGACCTTCGGCATCGGTCAGCGGGAAAGCCCGGGTGACGAGCACGGCGAGGCTCCCTTCGCTGTTCGCGAGCCGAGCCTGCTCGAGGTCGACCAGCGCGAGTCCACCGGCCTGACAGACCCGACCGATCGGGCCGAGCAGGGCCTCTTCGGCGACGAGCACAACTGTGGCCCTCCGTGCCAGCACGAGCGCCCGGGCGAGTGCCGCTGCACCCGAGGGTCCATCGTTCTCACCGATCCCTGCGGAGATCCACGCCCGCGAAACCGATCCGGTGGTGACGATCACCGTGCCGCCCTGAGGGACGGCGAGCATGGCATCGGCGGCCGCCCCGACGAGGGACTGACCCTGTTGAGCTCGCGCGGCGCCGTAGAGCGGTTCGATCCCGCGGCTCCCGATGTCGAGGTTGACCAGTCGATCGAGTCGGTCATCCATGGCCGCGAGCGTGGTGGCATCCATCGTCACGAGTCTCCCCCACCGAACAGCAAGTCGGCGACCCAATCGGCGTCGGATCCGTTCGCGGCCACGGTGCTGATCGCGTCGTCGAACGCGCTCGCCAGTGACGCGGCGCCCCCGATGCGCTCGACCGCACCAGCGGTGGGTTTGAAGCGGATCGAGACACGTCCTCCGGGTTGGCCGTGGGTGTTCACGGTGAGCACAGCATGGTCACGGAGCAGCAGCATCCCCACAGCCGCCGTGACCTCGCAGGGCGCGAGATCGAGCGCATCGCCGCCGGGACGGGCGCGGGCGATCGCGGTGACGTCCTCCTCGGCGAGACTCGGACCCAGCTCGGTACGCACGATCCCCGCTGGTCCCATTTGATCGATGAGCGCGTCGGCGACGGCACGACCGTCCTCGACTTCCTGTGTGAGAATCGCCGGGTCGAAGGCCTCCAGCGAGCGGAGTGCTCCGAGTGCGATGGGGGCGCGGGCTTCGATCCCGAGTTCGGAGGCCTTGGCGAGCACGGCGACGACGACTCCCTCACGCCCGACCATCACACCACCGCGGGGTCCGCTGAGTCCTGCTTTGTCGGTGTTGGTGATCGCGACGTCGCCGCCGAGTTCGAGGCTCTTGGCGCCACCATGGAGGACGGGGCGGAGCCTCGCGCCATAGGCCTCGTCCATGAACAGGATCGCTCCCGCTGCGCTGGCTGTTTCGATGGCTGAGCGAGTGACGGAATCGTCGAGGCGGGCGAGGGTACTGGTGACGGTGGTGACCACGACCAACGCCGGTTGCGCCTCGGCAAGCGCAGCTGCCAACTCAGCGGGGTCGTCGATCTCGACCAGTTCCACGCCGGCGAGCGCGCAACCCCTGATGACCGACGCGTGACTGCGATCCCCCACGGGAACGACCGACACGACCGTCTCGCCGTTCGAGAGCGCCAGCATCGCAGCGACGATTCCACCCGACGTCCGATTGACGACCGCGACCGCATCATCGGCGCGACCGCCGAGGTGTTCGATGGCCACAGCCCGCAGACGGTCGGCGAAGACTCCTGGGCCCACCCACTCTTCACAGTCGCCGAGATCCTCCACTCGGAGGGGAAACGCGCGGGAGTTGCCGGTGAAGATGCCGATGCCGTCAACGCCGCGATCGGCGGCCACCTGTGCCGCCAACCGCTGGGCCTGTCGCAGGCGGCGTACCTCCGCCGCGCTCGATGAGAGATGTGTGCCTCGGGCGTAGCCGACGGTCGGATCGATCTCGTTGCCGAACGCGTCGACACTCACCGGCGCAACCTCATCGTCACCGACTTGCGGGACGTGTAGGCATCGAGCGCACCTTCGATCGAGTACTCGCGACCGAGGCCACTCTGTTTGATACCGCCATACGACATTCCCGGTATCTGCCCGCCTCCGTCGTTGACCCAGATCCATCCGGCTTCGAGCGCGGCGCTCACCCGCATCACCGTGTCGACGTCCTGGGAGAACACGAATGCGGCCAGCCCATAGTGCGTGTCGTTGGCCATGGCGATGACATCGGCCTCGCCCTCCCAGGGGATGGCGACCATGACGGGACCGAACACTTCCTCGCGCGAGATCCGCCACGAGTTGTCGACATCGGTGATCACGGTGGGGACCGGCTGATAGGCGTCGATTTCGTCGACCGCTGCCGGCACGGCGCCGGTCAGGAGGGTGGCGCCACCAGCCTCCGCCTCGGCAACGTAGGCACGGACCTCCCCATAGCGCTCGGCATTGATGATGGCGCCGATGTCTGATCGTTCGTCGAGCGCGTCGCCGACGATCATCGCGTCGGCGCTCTCGACCACCGCCGCCATCACCTTGTCCCAGACGTCCCGGTGGACAAAGAGCCGAGAGCCCGCCGTGCACGACTGGCCCTGCCGAGCGAACCGCATGGCGTTCACGATCCCCTGCGCCGTCGTGGCGACCCGATCGTCGGTGCACGCGTCAGGGAAGACGATGCACGGGCTCTTGCCGCCGAGTTCGAGCGTGGTATGAGCCAACCTCTCGGCGGCCTGACGGGCAACCGCATGACCCACCTCGGACGAGCCGGTGAACGAGAGCTTGTCGACTCCCGGGTGCGCCGCCAGGGCCGCCCCCGCTTCCTCGCCAACGCCGGTGACGACATTGAACACACCAGGTGGGAACAGATCGGCGGCCAGCTCCGTGAGTCGCAGGATCGCCAGCGGCGCGTCCTCGGCCGGTTTCAACACCAGGGTGTTGCCGGTGGCGAGCGCCATCGAGATCTTCCCGCATCCGAGTTGGAGCGGTGAGTTCCACGGAATGATCGAACCGACGACACCGATCGGTTCCCGAGTCGAGTACGAGAAGAGATCGGGGCCGAACGGGAGCACCTCACCCTTCTGCTCGACGGCGACACCGCCGAAGTAGCGCAACACGCCCGCGGCGCCGGCCGTCTCACCGCGGGACTGGGTGCGAATCGCGTTGCCGGTCTCGGCGGCCAGCAACCGTGCGACCTCCTCATGGTTCTCGGTGAGACGTCGTGCGAGCTCGGCGAGGAGTGCGCCACGTTCGCTGGCGGGAAGCGCTCGCCACGCGGGTAGGGCACGTCGGGCGGCCGCGACGGCGAGGTCGACCTCGGTGGCGCCCGCCCGTCCGACCTCGGTGATGATGTCGCGGCGGGATGGATTCTCGACGGCGAGGGTGGCCGCCGGCGTATGCCACGCCCCGTCGATGAAACATCCCGCGAGGCCGTCCGTGGGAAGAGTGATGGACAAGAGTTCGGCGGTCACGAGTGTGCTCCTGGTCGAAGGGTACGGAAGAATGCGGAGTAGTCGAGGTCGCCGTGGCCGGCGTCGACGAACGCGCCGAACCGCTCGGCGGCCTGCCGCCCGAAGGATGTCTCGACGTCGGCTGCATCGGCTGCTGCCTGGGCGAGCCGAAGATCCTTCGCCATCAGCCGGGCCGCGAAACCCGGCCGGTAGTCGTTGCTGGCGGGTGCGGCATCCACGACCCCCGGTACCGGGCAGCGGTTGTCAAGGGTCCAGCATGCGGCGGCGGCCGTCGAGCAGAGGGCGTGGAAATCACCGGCGTCCAGGCCGAGTCCCTCGGCCAGGGCGAATCCCTCGAACACCGCGAGTCCGGTGATGCCCACGATCATGTTGTGGCACGCTTTCGCCGCCTGCCCCATCCCCGCCTCACCGAAGACCGTGGTCCGCTGCCCCATGTGATCGAGCAGTGTGCGAACCCGGTCGATCGCCGCTGGGTCGCCACCGACCATGAAGCTCAGGCTGCCGTTCGCCGCGCCTTCGGGCCCGCCCGATACAGGGGCATCGACGAGTTCGGCGCCACGGGCGTGAGCTGCCACGCCCAGTTCGTGCGCAGTGGCGACATTGATCGTGGAGCAATCGAGCATCACGGTGCCGGGTTGCACGGAGGGCAGGACCGTGTCGAAGACGGATCGGACATGGTCACCCTCTGGCAGCATCGTCAAGACGACCGAGGCTTGGGTCACGTCGATGTCGTCGGGGCCGTCGGTTCGACCTCCGGCGGCCGCGAACGCGTCGCGTCCGTCGGCGACGGTGTCTGTCGCCACCAGGTCGACTCCCGACGCGAGGAGTGTGGTCGCCATCGGCAACCCCATCGTCCCGAGCCCGAATTGGATCACCTTCATCGTCGAATCACTCCTCAGCCGCGTGGCCGTTCGTGGTCAGGGTCATACACGCCGTGCTGGTGGCGCTCGGCTGGACAGTCGGTCCCGTAGCCGTCGATGGTGAAACCCTCGACCGTGTTCGCGAATCGGCCTTCGACATAGCCGAGGCAGACACGTTGGCCGGTCCGAAAGCCCATGCTGGCCGAGGTGACGAAGCCCGCCACCTCACCGTCGACACGAATCGGCGCCGACGGCGGCGGATCGCCGGCCGGGCCGGGCATCTCACCGGTGTCGACCGTCCACACGCCATAGCTCCACGCCGCATGTTCTTCCGCGATTGCCAGCGCCGCGTCGCGGCCGATGAAGTCGGGCTTGTCCAACGCCAGGAACCGTTCGAGGCCGACGTCGAATGGCGTGTACTCGACGCCGAACTCGCTCCCCCATCCGTGATACCCCTTCTCCACCCGCATCGCATTCAAGGCATACGAGCCGAAGTCGCGCAGCCCCAGATCCGCACCGACATCGTGGATCGCGTCATAGAGCGCCACGAGGTCGGCATCGTCGACATGGAGTTCCCAGCCGAGTTCACCGACGAAGCTGACCCGCAGGGCTGTCACCATCACATCAGCGATCTCGATCTCACGCAGCGACATCCACGGCGCTGCTTCCTTCGAGAGATCGGCCTCGGTGAGGCGGCCGAGCAACTCCCGCGACTTCGGGCCCATGACCATCAGGGTCGACGTGCGTTCGGTCCCGTAGCGCAGGCCGACGCTCCCATCGGCGGGCAGATGCTGCCGAAGCCAGTCGAAGTCGCGCTCTCGTGCTGCGGTCGGCCCGAGGAGCAGGAAGCGGTCGTTTCCGAAACGGCCGATCGTCGCTTCGCTCCAGACGGTGCCGTTGGGCCGGAGCATGTACGAGAGCCGCACTCGCCCGATGCTGGGCAGCCGGCTGCAGAACATGCGGTCGAGGAACGCCCCGGCGCCGGGGCCGGAGACGTCGAACCGTGTGAAACCGCCGTGATCCATCACCCCCACGTGGTTGCGCACGGCGAGGCACTCCTCGGCGACGGCATCGTCCCAGTGCTCGTCGCGATAGCTCAGCGTGTCGTGCGAGTAGGGCTCCGCGCCGAACCAGAATGCCCGCTCCCATCCGGCGATCTGCCCGAATCGCGCACCCTTGGCGGCAAGGGTGTCGTACAGCGCTGTTTGTTGCATCGGTCGAGCCGATGTCCACATGCGATGCGGGAAGGGCGCACCGTACTGATGCTCGTACATCTCGCGGACCCGGGTGTTGGCGTAGGAGTCGCGGCCGGATCCCGCGAGCGCCCAGTCGCCGAAACGGCGGGGGTCCCATGGCCAGACGTCCCATTCGGTGTCGCCACCGGTGATCATCTCGGTGAGGACCTTGCCGGCCGCGGCAGCGTGGGTGATTCCGATCTGAACACCCACTGCCTGGTAGAAGCCATCGACGCCGCGGGCCGCGCCGATGAGTGGGTTCATGTCGGGCGTGTAGGTGATCGGCCCATTCACGAACTCGGCGATGCCCACCTCGCCGAGGATCGGCACGTGGGCCATCGCCAGTTCGGCGACCTCCGCGATCCCCTCGTCGTCAGGAGCGAACAGGGAGGCGTCGAAGACGTCGGGCTTCCCGTTCTCCCAGACCGTGCGACCTTCGTGTCCATAGTTCCCGAACAGGAAACGGTCGTTCTCACGGCGGAGGTAGAACATGATCTCCGGATCACGCACCAGCGGGAACATCTCGGTGTTCTCGACCAGTTCGGGCACGGCGCCGGTCATCAGGTACTGGTGTTCGAGGACGGCGAGCGGCACGTCGATGCCGGCCATGGCGCTGATCTCAGCACCGTAGAACCCGGCGGCGTTGACGATGATGTCGCAGTCGATCGCGCTGCGATCACCGCGCGACTCGACATGTACGCGCCAGCGAGCGTCGGCGCCAGGGGCGAGCCGATCGATGTCGACGACGCGCGTGTGCCGACGAACGGTGGCCCCCCGCTCGCGCGCTCGCCGGGCGAAGCCCTGGGTCAGCCCGCTCGGGTCGATGTCGCCCTCATAGGGGTCGAGGAGCCCGGCGATCACCGTGCCGTCGTCCTGCCAGTACGGATGCATCGCCTCCATCTCGGCGGGAGAGACCATCTGCAGGTCGAACCCGAGTCCGGTCGCAATGGCGATCAGGTGATGGAAGTGATCGATTCGGCTCTCGGTGTGACCCGGCCAGAACGCCTGCGTGTGACGGTAGGTGATCGGATCGTCGGGGTCGTCGGCCAGCTCGGAGTAGAGGCGCCAGGCGTAGTTGCCGGCGCGCTGGCCGAGCCAGCTGTTGGAGAATGTCGGCACGTTTCCCGCGGCGTGCCAGGTGGACCCGGCGGTCAACTCGTGCTTCTCGATCAGGACCGCGTCGGAGCGCCCGGCTTCGGCCAGATGCCACAGAATCGACGCGCCGACCGCTCCTCCTCCGATGACCACGATTTCACAGCGGTCGGTCACGAACGTTCCTCCAGGAGAATCGGAAAGCGGCCACGGATCGTGGCCTCGTTGCCGCGGGTGAGATGGTCGGGTCGGCCGGCGGCGAGGATCTCCGACACGCGGTCGCCGGCGCGTTCCCACAGGCTCGGCTCGCCGGCCGACACCCATTCGTCGACGGAGCGGCGGTCGCCGAGATCGGGATACACGTACTCGCTGCGCATCAGTTCGAGTGTCTGGGCCTGGCCGAGGTAGTGGCCCTCGCCAGTGACGACGTCCTCGATGATGGCCAGGTCCAGGTAGGCGGGGTCGACCTCGACGCCACGGACGCTGCGGAGTATCGCCCCGCACATGTCGTTGTCGATCACGAGGCTCTCGGGGCTCGCCACCATGATCGAGCCGAGCATGCCGACGGAGAGCTGCACCATGTCGGCGCCGGCGTGGGCGGCGAGCGACACGGTGTAGCCCTTCTCGTAGCCGGCCTGGTTGTCGGCTGTCTTGGCTTCGGTGATCCCGGCCGAAACGGCGTGCGGAATCTCCAGATCACGCAGCAACTGGGCCGCCGCGGCGCTGGTGACGGCCGCCTCGCCGCTTCCGCCGGTCATCGCCCCGCTGCGCAGATCCGAGACGAACGGCATGAACGCGTGGATGCAAGGATGGCCGGGCTTGATCGTGTCGGCGAGCACGGCTCCGGCGAGGATCTCGGCCAGGCCTTGCGCCAGGCTGCCGGCCAGTGCCGGCGGGCTCGTCGCCCCCGCCTGCCCCGCTGAGCAGGTCTGCACGATCATGCCCCGTTCGATCGCCCGTTCCATGATCTCGCAGCCCTCGGGAGAGAAGCGCAGGGGCGGCACGACGTGGACGACGACCGCCATGGAGAACGGCTGTCGGGCGAACGCGCCCTCGGTGCCGAGCGCCGCGTCGAACATGTCGACCACGGGATCGACGGTTGCCGCCGAGGTGAAGCTGACCCCAGTCGGTTTCGCCGTGGCACTGGTGACGGCGAAGGCGGTGTTGAGGTCGAGTTCGAGATCCCCGGTGATGTCACGAGCGACGAGTGGGCGCAGGCCGTAGTGGATGTTGGGGCACTCGTCGAGCACGCGCATCATCGTCCACAGGTCGGCCAACGTGGAATCGCGGTAGGTGCCAGTTGCCCCGTCGAGCATCTGCACGGCGGCACCACCGGTGCCGATGTGTACGCCGTCGCGACCGATCGACACACCATGGTCCTCGACGAACCCGGGGAGCTCGACCGTCGAGGGCGCACGCGACAAAGCGGCCTCCACCATCGCCCGGGGAAACCGAAGCCGGCCGTCTTCTCGAGCCACGGCCCCTGCCGCCGTCAGCAGTTCCGCGTATCGGTCAGGGGCACCGGCCATCCCCACCTCGGCGAGCATCGCGAAGGCATGATCCACGATCTGATCGCGGTCGCCGTCGGACAACGGCCGATAGGCCCCGCCCGGCGGTGGCGGAGTCACCACCGGTGAGGTGAGCTCCGCGCCTCGGCGCCTCCCGCGGCGCACTACGACCCGGCGAGTCGGTTGACGGTGGCGAGCATGCGTTCGACTTCCGCCCGGGAGTTGTAGTGGCTGGCGGAGGCGCGCACACAGTTCTCGAGGCCCAGCGGCTCGAGCACACCAGCCGAGTAGTAGTCGCGCTTTCGGGCATGGGTGCGCACGCCGTCGGCGTTCAGGGCGTCGACCACGTCGAGGCTGTCATGGCCGTCGATGGTGAACGAGACCATGCCCGACCGGTGCTCACTGGTGGTGGGGCCGACCACGTGCACCGCATCGAGTTGACCGAGGCCCGGAAGCCCACCGGTCCCCCACATCATGGCGTCGACCAGATCCTGCTCCTGATCGCGGATGGCGACCGCAGCCTGCTCGATCAGCTCTCGGGGCTCCATCCCGTCGTCGTCGGTCACCTCAGCGCCGAGCCACTCCAGGTAGCGCACGACCTCCGAGAAGGCGGCGTAGGCCGACGTGTCCCTGGTGCCGAGCTCCCACACGTTCGCGGGCGCGCCGTCGAGCTGATCATGGGGCGCGGTGGCCAGCCGATCGGAGACCCACGCCACACCGAAGTTGTGCCGCGAGAACAGCTTGTAGCCACTGACCACATAGCCGTCGACGTCATAGTCGTCGATGTCGATCCGGCCGTGGGCGGCGTGCTGGATCCCATCCACGATGATGAAGCAGTCAGGTGCCACCGCCCGGATTTCCGCCGCGATCGCGGCGACGTCGACGTGCATACCCGTGACCGGGCTGGCGTGGATGATCGTGGCCACCGCAGTGTCCGGGGTGATGACCGGCCGGTAGTGGTCGACGCCGACCACCGTCGTGGTGTCGTCGAAGGGCACCTGCTCATACCGGCGACCGGCGACCTTCGCCCAGCGTCGACAGGCGCTGTAGGTGGCCGGATGTTCCAGGTGGCTGCCGATCACTCGACCGTCCTCGGTGGCGAGTACCGCGTTCCGGATGAGCCGACCGAGAAGCTCGGTGCCTGACTCACCGATGAACACCTCGCCCGACGACGTACCGAACAACAACTTCATGTCGGCCCGCCCCTGGGCGATGATTTCCATCAGCGCCTGGGAGGCCACGTTTGTGCGTCCCTGATTGTCGGGCAACGCCATCAGCTCGGCGGTCCGCTCAACGGCTGCCTTCAGGGTGAGCGACCCGCCCGCGTTCTCGAAGAATGCGCGGGGTCCCTGGTACGGACAGCTGTCGGCGTGGTGGAACTTCTCGCGGACGGCAAGGAGCAACTCCGGCGACATCGTCATCGGCCGAGTTCCGTCAGCGTGTCGTCGAGCGCGGCGGCGAGGCGGCGGGTGGCTTCGGCGATCTCTTCTTCGTTGATGATCAGTGGGGGCATGAAGCTGATTCTGTCGGGTGTGATGGCCCGCAGGTACACCCCTCGGTCGTGGGCGTGGTCCTGAACACGTTGTCCGACCATCAGCGCCGGATCGAAGAGCTCCCGGTTTCCCTTGTCGGCAACCAGTTGTATGCCGCAGAACAGGCCCACACCACGGACATCGCCGACCAGCGGATGGTCCAGCAGGGCTTCGCAGCCCGCGAGGAACCCCGGCGACACGTTCCTCACGTGGCCCACGAGATCGGTCTCCTCATAGATGTCGAGCGCCTCCATCGCCACCGCAGCCCCGACCGGGTGGCCCGAGTAGGTGAAGCCGTGACCGAGCACACCGACCTCATCGGCGTTGCGCTGCATGTCCTGGTAGAAGTCCTCCTTCAGTATCAGCGCCGACATCGGGAAGTAGCCACCCGTGAGTGCCTTCGCACACGAGATGGAGTCCGGCTCGAGATCGAACGTCTCCGAGCCCCACCAGTTTCCGGTGCGACCGAATCCGCAGACCACCTCATCGACATGGAAGTGGATGCCATGCTCCCGCAGAACCGCCTGCATCCGGGGCCAGTACCCCTCGGGCGGGCGAATGGCGCCACCGCCGGACTGCATCGGCTCGGCCGCGAACGCCGCGACCTTCTCGGGCCCAACCTCGAGGATCACTCGTTCGAGGTCGTCCGCCATCCGCTGGGAGAACTCTTCTTCGGTCTCGCCGTCGGAATGGTTCAGGTAGTAGTTCGGCGTCTCCGTCTTCACGAACCCCTCGAGCGGAAGTCCGAATTTGGCGTGCATGTGCGGTTGGCCGGACATGCTCACCGACGCCACGGTGTTGCCGTAGTAGCCCCTCCAGCGAGAGATGAAGACACGCCGATCGGGTTCGCCCCGGGCGATGTTTCGGTACCAGACGAACTTGATCAGCGAGTCGTTGGCCTCGGAACCGCTGCACTGGAACATCACCCGACTCATGTCGCCCGGCGCCTTGGCCACCAGTCGCTCCGCGAGCGACGCCACCGTCGGGTGGGTTCGTCCGTAGAACGTCGGCGCGTAGGGAAGCGTCGTCAGCTGATCGTGGGCCGCCGTGGCCAGGCGGGCATTGTCGTAGCCGAGCGACGTACAGCCGAGCCCGGAGAAGCCGTCGATGAGGCGGCGGCCGTCGTCGGTGGTGATCCACACACCCTCGCCGCCCACGACCATGGCCGATGGACCGTGCTGGCTGTGTTGTCGCAGGTTGGTGTGGCCGTGGACGTGGTGGCGTGCGTCGACGGTGCGGAGGTCGAGTTCCGTGGTCATCTCGATCATTGTCGACCGAAATCACCTGAACAGCAATCGCGAGATATCGTGTTATCGATGAATGGCGCTCATCAATCGCTCACGCCGCTCCTCGAGATCGCTCATCTCGAAGCGCTGGTGGCGATCGACCAGAATCGGGGGCTCGCAGAGGCGGCCGGCACGCTCAACATCACCCCATCAGCGCTGTCGCACCGCGTCAAGGAAGCGGAGCGTCGGCTCGGAATCCCGCTGTTCGCACGCGCCCATCGCCGGTTGGAGCCAACCGCGGCCGCCGCCTACCTCACCACCACGGCCACACGACTCCTCGAAGAACTCACCCGCGCCGAAGCCGACTCCCGCCGCATGACCGGCTCCGTCCAGCGCATCGTCCGCATCGCCGTCGACACGTACCGCTCCTACCGATGGCTCCCGGACTTCGTGCGCTTCGTCCGCGCCGAGATCCCCGAGATCGAGCTCCAGGTCAGCTCGGCGGGGTCCGAGCAGGCAACCGCTCAGGTGGAGGCCAACACCGTGGACGTGGCGATCGCCCCCGGCGATCGTCCATCGATCCGGTTGGAAGACCGGTTCCTCTTCCGGGACGAACTCGTCTTCATCAGCCACCCCGACCATCCACTCGCCTCGCGCGATGTCGTCACCGGGTCGGACATCGAGGGTGTGGAGTTCATCACCTATACGCGTACACCTGAGCCTGATCGCGAGTTCGCGCGACTGTTCCGCCCGTCCAACCACTACCCCGCCTGGATCGAGACGGTCGAACTTCCGGAGGCCATCGTGGAGATGGTGGCGGCCGGCCTCGGCACGTCGGTGCTTGCCCGATGGGCCATCGAGGACGCCATCACCAGTGGACGGGTGGCGGCCGGCAAGGTCGGCGCCGACGGCATCACGATCCCATGGCACGCGTTCCATCGACGCGACGACGACGATGCACGGGCGGTCGTGGGGCAACTCGTCGAGTGGTGCGCTCGCCACGGCTCGCTCACTGGTTGAGGCCGCAACCTGCGATGATGGGCACATGACGATCGCAACCGGTCTCCCGCCGCGGCTCGCGGAGCTCCCACGCGTGTCGCTCGCCCACCTGCCGACGCCGTTGGAGCCGATGCACAACCTCACCCATCACACGGGTGGTGCGCCGATGGTCATCAAGCGCGACGACTGCACGGGCCTGGCCATGGGAGGCAACAAGATCCGCCAACTCGAGTTCTACCTGGGCGAGGCGGTGGCCCAGCGTGCCGACACGCTTGTCATCACCGGCGCGGTGCAGTCGAACTTCGTCCGCTCCGCGATCGCCGCGGGCAATCGCATGGGGCTCCAGAGCCATGTCCAGCTCGAACGCCGGGTCGACCGGGACGACGAGCTGTACCGCAACTCGGGCAACGTGCTGCTGAATCGACTGATGGGGGCGACGATCCATGCCTATCCGGACGGCGAGGACGAGGCCGGCGCCGACCGCAACCTCGAGGCGATCGCCGCCGACCTGCGCGCCGATGGGCACACCCCGTACATCATCCATCTCTCACCCGGGCACGCGCCGCTGGGCGCCCTCGGCTACGTGGTGGCGGCAGAGGAGATCATCCAGCAGGTCGAGGCCGGTGCTCCCGGATTCGATGAGGTCGTCGTGGCGTCGGGAAGTGGGCACACCCACGGCGGTCTGTTGTTCGGGTTGCGATGGCTGGGCTGCGATGTGCCGGTGACGGGCGTGTGCGTTCGCCGCGACGCCGCCTCACAGCGCGAGCGCATCCTGGCCCGCACCGCGGAGGTCGCCGACCTGCTCGATGTCGACAACCCCGTCACGCCGGCAGACATCGTGCTCAGCGACGAGTTCCTCGCGCCCGGCTACGGCCTGGCGGGATCGGCGACGAACGAGGCGATCAGCCTCGCCGCCTGTCTCGAAGGACTTCTCGTGGACCCCGTGTACACCGGCAAGGCATTGGCCGGAGCCATGGATCGAGCGTCGAAGACGACCGACACCGTGCTGTACGTCCACACCGGCGGCACGCCGGCGTTGTTCGCCTACCAGCACGAGCTCGCCGGCGAGCCCGACAGCTGAATCGACCGGCTGGTCGACGACTCAGCGAGGGCTGACGTGAAACAGGTGACGGGTGCCCGACGGCAACTCTTCGCGGCGCTCGATGGTGAACTGCGACTCGAGGGCGTCCACGAACGACTCGAGGGAGTAGTGGTCGAAGAGGCCGGTCCGCTTGCGCTGGAGCAGCCGCTTCACCATCGGGTCGTCGCGGGTCGGGAACTCGACGACGACCTCACTGTCGTAGTCACGCAGCATCCCCACGACCTCGGTCAGGGGGACCGTGTCGGAGATCGACAGGTGGTGAACCAGCGCGAGCGCGAGCACCAGATCGGGGTTCACCCGACTGACGAACGACGGACGCTCCTTGGCCCGCCATCCGAGCGATGGTGAAGCGTCGACCAGGTCGCTGTAGAGCGGCAGGATCGTGCGATTGCCCTCAGCGCGCAACGTGCGGTAGAGCCGGTCGATCACCAGTGCATCGGCGTCGACGGCGACCACGTGATCGGCGTGATCGCTGGCGATGCGGGAGAAGTAGCCGTCGTTGGCGCCGAGGTCCAGGATCTGGGCCCGCGGGGCGGAACCTGCCACATCGCCGACGAAGGCTGCCTTGGCCTGCAGGTCGCTCTCGGCGTAGTGGGAGCGATCCGTGTACTCCGACCAGGTCGATGAGGCCTCGGCCCAGTCGAGTCCGGCCATGACCTTCTCGAGCTTCGCGAGCTGACTCTCGATGAGCTTTGGGCTGAAGCCCGCTCGCCGGATCTCACCGGTGACGTCACGCGCGTTGTCCGAGTACTTCTTCTCGAGCCTGGCGTGCATCACGACATTGACGAACGCCCCTTTGCCCACCCGGCGACGCCGCGAGAGTAGGGAGCGGGTGACCTCGGGACTGATGCCGCGCAGCGAGCCCCGCATCCAGGGCTGGAACGGCATGTTGTTCACGGCCTGGAGCAGAAGCGGGTTGTAGAAGAGCTCGCAGAACTGGCGGTAGCCGCGCCACGGCTCCTTGGGATGGAGTCGCTCGAAGGATCCGACATCGACGAAGACAGGGGCCGCACCGACGAACTGAGAGTTGAAGGGCGTGGCGTCCTTGGTGAGCAGCCGATCGGCCAGGGCGGCGCGCGTGAGCTGCAGTTGCTGCACAGCAGCGTCCTGCAACATCGAGAACGTCCACTCGTAGGGGTAGCTGATGACCGGCACTCGATCGTGTTCGAGCGCCTGCTCCCAACCCGCCGCCGCGAGTTCGTCGGGAACGACGGTGCGACTCGTGGAGACCACCGAACCGTTCGCCTGGGCGTCGCTCCAGAACCCCGTCGACTCGACCTGTTCGAAGTCGGTGACACCATCGCCGCGCAGGACCCGCAGGATGCGGCCATCGTCGTGAACGACGCGACTCAGCGGGTCACGAAACGACCCCTCGTTGAATGTCGTCGGTTGTGCGGCGTTGCCGTCAGGCATCGTCGTCGGCAACGTCGCCGACGAGTTCCGCCGACGCCTCGTCGGCCATCACACGGTGCTTCTTCGAGAAGACGCCGAGGAAGCGGTGCCACATCAGTCGACCCAACACCGCAAAGCCGGCCGCGCCACCGGCCAAAGCCGCCAGAAGCACCGATCCGGTGCCTGCATCCAAGTACGAGAGCATCCGCACAGCCTACCGGTGCGACGCGACGGAGAGCCGGGACCTCCAACGGATTCCAGTGGCTGTCTGGTACGTTCCCGCCGTGCTTCGCCGCTTTCTCGGACTCCTCGGTGCGACCGGGCTGGTCGTGGCCCAGCCGCTCCTCGATCTGCTCGGGAATGCACCGGCCACGTTCGATCAGTACCGATTCGAGGGCCGTTCGATCCTGGTCTTCGCCACGCTCGTGGTGCTCGTTCCGCCGATCGTGCTCGGCGTCGTCGTCGAATTGATCCGCCGGGCGGATTCGCGGTCTGGCGACGTTGCCCACCATCTCGTGATCGGCGTGCTCCTCGGCGGGTTCGGCATCCTGTTGGCCAAGTCGGCATCCGACCTCACCGTGCTGAACCTCGTGATCGGCGTTGCGATCGGAGTGGGAGGCGGGATCCTGCACCACCGGTTCCAGGGCATGCGGTCGTGGTTGATGCTCCTCGCCGCGGCGAACATCATGTTCTTCGTTCAGTTCGGCTTCTGGTCGCCGGTCGCCAAACGGATCGAAGCAGCCACCGCAACCCAGGAACTCTCCGCCCCGATCAGGTTGCCGGTCGCCTCCGATTCGGCGGCGGACGAAGGATCGGACACGGATGACGCGGGTACCGACGACGAACCGGCAGCGCTGCCGTCGGTGTACATGCTGATTCTCGACGAACTCCCCACGCAGACGCTCCTCACCGACGACGGCGTCATCGACCCGCTCCGGTACCCGACGCTGGCGGCGTTCGCCGAGGACGCCACCTTCTACCGTCGCCACACGACCGCGGCGAACTTCACGCACAGCGCCGTACCCGGGATGCTCGATGGCAGAGATCCGTTCGGCAGCCCGGTGTGGGTCGATCATCCGGAGAATCTGTTCAGCACCCTCGCGTTCAGCCATCACCTGGTGGTCAGCGAGGTCCTCACTCGGCTCTGCGGCTTCGAGGGCTGCGAGACTCTGGAGCCACCACCACCACCGAGCACGACCCTCCTGCCGCCGACGTCATCGTCGGCGACGGGATCCACCGTCGCACCCGACACCACCACGACGACCACGACGACCACGAAACCGGTGGAAGCCGAGGCGGAACCCTCACGCGATTGGGGAGGCCTGCTCTCGGTGTCATGGGACGTATGGACCGATCGCCTACACCCCGCGCCTGCTGGGGACGCCGAAGGATTCGACCAGTTCGAGGAAGGACTCGATGCCGAGTCCACCACAGGCGCCTCGACCACGACGAGCACCACCACGACGACCACGACGACGCTGGCTCCGTCGACCACGATGACCATTGCGCCGACCGGAAGCGTCGTCCCACTCCCCGAGCCGTCCCTTGCTCCCGACGACGACGAAGCCGATCGGCGACTCGGGATGCCGTTGTCGTCACAACCCAGCCGCCTGACCGATTTCCTCGCTGCGATCCGCCCCTCGGACGATCCGATCTTCGGCTACCTACACCTGGTCCTCCCGCACTTTCCGTGGTTCTTGCGCGAGGACGGCACGCAGTACCACTCTCCGCGCCACAGCCCCATCGCTCAGTCCGGCTGGGAGATGCAGGTGCTTCGTCAACGCCACATTCTCCAGACCCAGTACACCGACCGTGTCATCGGGGAGTTCCTCGATCACCTGACCGAGCAGGGCCTCTACGACGACGCGATGATCATCCTCGTCGGTGACCACGGAATGGGGTTCGCCCCTGACACCGACCCGCGCAGCTTCACCCCCGAGAACCTGGCGGCAGTGGCCTACACACCCCTCCTCATCAAGAGTCCCGGACAATCGATCGGCGTCGTCAGCGACGAGAACCTGACCACCACCGACCTCACCCCCACCATCGCGGCCCTGCTCAACATCGGATTGCCGTGGGAGACCGACGGCGACGCCGCTGGATCCGCCGCCGTGGCCGACCGCGATTCGATCAAGGTGACGAATCAGTACACCGTGACCGAGGGTGCCCCGCTGGTGAGGACCATCGAGTTCGATGACGACGAAGAGTACGCCCGGCTGATGGCTGGTGTCCCCAGTCCACTGGAACCCGGCCAGGATCCGGTCACGAGCCTGTACACCGGCCTTCCCGGCGCGGAACTGATCGGCCGAAACGCCGACGAGATCTGGGAGGAGTCGGCAACGATCACCGCACGCGTCGATGGATTGAGCGGACTCACTGCCCCCGGCGACGAGGTACTCCCCGGGGAGATCTCCGGCCGGGTGCCCGATGCGTCCGAGGATGTCATGGCGATCGTCGCCGTCAACGACGAGATCGTGGGTGTTTCACCGCTGTTCGAGAGCGGGGGCACGGACAACCAGTTCCTGGTCCTGCTGCCGGCCAACGCGCTCCGGACCGATGTCAACACCGTGCGGGTCGGGCTACTGGACGCCGCGGGCGACCTCGTCGAGGTCCCGATCCGATAGCCGTCTCGGCGGGACCGCGGCCCTGGGGTTGTCGGTCAGCGATCTCGACGACAATCAGGCTCAAGGGTCACCATGCCCTCACTGACGGGCGATTCTGAGACTCTGTCGCGCTGGTCAGGGCACGCGTTCGAGTCGCGTGAGTGACATCACCCGACCATTGGAGAAGAACCGCGAGTCGTACCGTTCCTCGGAGGCGAGGGCGAATCCGTTCGGGACGCCGATCGGACCGATCGTGGCGTACTGCATGACCCAGACGACCGAACTCCCCGGGTCGATCTGTGAGAGCGCATCCTGCAAGGCACCTTCGGCGAGGTCGATGTCGACGAGCCCGGCGCCCGGCGCCGGATCGGGGTAGTGGTCGAACCCCGTTGCGTGAATGCGGGCATCCTCGGGGCCGATGAGCACGACCGTGGTGTCCGACTCGAGCCGTGACTCGATCCGGTCAGTGGCAGCTTCGAACTCGGGGCGCCATGTGTCGAGCACCGTCGGAACAGCGTGAACGAGGCTGACGACCACGAGCACCAGCGAGGCCACGAGGATTGCGGGCTGTCTTCTCGACGACTCGAAACCCGCGGCGACGATGCACACGAACGAGAGGATGCCGACGAAGTAGCGCACGGAGATCAGCGACCGCAGGACCTCGGCCACCAGAGCCAACAGGAGCGTGCCGAGGAGAGCCGCGACGATCGCCGCTTTGGTCAGGTCGATCTGCGCGGCCGGCCGCGCCGCCTCGAGCAGGTGAACGATGCCGTGTCCGATGACGACCACGAGGGCCGTTGCGACAACGACGATCTCGATCGAGGATGCTCCCGCATGAGCCGTGAAGAACTGGATCGGCACCAGCGCGATCTCACCCAGCGGCCGGGTCTCGAGGTGGCTGACGGGATCGTCGCGGAGCTGGTGCCAGAACGTCGGCAACCAGGGCACGAAGAGCACGCCGATCCCCGCGGTTGCGATCATCCAGCGTCGACGACGTTCGGGGTCGGCCCCCTTGGCCAGATAGAACCACGCGGAGACGGCGACCGTCGCGGCGAGGGTCAAGCCGGCGTAGTAGTGGGTGTACATGGCGGCTGCGCCGAGAAGGCTGTAGAGCAACCACGACCGGACGTCGTTTCGTCGATCGGCTGTCGAGAGGGCAAGTATCCAGCCGGTGACCAGGAAGGCGAGCAGGGCGTACATCCGCCCCTCTCTGCTGTAGTAGAGGTGCAGGGGCAGCACCGTCAGCAGCGCTGCCCCTGCGAGGCCCACGGATCGCCCACCGACGCGACGCCCCAGCATGTACGTCAGCCCGACGGTGGCGGTGCCGAGAACGACGCTCGGAAACCGGACCATGAACTCGCTGTCGCCGAATGCCAACCACGGACGCTGCACGACCTGCGTGAATCCCGGCGGATGAGTGCCGTCGCGCATCAGGTCGTACGCATCGCCAAACCCTGTGGTGGCTCGCCGGTAGCTCAGGATCTCGTCGAACCAGAGGCTGTCCTCGCCGACCCGGTACACACGCAACAGCAGTGCGGCCACGAGCAGCCCGGCCAGGCCGAGGCCGACGGTCTTGTCCCGCCCATCAGTTCCAGATGTTTCCATTCGCGGGCGACACCACTGACCCGTCGGCCCGTCGAGCGGCACCGCATGGGGTTCGAACGCAGCCATTCATCGGCGCAGCCGGTGCTCCTCGACATCGAACCCCGCTTCGGCGTCCTCGGCTTCGACGTCGATGCCCCATTTGGCACGGTCCGGCGGGGGCGCTTCGATGACATCGGGCCCGTCGTCGTTTCGTCGATCGAAGAACCCGGCGATCCGCTTCTTCAATGCGATCGTCCGACTGGTGATCTCTGCGTCCGCAACGTTGCGGCCGCTGGCCATCTGGTTGAGGGTCTGGTCCTCCTCCGCCTGCCAACGGGCGACGTTGCCGGCGATGTTGGTCATCACCTCGGGCTTTCGCTCGAAGAGTGCGTGGAGTGACTCGCTGTGAATCTCCCATACGGCGACCTCGGTACGAGCTCGCACGGTGGTCCTCGGCGGTGCGCCGGTCAACATCGACATCAGGCCCACCGTGTCGCCATGGCTGACCGTTGCCATCCAGGTCTCAGCCCCCTTCTCGTCCACCTCGAACTGGTCGGCGATCCCCTCCGCCACCAAGAACAGTGATGTCGTCTCCGATCCGGCCACCATGATGAGTTCGGGCGGACCCATCACCCGTAGGGTCGCCAGCTGCGCCAGTTCCTCCATGTCGTCGACCGTCATGCCCTCGAACATCGGTACCTCTTTGAACCGGGCGACGAGGTCTCGCCAGCGGGCTTCGTCGTAGGCCGAGCCGTAGAGCCCTCGCTTCTCGTCCTCGCTCCCGATGTAGTTGAGGTTCCGATGGTGGGCAAACCGAATCTGCTTGCGTGCGAATCGGTACCAGATGACATTGAAGAGCTCGTCGCTCGCAACGAACCAGTCGTTGTAGTGATTCAGGTAGAAGGCGATCCGGTACTTCATGCCGATCTCGTCGAACTCGAGGAAGGCGGCATAGTTCCACGGGTGGTCCGCGATGTGCGGACATTCTTTCATCGCTGCTTCGATCTCATCGATCACGACACGGGGCGGCACGTTGTACTCGACACGTATGGTCATCGTTCGACGCGTGGTTTGATCCGGTCGGTCGAGATTGAGAATGTTGCTCGCCGTCACCACGCTGTTCGGGACAACGACGTAGTTATCGTCGGTGTCGAGGTAGGTGATGCTTCGCCAGCTCACGTCGTGTACCCATCCCCACTCGCCGTTGATCTGGATGAGGTCGCCCATCTGGAACGGGTCGTCGGCCGTGATCGCGATGCCTGAGAAGAACTGCTCGATGATGTTGCGACTCGAGTAGCCGAGGATCAAGGCGACCACGCCCGACGCAGTGACGATCGCGGTGACCGACGTGTCGAGAACGAACTGAAGGACTCCCGTGAGCACGGCCAGGTAGACCACGGAGCTGATGAGGCGTTGCAGGAGCAGGGGCGTCGTGGGCACCCCGCTGGCCGACAATCGCATCGGGTACACCGCGTGCTTGAGCACGGCAGTGACGAAGAACGCGGCGCTCAGCCAGACGAGGACCGCAGCAATAGTGGTGTAGTCGATCGTCGCCGTGTCCGACACTGAGATCCCGCCCGCGGGTTCAGACAGCGCGCTCAGGCTCGCGACGATCACCGCGCCGGCGGAGAACAGCACGGCCTTCTTGCCCACCGGCACGATCTTGGAGACGAGCGACACGCCGAGAAGCAACACGGCGATGACCAACAACACGAGTTCTGCCCGAGTCATCGAACCTCTCTCGACCATGCCGACCGTTGAGGGCCGCTGAGGCGGGCGATGCTGCGTGACACATCGCCCGCCTCACGCGGTTGTCGCACGTCGTCCAAGGAGGGGGCATACGTGCGCAAGACCCGAGTCTGACGTGAACTCCTACCATTTGAAAGAGACACATTCTCGGGTTTGTGTGCAGGTTCTGTAATATCACCTGATGCAGCTCGATGTGGAATCGATGCGAACTTTCGTCGCGGTCCTCGATTGCGGGACCATGACCAAGGCCGCGGCCGAGTTGACCATCAGCCAGAGCGCCGTGAGTCTGCGGCTCCGCCGGCTCGAGGAGCGAATCGGCACCCCCATCCTGGTTCGCTCCGGACACGCACTCCGACCCACCCCGACCGGAGCGGAACTGCTCCCCTACGCGCGCTCCCTGGTCGCAACCCACGACGATGCGGTGGCGCGTCTCTCGAGTTCGGCCATTCGAGGCACGGTGCGCCTCGGCGCCGGCGAGGAGCGGTTCGCCGAACAGGTCGCCGTCCTGCTCGGTCACTTCCGCCACGCTCACCCTCGGTCGACCGTGGTGTTCCGCATCGGGGACGGGGCCCGGGTGATCGAGACGATGCTCGACGACGGCGAACTCGACATCGCGCTCACGCTCGTGCCCGACAAGGAAGTCCGTCCGACTGATCACGTGCTGTGGCGAGATGATCTGATCTGGATCGCCGGTGAGGGAACGTTCCTCGATTCTGCGCATCTGCCGCTGGCGACGTTCACCAAGGGGAGCATCACGCGTCAGCTGGCCGAGTCAGCGCTCAGTTCGGCAGATCTCCGCTATACCACCGTCTTCAGCGGTGCGAGCCTGGAGAGTGTGGCATCGGCCGTGCGGGCCGGCGTCGGCGTCGCGCTCATCAATCGCCGCAGTGCTCCCGTCGGAAGCGTCGAATGGGACCTCGGCCCACCGATCGGCGACCTGGGCAAGATGAGCTACGTCGCCCGCCTCGCCCCGGGCGATCCAACGGAACTCACCGCCGAACTCGCCGCCGCGATCAGAGCCGAGTTGACCGAGCCCAGCCCCACCTTCAGCTACTGATCGGTGACGAGCGCTCGCGTGGGGTGTGGTCCGGCAGGAAGGCGCGTGGGACCTCCGAGCTCACTCCGAGTCCGAAAGCACCGCGGCCGGCTCCGGCGGCGGATTCGGCGACGTCGGATACGGGTAGACGCCGATGTGCAAGTGGTCGTGGTGGACCTGGTTGGTGAACGTGTGGGCAACCGCGTCAGGGAACCGCCACGGACTCCCGAACTCCTTGATGTCGTAGCGCGACACCACCCACTCGGACAGCGCATAGAACTCTGACGAGGGGTCGTGAGCGTCGATCACGAGCTCGGACTCGAGCTTGTAGATGTCGACGGCCTTCCCGACCGAATGATTGCTCACTCGGTTCGTTCCGAAGACGTTGTACGAGTGACCGGTCTGCAACACGACGACCGAGTACGGAGTGCGCTCCGCGATGTCGAGCATCACCTGGAACAGTTGCTCGTCGATGTAGCCGGCGTAGATGTCCCAGACGCCGGTGTCGGGCAGATCGATCAGCTCATGATCGACCACGGCAGCGGCCAATGGCGAGAGGTCGGCCGGACGATCGAGCGGCTGTCCACCGGCCGAGGCGATCGTCTCGAGACCCCACGCGCCCGATTCCGAACGAGCGAGACGCACTTCCATCGTTCGGGTCTCGATGCGTTCGGGATCTCCGCTGCCCACGAGACCCAGTTCCTGGCGGATCACGACGATGATCGAGATCCGACCATCGAGGTGCCCGCCGAGTTGCGCGTACTCGACCGTGCCGCGTGACCACATCGAGGGGTGGTGCACGCTCTGCACCTGCAACACCGTGGCACCGGCGAAGTCGGGATCGAGCCGCGGAAGCGTGGCCACGACATCGGACAGCGAGGAATCGGCCTCGTAGTTCGTGATTGCGTAGGCCGCCATGGTGCCCATTCGTTTCGCATCCGCCTGCACTTCATTGGCCGTGGGCTCGAATGGGTCCGGATACGGGGGCGGATAGACCGCGTTGACGGACACGTCCTGTGTGTCCACGGGAAGTGGGCCGCCGGTCGTCTGCGCGCCATCGTCGGCGATCGGTGTGGGGTCCGCTGTCGAGTCGTCAGCGACCTCGAACTCGACCGCCGCGTCCACCGAATCGGACGTGGCCACCGGCTCGTCGGGCGCGGCCGACTCATCACCGGACACCGCCGCGGTCGCATCATCGCTGGAACCGGGGTGGAAGACCAGGAGCCCGGCAAGGACGAAGACGTTCAACACCGCCACGAGGAAGACGAACCGCTTCAAGATCGTGTACGCCCAGTTCGCATTCGTCTGCCCTCCTTCGAACGGATCCACCCACATGTCGTACGCTGGGTACGCCGGTACCACGCGCTCGACTACGGCTCGCCCGTCCGTGTCGACTCCGCTCGGAAATCTCACTACACGTCCTCCATTTTGCCGCTCCCAGTGTTCGCTGTGGTAGGGCCAAACGACTCAGAATCGCGGGTTCGAGCCCGGAGCCGGGCGTCCCAGCGCAGCACCGGCTGCTCCACGAGCCACCACGAGGCAACGGTGGCGGCCGCGGTCGAAACGACCGCCACCCAGAGGGCGATGTCCGAGCGGACGAACACGTAGTGCCAGAGATAGAGCCCGAAGGACACTTCGGCGACGCGCAGGAGGATCCGGCCCTCCAACCACGCTGGACCCGTTCGCGCGTATTGCACAGCCATCGCCGCGAGCGCCAGGGCCAGGAACCCGCCCCAGAAGACGCCTCGACCCGCATCGCCGAACACCGGGAGCAGCATGAGGCCCAGAATGCCCGGAATCGACCATCCGGCAGATCGCCAGTTCCCGGGAGCAGCGACGGCCAAATAGCTCCCCACGAGGAGTCCTGCAACGTTGGTATCGGTCGCGTTGTAGACCCAACCCGGCGACATCACACCGATCGCAATGGCTCGCCAGACGACTGCCGTCAGCGCGAGACCGCCGATGACCTTGGTCCGGTGGCGGGCCGGGATCAACCGCATGACCAACGGCCACAGGAGGTAGAAGTGGATGATCACCGCGATGAACCAGGTGTGCGTCAGACGGCCGAGACCGAGACCACCGATGCGCGCATAGTTGGCGTATCCACCGAGCGTCGGCAGAACGAGCGACCACGTCGTTCCCACCGCGAGCATGGCCACACAGACGGCCAGCACGGCGGGGTACAGCCGGAGCAGACGCTTCCGGTAGAACGATCCGAGATCGAGTCGACCGGTCCGGTCCACCTCGGCACAGATCGAACTCGTGATCACGAACCCCGACAGAACGAAGAACAGGGGGACACCCCAGTGCCCGGCCGGCACGATATTCTTGTCGACGTGATACCCGATGACCATCGCGATCGCGATGGCGCGCAATCCATCCAGAGCGGGGATTCGCCCCATGCTCAGCTCCTTTAGTCCTTCATCAGCGCAGTTCTGCTGCCGATACCCCATCGGCAGGTCTCGTGCGAATCCGCGCAAAGATTGGAGGGGAATTGCGGCTGATGGGGGACAAGGTGCAGTCCCTCCAGCACGGGGGGGCCTTGTTCGTGCTGCTCGTGGTGCTGATGGCAATGATCGCCATCAGCGACGATACCGCAGACCCCTCCGTTGCTGCCAGCATCGAGCGAACGGTTGCCGAGACATCCGTCCCCTTGCCGACGACGGCCCCGACGACCACCGTCTCCATAACCATGACCGCGGCACCCACCACGATGCTTGCAGCTGTGGACGAACCAGCCGAGCCGACGACCACCACGACGACTGCAAGCCCGACCACCAGGCATCGATCACTCGCGTCAGTCACATTCGAGTCGCTCGAACGGATCGACACCATCCAGGACTACACCGCCCTCACGACACAGGGAATCTCGCGATGGCGACGCTCGATCGACGGGCTCGAGGAGCTCGATCTCGTCTCCACGGCCGACGGCACCGAGCAGCCCGTCCTCTGGCTCCCGCCGAGAGGCGACCATGATCAACCGGTGCTCGTGATCCTGCACTCCTGGAGCTCGCGGTACACCCAGCACGCAGGAATCCCGTTCGCACAGTGGGCGCAGGAGAACGGATGGGCCGTCATCGCTCCCGAGTTCCGGGGCAAGAACGACGATGCCAACGCCGTGGGGTCAGAACTCGCGGTCCAGGACGTCGCTGATGCGATCGACCATGCCGTCGCCCAGGAGGGCGTGGACGCGAGTCGGGTGTTCGTCGTCGGCTACTCCGGGGGCGGGATGATGGCGCTCCTCGTCGCCGGGCAGCATCCCGAGAAGGTCGCCGCAGTGTCCTCCTGGGGCCACCCCACGACCTCAGCGACTTCTACTCCTTCGCCCAGTCGAACGGCCTCGGGTATTGGGGCGACATCCGGACGGCCTGCCTCGGCGACCCGCGCAACGAAGGTCCGGTCCAGGACGAGTGCCTGACGCGCAGTCCCATGACGTACATGGAAACGCTGCGCGAGCACCGGATCCCGGTCTTCATCAGCCAGGGAATTCGCGATCCGTACGTGATGCGCAACGCCGGTGCCGACGTCTTCAACGCGTTGGCCGACCCGGAAGACCGCCTGAGCGAGGACGACGTCGACCTCCTACGCCGAGGCCGAGTGCCTGGCGAGGCTGCTGACGCGGTCACGATCGAGACCCACTTCGACAGCAGCGATCCCGATCCGGTCTTCGCTCGATCGTCGGCCGGGGTGCTGCTCGTCTACTTCTCGGAGGGTCACGAGATGGTCTACGGCGCCGCAGCGGAATGGTTTGCAACCGATCCCGGCTATCTGTCCTCTCGTCTCGGCATCGATCCCTGGGACAACGACAACTAACACTTCCTCCTGAGCGAACTCCGGCTCGAGGGCGGTCACCCGTCCAGTCGGTACACCTCGGTAGCGGTTCCCGAGAAGATGCGGTCCTGCTCGGCGTTGGCGTAGTCGTCGGCGATGATCTGGAGCGCGTTCCACAGAACCGGATACGGCAGGGTCGACCGGTCGACCGGGAAGTTCGACTCGGCAAGCGACCGGTCGGGGCCGAACGTGTCGATGCAGTACCGCACGTCGTCGGACCAGTGGGCCGCGACCTCTTCGGAACCGGGTGGGGCGGGAAGCTCGGCCCAGCCCATCCCGTAGTACATCTCCATGCCGATCCCTCCCACCTTCACGACGATGTTCTCGCGTTGCGCGACCCGGCTGATGCCAGCACGCCAATCGGTTCGAACGGCGTCGCGGTCGTCGGAGTACGGACCGATACCGAGTGGGCCGCCGAGGTGATCGAGGATGATCGTCGCTTCTGGGACCGCGTCGGCGAGCGCACAGACATCGTCAAGCTGGGGGTGGAACAACCAGGCGTCGAAGGTCAGACCCATTCCGGCGAGCGTGCGTACCCCAGCGTGGAACTCGGAGGTCCGCATCATCTGCTCGAACGGCTTGCAGTGGCCCTCGCGGATGCGATCGCTCGCGTCCCACGACGTCGCATGCCGAACTCCGCGGAACGAGCCGCCGCCGGCCTCGACGTGTGCAGTCAACACCTCTTCCACGGCGCTGCCGAGCATCATGTCGGCGTAGCCGATGATGGCGCCGATCGTCGGGCCCGCATCACCCGACATCTCCTCGGTGGCCGCCGCTTGTCGCCGGACGAACTCGGTCTCACCCACCGGCCGGAGGTGCTCCGCCCGTTGCGGGTCGTACTCGGACATGCACTCCACGAACACACTGCGCACAACGTTGTGCGATCCGGTCAGATCGGCGAGAAGCTCCGGCGCGAGATACGTGCTCCCGGCCCGATCCCACAGGTGATGATGCGCGTCGACGATCAGACGATCGGGGTCGATGGCTGCCTCGTGGGTCTGGGCCAGCCACTCGAAACGGTCGAAATCCATCCTGCTCCCCTGGTTCAGCTCGTGGCGTTGGTGCCCGCGAGGTCGGCCATCAGCTCCACGGCTTCCTTGTGGTCGGTCTGTTCGGTCTCGGCCGCGATCCACGCGAGCGGCGTGATGGCGTCCGACCCGTCGGCCTCTGCGGTCCACACGGAGTCGTGGCCGAGGTGTTCGGCGAGCTGGATGCGCTCGATCGGTATCGCCAGTTTCGCGCCCGAGTATCCGATCGACAGTCCGAGTTTCATGACTCCAGTGTGTTCGACCGCTGCTGCTCCCGCCGAATCGCCGACAGGGCCGGATCTGCGGCGCGATCGATGAGTGCTCAGCAAAGTCGGGAGCGAGCCACCGAAGGGTCATCGCCGACCAGTAAGGTCTCGGCTCATGACACTCTCGGACCGGTCGCTCGGATGGCTGCGGTATCTGCACCGCAAGGCCAACACGCCCGACAACTGGGATCGTGACGGCCGCCCTCACCCGCACTGGGACGACCGGTCCGATCCACCGATGGCGAGCTGGCACCGTTTCGATCTGGTCGACTCGTCCTACGCGATGGGGCTGATGGCGCACCGCACGCCGGCCTGGACCGAGCCCTACGTCGGCATCCTCGACCAACTGATCGAGCGCCACACCGGCTGGTGGTCGGCCGCCGACTGGCTCACCCAGTTCGGTCCCGACCCCGACCGAGCCAACTACCCCGACGCCTTTCGCGGTCTGATCCCGCCTGATCTCTGGGGCGACTACGACGTTCCCGGATGGACCGCGAACGGAACCGAGCCGTGGGGTGTCCAGATGGATCCGGTGGCCGCCGACGGGATGCTCTTCTACAAGGGCTTCTTCCTCGTGCTGCTCGGCATCAGGTCGATGATCGCCGACGACGACCGCTGGAACGAACCGTTCGACATGATCCGCGACGGCGACAACACCTTCACCTGGACGCACTCCCAGATCGCCGACCATCTCAAACAGCAGTGGCTGGCCGCCCCGATCGGCTGCCATTGAGAGAACACCAAGGTCTGGCCGTTTTGACTGGCCGGAGCGGGCCTCGGTCTGAGGCTGCACGACAACCGACACGGCACCACCCACCACGCTGACGCGTTCGATCCATGGTGGAGCTACGCCCGCGAGCACTACCTCGATCTCGATGGCGGCACTCCGACCGAGACGACGCTCTACTACGACCCGACGCTCGACGTACACCACCGACTGCCGGTCTCGATGGCCTTGACGACCGCCTACTACGCGGCCCCGCAGATGCCTGACGACGCCCAGCGACTGTTCGAGGCCGCCTACTCGTCGATGGGTCTCGGCGGCGACGTCTCCCTCCCGATCCGAGCGTCGCGGGGCTATGGCTCGTCGCTCGTACTCGCCCGAGAGTGGGGACTCACCAACCTGGAGGAACGGCTGGTTGCCGCGATCGAAGCGTCGTACGAACCGACGTGGGATCACGTCTCAGGCGAGTTCACCTGGGGCCTCGGGCTCGACGAGGAGCATCCGCGGGGTCAGTACAACGCATTCCTCGCCGCGGCCGAAGCAGCCGGGCCCGGACGGTGGGAGCGCTTGTCCGCGGCGCCGATCGAGCCGCAACCCCAGGTGGCCGGCGTCGACTTCCCGAACGTCGCGCTCAGCACCGCCGAGTGGCGAAATGGCGCCCTGCACCTCACACTCGACGTGCACGACGAGGACCCATCGTCGCGGACCACGTTCCGGATCGTCGGGGCCGAGCCCCGGGTCTGGGAGCTGACCGGAATCGATGGCACCTCGCTCGAACACACCGCCCACTCCGTCATCGTTCGCGTCCCCAGAGTCAGCGGTGAACTCACTTTCACCCCGGGCAGCTACTGAGGCTGAACTCGCTGGTGTCGGGAACGTGTACCTTTCGGCAATGCTCACGGTGATTGTTTCGGCCTGCTCGGCAACAACAGGATCGGCGAGCTGATGGACACCGAGGGTTCGATTCTGGGCAACGCCGTCCGGCGACGCGAGGACGCCAGTCTTCTTCGGGGCGAGGACTTGTTCCTCGAGGACGTGAATGCGGAGCACGCCGTTCGGGTTGTCTTCGTCCGTTCGACCGTCGCTCACGGCGAGCTGGTCGAGCTGGACGCCACCGAGGCAAGGCGTGCGCCAGGAGTCGTTGGCGTGTTCACGGCCCGGGATCTCGGACTCGACCCACTCATTCCCATACCCATGATCGATCCGGGTTTCGCTCGGCCGCCCATCGCCCACGATCGCGTGCGATTCGTCGGTGACATCGTCGCCGCCGTCGTCGCGGAGACGCTCGCTCTCGCCGTCGATGCGGCCGAGCTCGTCCTCGCGGAGATCGAACCGCTCGATCATGTGCTCACCGCCACCCACGCCGTCGGTGACGACGCACCGCTTCTGTTCCCCGCCATGGGAACCAACGTCTGCTTCGAAACGGGCCTCAACCTCGACGTGGATCCGGTTGAAGACGCTCACCAGGTCGTCTCGCTGGACATGACGAGCCAACGCTTGGCCGGCGTTCCCATGGAGCCGAACGGGGCGCTCGCCGTCCCTGATGGCAACCGGATCACACTGTGGATTCCGTCTCAGAATCCGATCGTGGTTCGAGATCTACTCCTCGAACCGCTCGGACTGACGCGCGACGAGCTACGCGTGACGACCTCCACAGTGGGTGGCGGATTCGGATCCAAGGCGGGTGCCTACGTCGAGTTCCTCCTGGTCACTGAGATCGCCCGTCGGTTGAATCGACCGGCGAGGTGGACGCCCTCGCGGGGTGAGGACATGGTCGCGCTCAACCAGGGCCGCGGGTACACGATGTCAGCCAGACTCGGGTTCGACAGCCAAGGCGTCATCACCGGCCTCGATGTGGTCGCGTTGGCCGACGCGGGTTCGTATCCGGGACTCGCCGGCCTACTCACGACGTTCACGCAACACATGATCCAGGGGGTTTACGGAATCCCACGGTTGCGCTACCAGGCGCGCGCTGTCGTGACGAACACCACCACCATCGCTGCCTATCGGGGAGCGGGTCGACCTGAAGCCGCTCAACTCATCGAGCGCCTGATGGACGCAGCCGCCGAGGAGACCGGTCTCGACCCCGTCGAGATGCGTCGCCGGAACCTGATCTCGCCGGGGGCGTTCCCGTTCACGACCCTCACGGGCGCCAGCTATGACTCTGGGTCCTACGACGCCGCCATGAACGCTGTCCTCTTGAGCGCGGACTATCCCGCCCTCCGCCGTGATCAGGCGGCGCGCCGAGCAGCTGGCGACAACCTGCTGCTCGGGATCGGCCTCGCCACGTACGTCGAGGTCACCGCGCCCGGCAACCTCGGGTCCGAGTACGGCTCGGTCGAGGTGCTCGACGACGGCAGCGTGGTCGCACGCGTCGGCACGAGCCCACATGGACAGGGCCACATCACCACGTACTCCATGATCATCGCCGAAGCACTCGGTGTCTCGATGGACAAGGTCACCATTCTCCACTCCGACACTGATTTGGTGCCTCGAGGAATGGGCACCATGGGGTCCCGGTCGATGCAGATCGGCGGTTCGGCGATTCACACTGCCGCGACAACGGTCCGGGAAAGGACCCAGGTACTCGCCGCCCACATCTTCGAGGCGAGTCCGGCCGACATCGTCCTCACGGCCGACGGAGCGCAGGTTGCGGGTGTCCCGACGACGACCATGTCCTGGTCCGAGCTGGCGCGAGCAAGCCACGACGAGGCAATCCGCCCTCCCGACATGACTCCCGGGCTCTCCCATGAAATCGATTTCGAGAGCTCGGGGGCCACCTACCCGTTCGGTGCCCACCTGGCCGTGGTGGAAGTGGACCGCGACACGGGCCGCGTGGAACTCCTTCGCCACGTTGCGATGGACGATTGTGGCCGGATCCTCAATCCCATCCTCGTCGCCGGCCAACAACACGGCGGGATCGGCCAAGGGGCTGCCCAAGCACTGTTCGAGGAGGTGCGGTACGACGAATACGGCAATCCGATCACCGCTTCGCTCCTGGACTACGCGATGCCCAGCGCGGCTGAGCTGCCATCGTTCGAGGTCCACACGATGCAGACGCCCACCCCACGCAATCCGCTCGGCGTGAAGGGGATCGGTGAGTCCGGCACAATCGGTTCGACCCCGGCAATTCACAACGCGGTGATCGACGCGGTGTCCCACCTCGGTGTGCGCCACCTCGAGATGCCGCTCACGCCTCACCGCGTCTGGCAAGCGATCAGAGACCGTCAGGGGTCGACATCCTGATGCTCGCCCCGGCGTCCGAGATTCGTGTGCGCACCCTTTTTCGGTAGTCTCGATCCGTGCCGGATGTGATCGTCGTGGGAGCAGGACACAATGGTCTGATCTGCGCCGCCTACCTCGCGCGGGCCGGGATCGACACCGAACTGATCGAGGCGCGATCCGAAGTCGGCGGATGCGCCTCGACGGTCTCTGACCTCGGCGCACGTTTCAACATCTGCAGCTGCGACCACACCTTCATCCGAGGAATGCCGGTCATCGACGAACTCGAACTGGAGTCCCACGGACTCCGCTATCTCGAGCCCGAGGCCAGCAGCCTCCACATGTTCCATGACGGATCCGAGCCCTGGGCCTTCTTCCACGACGCCGATCGAACCCTCGACTCGCTGGCTGCATCACACCCGCACCAGGTCGAGGGGTACCGGCGGTACCTCCGCGATGCTCTCCCGGTCGCCCAACTCGTCCTCGACATGGCCCGCACGAAGCCCGGCACAGGACGGATGATGACGCGAGCGGTTTCGAGTCGCGCCAAGGGAGCCGCTCGGTTGCTCGACTGGAGCCGCCGCAGCGTCGACGACGTGTTCTCCGACTACTTCGACGACTGGCACGTGACGATGCCGGCGGTGTCCACCGGCCCCACCGTCTGGGGAGTGCCCCCCTCGGCGGCAGGGACCGGCCTCGCCGCGATCTCCTACGCCAGCCGCCACATCATCCGGAGTGGCCGACCCATGGGCGGAAGCGGCGCACTCACCCAAGCCACCCGAGTGTCATTCGAACAGGCGGGTGGCCGGGTCCGCTGCGATGCTCGGGTTGATCGGCTTCTCATTCGTGACGGACGCACGGTCGGAGTCAGGCTCGATGACGGGACCGAGTTGACGTCATCGGTGGTGGTCGCCGCCTGTGATCCACACCGGGTGTTCGTGGACTGGATCGACGAAGCTCCCGCGTGGACACGGCGCTACGTTCGCCAATGGCGAGACCGCGAGGTCAAGGACGGCTACGAGTCCAAACTCGATGGCGTCATCTCCGAACTCCCGAAGTATCGCGACGCTCCGCTGTTGGCCGAACGTTTCCCGAACGTGGAAATGCTCGAACCCACGGCTATCGTCTCACCAAGCCCGGAGGCGCTCGCCGCAGCCCACGTCGATCGCCACCTCGGTCGAGTCTCGGCGGAACCGACCCTGCTCGTGAACGTGCCGTCCGTCCTCGACCCGACGATGCTCTCCGCCGATGGAAACCATGTGCTGAGCCTCGAAGTCCTGTACACGCCTTACGCATTGAACGGCGGCTGGGCCAGTTCCCCGGAGCCCGATCGGTGGCTCGGACTCTGGTCACAATTCCTCGAAACCGAGCTCAAGAGTACCCTTCTGGCGAGGCGGACCATGACCCCCGACCGGTACGAGGAGGACTTCTCGATGCACCGAGGCCATACTCCGTCCTACGCCGGGTCCCCGCTGGCCGCCCTGCTCGGAAATCAGCGAGCGCTCACGCGGTACCGCTCCCCCATCGGCGGCCTGTACCTCTCCGGAGCCGGGACGTTTCCTGGGGCGGGAATCTTCGGCGCGGCCGGCCGAAACACGGCCGACGTCGTGCGGCGAGACCTCAAGAGCCGGTTCGGTCCACGCCTCACCGGGTTGCAGCATCGAGCGGTCGGGGTCCTCGGAGGGGTGCCCAAATGACACTTCCCCTCTCGGTCAGCCTCATGCCCGAAGGGCCCGTCGCCGAGATCGCCGACCTGGCGGTTCTGGCCGAGGAACTCGGTGCCGCCCGTTGTTGGGTCTATGACGAGGGTCTGGTCACACGCGACGTCTATGTCACGCTCACCGCCATCGCGGCACGAACTCAGCGGATCCCGCTCGGTCCGGGCATCACCAATCCGTTCGTTCGTCACCCTGGCGCCACGGCGGCCGCGATCGCCTCACTCGATGAGTTCAGCGGCGGCCGGGCGTTCGTGGGGATCGGTGCCGGTGGGGGCCTCACGCTCGACCCACTGGGAATCGAACGCATCCGTCCGGTGACCGCGGTGTCGGAGATGGTCACCTGCCTTCGGCGACTGTTCGCCGGCGAGCGTGTCGATCACGCCGGCCATGCCTTCTCGTTCCGCAAGGCCAAGCTCGACTACGCCAGACCGGGGATCGACATCATCCTTGCCGGCCGCGGTCCGAGAATGACTGCGCTCGGCGGGCAGCTCGCCGACGGGTTCAACTTGAGCTACATCCACAAGGATCTCCTCGGTTCACACACCCGATCCCTCCGCCAGGCCTGTGGTGATCGACCATTCCGGATCACCTACTCGACGATGATCGCGATCACCGACGAGGAGTACGACGCGGCGCGGGCGCAGCTCACATTCCGGTTGGTGGATTCCCCTCCCGAGGTGAAGGAGCTGATCGGCATGACCCCGGAGCATGTCGCGAACATCAGATCAGATCTGGCCGATGGCGGCCCGCGAGCCGCAGCCCGCCACATCGATCCCGACTGGGTGTCGTCGTTCGTCATCTCCGGCACCACTGCCGAATGTGCTGCCGAACTCCGTGCCCTCATGGCCGACAACGACATCGACGAGTTTCAGCTTCCGGTCCTCGACACCGAGGGCGCCGCGGCGTTCATTCAACGCTCGGCGGAGATGTTCCGGCCCTAGCCGTCTCCCCAGCGGTTGAGGCCCTCCACCTCGACTCCCAGGTGCTCGAGTGTGCGTCCGACCGAATGGGTCACGATGTCATCGAGCGATTCAGGCTTGTTGTAGAACGCCGGTACCGGTGGACAGATCACGGCGCCGATCTCCGCGACCTGTTGCATCAGACGCAGGTGACCCAGATGGACGGGTGTCTCACGCACCATCAACGCCAATGGCCGGCGCTCCTTCAGCGTGACATCTGCGCTCCGACTGATCAGGTCGCCTGACATCGAGTTGGCGATGGCCGACAACGACTTGATCGAACACGGGGCGACCACCATGCCGGCAGTGCGAAACGAGCCGCTGCTGATCGGCGCACCGATGTTGCGGATCCCGTGCACGTGGTCGGCCAGAGACTCGACCTCCGCCACCGATCGCTCGGTCTCGATCGCCAGTGTGGTCTTGGCCGGGCCTGACATGACCAGGTGAGTCTCGACGTCGTCGATCGAGCGCAGGAGCTCCAGCGAACGGATTCCGTAGACAGAACCACTGGCCCCCGTGATTGCGACGATGATCCGACGCATCAGCGAAGGTATGCCGAGAGATCCACCGGCGGGTAGGAGACTCGGTCTCCGTACTCGCGGCGCTCACGCTTGTAGGTGGCGTCGATGCCGACCTTGGTGCTGACACCTCGCTGGTCCGCGGTCGGGTCCATCTCGTGGCCCTGTGCCCCCGGGGCGACGAATACGTCATCGGTCCAGTGCACGCGGTTGGTCAACGCCCACTGGATCTCCGACGGTTCGTACATGTCGACGTCTCGGTCGATCACGATCACGTTGCGGATGTTGATGTGGGCGGCCATGGCCGCCATCGCGAGGTTCTTCGGTGTGCCCGGGTTGTCGCGATCGATCTGAATGATCGCCAGGAACCCGTTGCCATACGGCGGAATGTGGACGTCCGCCGTTGCATCCAGGTGTCGAACGAATCGCCGGAGCAAGGGCTCACGAGGCAACACGTTGCCGATGTAGATGTGCTCGTACCACCCGGGGATGATCGTCTGGTAGATCGGCTCATCACGCCAGGAGATGCAGGTGACCTCGAATGTCGGGCTGTTCCACTCCTCGCCGTGATACCCGTGGAACTCTGCGAGCGGGCCCTCCAAGGCTCGATCCGCGGGATGAAGAAGACCCTCGACCACGATCTCCGCCGCCGCCGGGATGTCGACGTCGATCGTCCGACCCCGACACACCTCGATGCCGCGACCGCGAATCGCTCCGGCGATGAAGAGCTCGTCAACCGGGGTCTTGACCCCGCCCGCGATCATCAGCGCCGGGTCGAGTCCGATCGCGAGAGCGACCGGGAACGGAGCATCGGGTTCATCGCGTGACTTCCAGAACGTTCCGACATCACGCCACTCGTTCACGTTGAAGCCGAACCGATCGGGAGCGAGTCGCAGCATCCGGTTGTAGCCGAGATTGCCTCGCCCCGAGATCGGATCCTTGGCGACGGTGAGCGCGCCGGTGATGAAGGCACCGCCGTCACCTCGGCTGTGCGTCGGAATCGGCAACATCGCGGTGTCGATCTGGTCACCCTCCACATGGTTGTCGTGCCACGCGGCGCGTTCCACGCGTGTGGGAGCGATGCCGTTGGCGGGGTCGAGAACACGCTCCATCACGTCGATGATCTCGTCGGTCTCACAGCCCAGCGCCACCGCAGCTCGCCGGTGCGACGTGACGCTGCCACAGAAGATCGGCCAGGGGCTACCCGTCACATCACTGAAGTACCCGGCCCCGACGTCGTTACGTGCCAAGGACGCCGCCACATCGGCCAGTTCGTGCTCGAGCGACACCGTTCGCTCGACTCGAGCCAACTGGCCCGCCGCATCGAGTGCGGCGATGTAGCTGCGTAGATCGCGTATGTCGGTCATTGATCAGGTCCCCCGAGCGGTGTCTCGAAAGTCTAGAACGCAGCTTCGATCGCGGTGTAGGCGACTGCTACGGTGGGCGAATGGCACGGTGAGTGACCGTCGGGCGAATGGCTCGAGGCTGTCTCCACTACGAGCCCGGGCACCGTCTCCGACGGGTTCGTCAGTCCTTGTCCGGAGTAGTCATGAGCCGCTCGAACACAATGCCACCGACGATTGACATCTCGGCACTGCTGCGTGACCCGCATTCCCCGGCGGGAGCGAAGGCGGCAGCAGCGATCCACGACGCGTGCCTCGACACCGGCTTCTTCATCGTGACCGGCCACGGCCTCGACGCGGAGCTCGACTCATTGTTTCAGGTGACCCGTGCGTTCTTCGCGCTGCCCCCGGAGTCGCGAGAACGGACCCCTCGAAACGGCCGATACGGATACATCCCGCATCGAAGCATGGCGATCGACCAGAGCCGGGCCAGCGACAAAACGGAGTATCTCGACATCGGCCTCGGCGACGAAGTCGAACTCCCCGTGGTGGATGGATTCGAAGCGGCAGTTCGCACGTATCAGGCCGCGGCGATCGCCGTGGCCGCCGGCCTCCTCCGGACGCTCGCGATCGGCCTCGACGCGGACCCCGACTACTTCGCGAACCGGATGACCGATCCACAGTGCCGGCTCCGACTCTTGCACTACCCACCGGTCACTCCTGGCGCTGACGGCAGTCTCCCGGTGCCGAACACCCCCCACACCGACTATGGCCTGATCACGCTCCTCGCCACCGACGGTGTCCCCGGCCTCGAGGTCAAACCGATCGGACTGGACTGGACTCCCGTCGCGGCGCCGAGCGACAGCCTCGTGCTCAACCTCGGCGACATGGTCGCGCGGTGGACGAATGACCGATATCGGTCAACGCCCCATCGTGTCGTCGGCCCCGCTCACGGTGATCGGGTCTCGATCCCGTTCTTCATCAACCCCGACCCGCTGACATCGATCGAATGCTTCGATTCCTGTCTCGAGAAGGGCCAGCCGGCGCGGTATGCCCCCATCACCGCCGCTGACTTCCTCGCATCGCGCATCGATGGCGCCGTCGAGCCGTACATCGACCCGGCCGATGGGCCGACTCGCCGAGTGGTGACGTGATGCGCGAATGGATTCGCGGCGGCAGGCTCAGCTCTGGGCGCATGGTCGACCTCGTGGTGACAGGTGGGGAGATCGAGGCTGTCGTGGATCATGATCCCACGGCATCCTTTGACTCCCATCTCCACGGATGGCTGCTGCTGCCCCCGATGACCGAGCCCCACGCTCACTTGGACAAGGCCCTCACCGCCGAGGCCGTCCGGAATCCGACCGGCGATCTCGAGGGAGCCGTCAACGCCTGGCGAGATGCTGCAGAAGCCGGGATGTTCACGAGCTCGGATGTGACCCAACGGGCCACCGCGGCCATCGAACGCCTCCTCACCTCAGGGGTGACGGCTCTGCGCACCCATGTCAACACCACCCCCGAAGCCGGCGCGGACAACGTGCACGCGCTTCGGAAGGTCCGGCAATCTTTCGCCGGGATGATCGACATGCAGATCGTCGCGCTCACCAGCAGCCCGATGACCGGTCCCGGGTCCGAACCCAACCGCGCCGCCCTTGCTGCTGCCATCGATGCCGGGGCGGATGTCATCGGCGGGTGTCCGCATCTCGGTGACCGAGCCGCGGAGTCCGTCCGCTATGCGTTCGAGGTGGCGTCCGATGCCGGCTTGCCAATCGACCTGCACACGGACGAGACGCTCGACCCGTCGGTCCTCACCGTGCTCGACATGGTCGAGAGTGTCGAGTCCCTCGGGTTCGATGGTCTCGTGGCTGCCAGCCATTGCGTCAGCCTCGGCGTGCAAGAGGTTGAAGAGCAGAGAGAGATTGCCGCCCGGATCGCCGCAGCTGGAGTCGCGGTTCTGCCCCAGCCACAGACCAATCTCTACCTCCAGGGCAGAGACGACGAGGCCGCGGCCCCGCGAGGACTCACCGCGCTGCACGCGCTCCTCGATGCCGGCGTGCTCGTCGCAGCCGGAGCCGACAACGTCCAGGACCCCTACAACCTCGTCGGACGTTCCGACCCGTTGGAGACCGCCGCGCTGCTGGTGATGGCCGGCCATGTCTCGCCCGAGCAGGCCTATGCAATGGTCAGCAACAACGGGCGGCGGGCGATGGGACTTGCGCCGGTTGGGTTCTCGCCCGGTGATCCCGCGGATTTCATCGCCATCGATGCTCCCTCGGTGAGGGCCGCAATCGCCGACGCCCCGAGTTCACGGCGCGTCTACCGCGCCGGTCATCTGGTGGCTACGGCCGACCAACAGACACAGATTCATCGAAGGGAATCCGAATGATCCGCGTTCTGCGCAACGCTCGCTTGACCGACGGCCGCATCGTGGACGTTCGCGTCGTCGACGGCCTGATCAACAGCGTCGACCCCAGCGACGTGTCCAACACAATGGAGGTCGCGCCGGCCGACGATGTGGCGGTGGAGGACCTCGGGGGCTGGCTGCTTCTCCCGGCCATGGCCGAGCCCCACGCCCATCTCGACAAGGCACTCACGGCCGAAGCAGTCCCCAATCCGAGCGGCGATCTTCGCGGCGCCATCGACGCGTGGATCGCCGCCGCCGCGGCCGGCGTCTTCACCTATGAGAGCACGGTTGAACGGGCGGCGCAGGCCATGGAGCTCCTGCTGGTCCACGGAGTGACCGCGGTGCGGAGCCACGTCAATGTGCTCAGCTCCAACGGAACAACCAGTCTGCGAGCCCTCAAGGAGGCCGCCGAGCGGTTCACGGGTCTCCTCGACGTGCAGACGGTGGCGCTCACCAGCAGCCCGATGACCGGGCCGGATGCGGCGAACAACCGGGCCGCGCTTGATGCAGCTGTCGAGGAGGGCGTCGACCTCGTCGGGGGGTGCCCGCATCTCGACCCCGACGGACCAGGACTCATTCGTCATGCGCTCGCCGTGGCCGCCGACGCCGGTATCGGCGTCGATCTCCACGTCGACGAGATGCTCGACCCATCGGTTCTGACGCTCCGGGAGTACGCACGCCAGGTGATCGACGCCGGGTTCTCCGGCCCCGTGGCCGCCGGCCATTGTGTGACGCTCGGCATGCAACCCCGGTCAGTCCAACTCGAGGTCGCAGCCCTGGTGGCCGAGGCCGGGATTGCCGTGTTCCCCCTTCCGCAGACCAATCTGTTCCTTCAAGGACGCGACCACCCGGTCGCCACGCCTCGGGGACTCACCGCGGTCACCGCCCTGCAGGAATCCGGGGCGTTGGTGGCCGCTGGTGCCGACAATGTGCAGGATCCGTTCAACCTCGTCGGCCGTTCTGACCCCCTCGAAACCGCTGCCCTGATGGTGATGGCCGGGCATCAACTGCCCGACACGGCATACGACATGGTGAGCAACAACGTCCGCCGCGCCATCGGGCTTCCGGAGGTCCACATCAGGCCCGGCGACCCCGCCGACCTGGTGGCCATCGACGCACCGTCCATCCGGGGAGCCATCGCTGACGCGCCCATGTCTCGACGGGTTTTCCGGCGCGGGGTCCTGGTGGCCTCAGCCAACCAGCAGTCAGAGATCATTCGTCCGGGAGGGACCCGATCATGAAATTGACGATCACCGCGGCGATCCACGCGCGGTGGGGGCATCGCGTCGACGGCCTCATCCACACGCACGCGTGGTCCGTCGAAGCAACCCTGCAAGGTCCCGCCGACTGCGACAAGATCTTCCCCGCCGATGACCTCGAACGAATCCTGCTCGAAGTCGTCGAACCATGGCACAGCCACTACCTCACCCACGAAGATGCCGGCGAGTGGAAGGGGTACCAACCCTTGATCTGGGACCGGGAGCCAACCGTCGAGGAGATCGCTCGTCGTCTCTGGGACGAGGTCAACCGTCGAGTGCCACAACTGATCGAAGTGGCGCTCGTCGAGGCCACCGAGTTCGATCGTTGCCGAACGGTGCGTCTCGCGGTCTGAGGCCTGCCTACTGGGGAACAACGACCTCGAACAGGGTGATCGTCCACCCGTCTGGACCATCGACGACAAAGCTCTTGTGCCCCCACGGTTTCATCGTCGGCTCGCCCTGTGCGCTACCGCCGTTCGCCACGAGTCGAGCGTGTTCGGCATCGGCATCAGCCACCTCCTAGGCGAACGCGACACCGCTGACCCCCGCGGCCGCACTGTCATCGGTGGCGGCGAAGACTTCGATCTGCCCATCGGCGGCGGTGAAGACCACCCTGAACTCAGCCATCGGCGTCGGATCCCTCGGACGCGAGCGTTGCCCCCATGGGGAGATCCCCGACATCTGTATCCGAGCCGACGATGTAGTTGCCGGCGACGACGCTGACGAGGGCGCTGCCTTCATCGAACTCGACGCCAACGGGGTCACCCCCATCAGCCACGATCTGCACCTGCTCTTTGAATTGGCGTCGCACCATCGACACACCACGATCGGTGGACGACAACCTCTCCACGGAGTGGCGGGTGATCTCCCCTTGTCCCACCTGGGCTTCATAGTCCCCGGGGAATCGCTGATGGCCCTCCTCGGTCAGTTCGAACCATGTTTTGTCGCCGTCGTACACCGGCAGGCCCTGAGGTTCCCGCTCGAGCGGTTTGCGAACCATGGCGAACACCCGAGTGTGCGTATCGTCGATCGGCTGCGTCCACGACATGTTGTTGGTCTTGCCGAGAACGGAGAGCGTCGGTGTGGCGATCACCCGCACGGTGGGCATTCGCACCTCGGTGATTCGGTGCAGGGTCGTGCCGTCCTCCAGCTTCCGATCCTGCGACGAGGTGACACCCCAGGGATGGACCTGCCAGTCAATGGACGGCCAGATCTCGAGGTTGGCGTTGAACTGAACGCCGCTGTGGGTCGTGTGCAGGATGAACACGTGGTACGGGTCCATCGCATTCTCGTGCGTTTGAAACCAGTTGCATGGTGCCTCGCTCGGGCCACCGAAGGCGAAGTGATCGATGATCACGATCTCCTCGGTCTCTTCGTCCAAGTCCTCGAAGATGTCGTAGCGCGGGAACACGGGTTGCTTCTCTGCGGGGCCCATGTACGTGAAGATCAGACCGTTGTACTCCACGACCGGGTACCACGGTTGGCGATACCGCTCCTTGTTGCGCCCGCGGTCGGGCTCACACGGCTGGTCGAGACACGTACCGTCGGCGCCGAACAACCAGCCATGGTACGGACACCGGATTCCCTCGTCTTCGACGCCGCCGTAGTACAAGGTGGTGCCGCGGTGACAGCATCTGGGTTCCAGCAGGCCGGCCGTCCCCGACAGGTCCCGGTAGAGGATGAGGTCTTCGCCGAGCAGGCGGACCTCGCGGGGCAGGCTCGTTGCCTCCTCGGAACGCGCGATCGGATGCCAATACCGGCGCAACAGCTCCCCGGACGGGGTTCCCGCTCCGACCTGCACCAGGTCCGGGTCCCAGGTGCCCGCGGGCCGTCCGTACGCCCGCCCATCGTCGTTCACAACTGCCACGGCATTGCCTCCTCAAAAACGGCGGAGGGCCGGCGCACTGGGCGCCGACCCTCGCACAATCACGTCATCAGACTTGTTCGGCTCAGAAGCCGATCGAGTCGTCGATGTACTCGTTGGTGTAGATGTCGGCCGGAGTTACATCAGCCGGGAAGTCCATTCCGGCCTGAGCCAACTGGTCGATGATGCTCTGGATACGAGCCTCATCCATGTTGCCCACGGTGCCGTCAGAACCATTGCTGACCAAGCCCAACTCGACCTGGGTGTTGATCGAGAAGTCAGCCAGTGCCAGGTCATAGACCCAGAAGTCGGCGTACTGCTCGACCGCATCGACGATGATGTCGTTGGCGTGACCCGGCGAAGCCGCGTAGTCGACCACCGACTGCTGGATGATCGGGACGACCTGCGTCAAACAGGCATCG
>JAERSO010000142.1 GCA_016845585.1 Acidimicrobiaceae bacterium | reverse complement strand
CATGGGAGCGTCCCAACCATTGGCCCTGTTCGTGTGCCGTCCGGCGGAGAGCCAGAGCGAGACATCGTCGTACCCGCCCGCCGCCGTGAACTCGAGCCACTCGCCATTGGTGACGAGTCGATCAGCGAGACGGTGCGGTTGAATCAGCGCCTCGTGCCGGGGACCCTCATTGTCGAAGGCGAACCCGTGGCCGGTGTGGCCGACCTCCACGAGGCCACCCGGATGGACGCACCAGTCGAGCGATGGGATCGGTGCCGCATCGGGGACAGGTCGAGGGTCGTACGCGGGGGCGGACGGGTTGCGTGACAGGACGTGTTTCGCATCCATCAGGAGCAACTCCTGATGTTGTTGCTCATGGTGGAGACCGAGCGCAATCAGCTCAACGACCTCCGGCGCCTGGCCGACGTCACTGGCCATGAACGACAGCATCGCCTCGTCGACGCGCGCTCGATACTCGGTGACCTGATCATTGGTCGGGCGAGTGATCAGCCCTCGGTCCGGTCGACGGTGTCGCTCGCCAACGGCCTCGTAGTAGGAGTTGAACACGTAGGCGTAGTACTCCTCGACTCGCTGGTAGCCCCGGGCGAACGGAAGGAGCAGGAAGGTCTCGAAGAACCAGGTGATGTGGGCCCGGTGCCATTTCGTGGGGCTGACATCCGGCATCGATTGCACGGCTTGGTCTTCGATGCTCAACGGCTCGGCGAGCGCCTCGGTCGTGCTGCGCACGTGCGCGTAGAGCGCCGAGAGGTCTGTCGAGACCTCCTCAGTGTCCGATGGTGCTCGCATTCCGATGTCTCCGTCGCGTCGTGCAAGGGTGCCGATCGAGAACCCGGGACGGTGGCCAATCCTTCCGGATACCGAACATCGTTCAAATGACAAGGGTCCAAACTCCCTGATTTCGATGTGATCGACCGAGCCACGACTTCTGATCAGTGTTCAAAGGGACTATGGGCCCAAATCAAACGCTGTTCACGGCCATTTCAACGAAAACAGGGCCGCTTCGCTTACTTCCCTGGGGCCGAGACCGAACCTGAACTCATCGTGTCAATCGGTGCCTTCGAAAGCACAAGGTGAGGATCAGCCATGGATGACGAGCTTCTCCAGGACTTTCTCGTGGAGAGTGGTGAACTCCTCGACCAACTCGATCAGGACTTCGTCGAGCTCGAGTCGAATCCGACCTCGCCGCAGCTGTTGGCCGGCATCTTTCGTGCCGTTCACACCATCAAGGGCACTGCAGGTTTCCTCGCGTTCGACAGCCTCGAGGGAGTCACCCACGCCGGCGAGAGCCTGCTGAGCCTCCTTCGCGACGGCGCGCTCACGCTCAACGCCGAGATGACCGACACCCTGCTCGCGGTCGTGGATGCCACCCGCTCCATGTTGAAGACGATCGCCGAGACGGGGAACGACGAGGGTCACGATTGGAGTGATCTGGTCACACAGCTCCACCGGCTGGCCGAGTCCGGCGGTGGCAGCGAAGCGGACGAGCCCCAGGCCGAGTCGAACGCCGACACCGAACAGGCGGAACCCGAGCCGGCGTCGGTCACGGCCGACGCCGCAACCGACGCGACGGCGGAAGAGGTCACTGCCCCGACACCACCGGAGCCAACGGTCGAGGCCGCACCGACTCCGGCTGCCAACGAGCCCGCGGGCGAGTCGGAGGTCGTCACCAAGCCGGCCGAATCAACAATCCGCGTCGACGTCGATCTGCTGGACCGGCTCATGAACCTCACCGGTGAGCTGGTTCTGGCCCGCAACCAGGTGCTGCAGTTCCATGCCAGCACCGGCGATCCCATCTTTCACAACACCGCACAGCAACTGGACCTGATCACGACCGAGATGCAGGAGAGCGTCATGCAGACGCGCATGCAGCCCATCGGCAACATCTGGTCGAAGTTCCCCCGGATCGTCCGCGATCTCGCTGCCGGCCTCGACAAACAGGTCGACCTCGAGATGATCGGCAAGGAGACCGAGCTCGACAAGACGCTGGTCGAAGCCATCAAGGATCCCCTGACGCACATCGTCAGGAACTCGGTCGATCACGGGATCGAAACTCCCGAGGACCGCATCGCCGCGGGCAAGCCACCACGGGGGCGACTCGAACTCCGGGCGTTCCACGAGGGCGGTCAGGTGATCATCGAGATCACTGACGACGGCAAGGGCCTCGACGCGGACCGGATACGCGCCTCGGCAGTCGCCAAGGGCCTGATCAGCGCCGAGAAGGCCGAGCGACTGTCGGACAAGGACGCCGCCACTCTCGTCTTCACACCTGGCTTCTCGACCGCCGAGAAGGTCACGAACGTGAGCGGCCGCGGTGTCGGCATGGATGTCGTTCGTACGAACGTCGAGAAGATCGGCGGCTCCGTCGACATCTCCACCGACAAGGGCATAGGGACGACGCTCACGGTCAAGATCCCGCTGACCTTGGCCATCATCCCGGCTCTGATCGTCACGTGCGCTGACGACTACTACATGATTCCCCAGATCAACCTCGTCGAGGTCCTGCACATCGAGCCCGGCGACACGCCGGGGATCGAGTCCGTGGGCGATGCCGAGGTGTTCCGACTTCGCGGGAGTCTGCTCCCTGTCGTACACCTGCGGTCGGTCCTGAACCTGGACCATGAGGGTTCCAATCACGACGAAGAGGGCACCAGCATCGTGGTTCTCAACGCCGATGGTCACCTGTTCGGCCTCGTCGTGGACCGCATCAACGACACCGAAGAGATCGTGGTCAAGCCACTGGCGCCGAACCTGAAGCATCTCCTTCCCTTCGGCGGCACCACCATCATGGGCGATGGCACCGTGGCCCTGATCCTCGACGCCATCGGAATCGCCCAGAGTGCCGACATCTTCACCGGTAGCGATGTGGACAGCAGCCACGAGAAGGCAGACGATGGCGAGAGACGGGCAGGACCGACGACGGTGCTCGTCTCGAGGATCGGCGAGAGCCGGATCGCGATTCCCGTCGCGCTGGTGGCCCGCCTCGAGGAACTCGACCGATCCACCGTCGAGCGGGCCGGCGGCCGAGAGCTTGTGCAGTATCGCGGCCGACTCCTCACCCTCTTCCGCGTCGGAGACGCGATCGGCTACGAACACGACGAGGTCATCGACCCGACGCAGCCACTCAGCGTCCTCGTCCATGAACGTGGCGACAACCTCTACGGCTTCATCATCGACGAGATCCTCGACGTCTACGACGTGGATCTCGAAACGGGGGTCGCGACCGACGGCTCGAACATCCTCGCGTCGAGCGTCATCGGGAACCGGGCGACGAACACCATCGATCTCCAGGCTCTGATCCGGGCGATCGACCAGCGCTTCCTGCTCGAAGGCGCCGAAAGGCTCGCATCATGACCACGCGTCTCTACGCCACATTCCACGTTGACAGCACGTTCTTCGGCGTGGATGCCACCGACGTCCAGGAGGTCATTCGCACCCAGCCGATGACTCGTGTGCCGCTGGCCGGTGGGGAGATCGAGGGTCTGATCAACCTCCGCGGCCAGGTCGTCGTGGCGATAGACCTCCGCAAACGGCTGGGATTCGATGCAGCCCCTGAGGGCACCGAGCAGCTCAACGTCGTGGTCCGCACCGAACACGGTCCGGTCAGCCTCATCGTCGATGACATCGACGACGTCCTCGAAGCCGACGACGAACAGCTCGAAGGCCCGCCAGCCACCCTCCGTGGCCCCACCAAAGATCTCGTTACCGCCGTTCACAAGCTCGATGACCAGCTCCTGCTGGTCGTCGACGTGAAACGCACGGTGCAGACAGCAGCCTGAGCGAAACCGCTCAGGTGCCGACCAAGTAAAGGAAAGGAACCACCGTGGCTACGACCACCAAGGCCCGCCCAGAATCCAACGGATCCTCGGGCACCGCCGCCGCCAACAAGAAGCGCCTCGCCGAGCTCGAAGCCCGGATCGAGGCCTTGTCAGTGTCCCAGGCCGTCATCGAGTTCGAACTCGACGGCACGATCGTCGATGCGAACGACAACTTCCTGTCGACGCTCGGCTACTCGCTCGACGAAATCGTCGGGCAGCACCACTCGATGTTCGTCTCCGCGGACCAGGCTCGATCAGCGGAGTACGAAGACTTCTGGTCGGACCTGCGATCCGGCACCTTCCAGTCCGGCGAGTTCGCTCGGGTGAAGAAGGACGGCTCATCGGTCTGGATCCAAGCGACCTACAACCCGCTCCTCGACAGCGACGGCAACCCTTACCGGGTCGTCAAGTACGCCTCGGACTGCACCGCCCGCGTGCTGGCCGCCAAAGAGGCGGGCCGACTGCGCTCGATGGTCGAAGGAGCGCCGATCAACATGATGATGGTCGACCGCGACCTCGTCATGCAGTACATGAACCCGAAGTCAGAGGAGACGCTGCGGACCATCGAACACCTCCTCCCCATCAAGGTCGACGACGTCATCGGTGAGTGCATCGACATCTTCCACAAGGACCCGATCCACCAGCGCGACCTGCTCGCCGACCCCTCCCACCTGCCGCACTCGGCGACCATCCAGCTCGGCGACGAGGAGCTCGAACTCCTCGTTTCGGCGGTCTACGAAGGCGACGAGTACGTCGGCGCCATGGCGACCTGGGAGGTCGTGACCGAGAAGCGTGAGAAGGAACGCGAAGCCGCTCGACTTCGGTCCATGATCGAGCAGGCTCCGATCAACATGATGATGGTCGATCTCGATCTCATCATGCAGTACATGAACCCCCGCTCGATCGAGACCTTGCGCAAGATCGAACATCTCCTGCCGATCAAGGCCGAAGAGGCCCTCGGCCAGAGCATCGACATCTTCCACAAGAACCCGACACACCAGCAGAACCTGCTCGGCGACCCGTCGAACCTCCCCCACTCGGCCATCATCCAGCTCGGAGAGGAAGAGCTCGACCTGCTGATTTCGCCGATCTACCAGGACGGCACCTACGTCGGTGCCATGGCAACGTGGGAGCTGGTCACCGAGAAGCTCGCCAAGGAGCGTCACGAGGCACACTTCTCGAGCGTGATCGCCGAGGTCATCGAGGCCGCTGCCCATGGCGATCTCACCCAGGAGATCACGCTGACAGGGGACGATGTTCTCGGCCAGATGGCCGATGGGCTCCGACGCCTGTTCGAGTCGCTCAAGGGCAGCATCGGCCAGATCGCCGGTACGGCGCAGAACCTCGCCGCCGCAGCGGAGCAGCTCAACCAGGTCAGCACCGAGATGAACGGCAGCGCCGAGGAGACCTCGAGCCAGGCCAACGTCGTGTCGGCAGCTTCGGAGGAAGTCAGCACCAACGTCAACACCGTGGCATCAGCCTCTGAGCAGATGAGCGTCTCGATCAAGGAGATCGCCAAGAACTCCGCTGAAGCGTCACAGGTCGCCAACCAGGCGGTCGACGTGGCGAGCGAGGCCGGCAAGACGGTCACCCAGCTCGGCGACTCCTCCAATGAGATCGGGCAGATCGTGAAGGTCATCACCTCGATCGCTCAGCAAACCAATCTTCTCGCCCTCAACGCGACCATCGAGGCGGCACGAGCCGGCGAAGTCGGCAAGGGGTTTGCGGTCGTCGCCAACGAGGTGAAGGAACTGGCCAAGGAGACGGCTCGGGCGACCGACGACATCTCCCAGAAGATCGAGACGATCCAGGGCGACACCGGAAGTGTGGTCGACTCGATCACGAGCATCTCCGGCATCATCGACCAGATCTCGGACTTCCAGACCACCATCGCCTCCGCGGTGGAGGAGCAGGCAGCAACCACCAGCGAGATCGGTCGCAGCGTGAGCGAAGCCGCACGGGGCAGCTCCGAGATCGCCCAGAACATCACGAGCGTGGCCCAGAACGCCGCGAGCACGACCTCCGGAGCCAGCCAGACATCGGAGTCCGCTCGCGACCTCGCCACGATCGCCAGCGAGCTTCAGCGGTTGGTGTCGACCTTCAAATACGAAGGCTGACCGCTGCTCCGGGGGCACGGCCTGACCCCGGAGACGACACATCCGGTCATCTGGTGTCCCACCCAGGGGGCACCAGATGACCACCACAACTCTCCCCCGTCCCAACCAGAGGATCCCCGATGACCCCGATCCGAGTACTCGTCGTCGACGACTCGATCGTCGTACGCAGGCTCGTCACCGAAGTGATCAACGCTGACGCCGACCTCACGGTCGCCGGCACGGCCCGCAACGGGATCGAAGCGTTGAAGAAGGTCATCGATCTCGACCCTGACATCATCACCCTCGACATCGAGATGCCGGAAATGGACGGCATCGAGACGCTCCGGAACCTTCGGGACCTGCGCCCGAAAGTTCCCGTGGTGATGTTCAGCACCCTGACGGTGCGGGGCTCAGAGGCCACCCTCGACGCGCTCACCCTCGGCGCCCGCGACTATGTGGCGAAGCCGGCGAACGTCGGTTCCGTCACCGCAGTCGTCAGTGAACTCGAGCGGGAGCTGGTGCCGAAGCTGAAGGCTCTCGTTGCCGGTCCGCGCTCAACTGGCCAGCAGGTACCGACCATCACCACTCGCCGACAGGACGAAACGTTCGGATCACGCGCTCGACCCGTTCGAGCCGTTGTGCTCGCTTCGTCGACCGGTGGTCCCGTCGCCCTGGAAACCGTGCTGTTCGCCTTGACGCAGCCACTGTCGGTGCCCCTCTTCATCGTCCAACACATCCCACCGGTCTTCAGTGAGCTCCTGGCGTCGCGCCTCGACGGACACACGGTCCTCAACGTCGTCGAGGCAAGCGACGGGATGCTCGGCCAACCCGGAACGGCGTACATCGCGCCAGGTGACCGCCACATGCGTCTCGAGAGATCCGACGCGGGTGTGTCGATTCGTCTCGGCGACGACGATCGCATCCAGCACTGCAGGCCGGCGGCAGATGCTCTGTTCTCGTCTGCGGTCGAGATCTACGGCGGGGATCTCCTCGGAGTCGTTCTCACCGGGATGGGCCACGACGGCCTGGCCGGTTGTCGGCGCATCTGCACCGCCGGCGGATCAATTCTCGTTCAGGACGAGGCGACGAGCGTGGTCTGGGGA
>JAERSO010000141.1 GCA_016845585.1 Acidimicrobiaceae bacterium | reverse complement strand
GCAAGGGCGAGTACCGCTACGACTTCGGCGACACCGCCGGCATGACGCCCCTCGTGAAGATGCACACCCTCGGGCACAACTTCATCCCCGATCCGATCCACGCCGGCGGACTGCGCTACCACGGCATGTCGCCGCTGGTCTCGCACCTGTACGAGACGGGCCTCGTCGAGGCCGAGGCGATCGGCCAGACCGAGTGCTTCACCGGTGCGCTGCAGTTCGCCCGCACCGAAGGCATCGTCCCCGCCCCTGAGCCGACCCATGCGATTGCGGCTGCGATCCGTGAGGCCAACCGGGCCAAGGAGGCCGGCGAAGAGCGTGTGATCCTCACCGCACTGTGCGGCCACGGTCACCTCGACCTCGCCGCCTACGAGAGCTTCCTCTCGGGCGAGATGGTCGACTACGACCTGAGCGACGACGCGATCGCCGAGGCGATGGCGCAGGTGCCGGTCATCGACGCTTAGGTCCCCGGGCTGGGATCAGTCGAGTCGATCCACGCCCGCAGCTCGTCGTAGGAGTCGAACGCCGGCAGGTCGGGGTTCTCGTCGATGACGTTCTGTGGGGCGTGGAACAACGCCCCGGCGTTGGCGGCCCGGATCATCGAGAGGTCGTTGTAGGAGTCGCCCGCGGCGACCACCTGGTAGTTCAGCGAACGGAACGCCTCGACGGAACGACGCTTGTGATCGTCGATGCGGAGCACATAGTCGACGATGCGATCGTCCTTCACCCGCAGCTGGTGACACAGGATCGTGGGGCAGCCGAGCTGCTTCATCAGCGGCGAGGCGAACTGCTGGAACGTGTCGCTCAGCAAGATCACCTGGTACTGGTCGCGGAGGCTCTGGAGGAACTCATGGGCGCCGTCGAGCGGGCCCATCTCGGCAAGCACGTCCCGCAGGTCCCCCATCGTGACGCCCTCCCGCTCGAGGATTTCGAGCCGGTAGTTCATCAATGTGTCGTAGTTGGGTTCGTCCCGGGTTGTGCGCGTGAGTTCGTCGATGCCCGTCCGCTCGGCAAGGTTGACCCACACCTCTGGAATGAGCACGCCCTCGACATCGAGGGTCACCATCTTCTGCGGACGCATGGGCGGTGATGGTAGCTGTAGGGGCATGAAGTCCCCCGGAACATGGTCGCGATCCGGCATCAGCGCCGAGGCGCGGGCCTGGCTGGCCGCAAACCCACCGACGGATCGGGCGCCGATCAACCTCGACAACGCTGCGGAGGTCCGGGCCACCATCCGCTCGGGCTGGGAGCCGTCGATGGCGGCGGCCCGTGCCGAGTTCGCGCCGAACGAGCGAGAGATCGAGGTCGGCGGTGTGCCGTGTCTCGAGGTCACTGGCGATACGCCGACCGGCACGGTCGTCTACTTCTTCGGTGGCGGACACACGGTCGGCTCACCCGAGGAGGACATCGTCATCACGGCACCGATGGCGGTCGACGGTGGCGCACGGGTGATCGCCGTGCGGTATCCGTTGGCGCCGGAACAGCCGTACCCCGCTGCGGTCGAGACTGCCGAGGCGGCATACCGAGGCGTCCTCGACGAGATCGGTGACGGTCCGGTGGTGGTCGCGGGAGAGTCTGCGGGCGGCAATCTCGCCCTCGCACTTATGCAACGGGTCCGGGACGCCGGACTCCGCGTTCCCGATGCGCTTGCGCTGCTGTCGCCATGGGGCGACCTCGCATTCGGCGGCGACAGTCACGAAACGAACCGCGACCCAACCCTCGTGCTCGACAACGACGAGCTGCGCGTGATGGCCGACCTCTACCGGGGCGATGCCGCGGTCGACGATCCTCTCGTCTCGCCGGTGCACGGCGACTTCACCGGCCTGCCACCCACCTTCATCACAACGGGGACTCGGGATCTCCTGCTCTCCGACGGCGTTCGGATCTCGGCCGGGATGCGGAGCGACGGCGTCGACGTGACACTCCGGATCTGGGAGGGCATGTGGCACGTCTTCGAGTTCTACCGCGAACTCCCCGAAGCCCGTGCGTCGATGGCCGAGGTCTGCGAGTGGATCCGATCCCGACTGCACTGAGCCGGCCTACCCGACCGCTCAGCGGGTACCGGTGGGGATGAACTCATAGCCGGGCTCCTCGGGCTCAAGGTCGACCATCTCCGCCGGGAAGCCGGGCGCGAGGATGTCGAGTCCGGTGGCCTCCTCGAGCCGCTTGATGATGTTGGGCGACCACTCGCGAGGGCCGAAACGCTCCATGCCGGCCTGGAAGATCTGAATCATCAGAGGGTTCATCTCGAGCGGCACATCGTGACGGTCTGCGATCGACTGAAACAGCGAGATGTCCTTCACGACGAGGTCCATGGTGAAGTTGATGTCGCGGCTGCCGTTGAGGATCACCTGACTCTCGGTCTCGTGGACGAACGAGTTGCCCGATGAGATCGCAATCGCCTCGTAGGTGGTGTTGAGATCCATCCCCGCTGCCTTGGCGGTGACGAGTGCCTCGGCGCACGTGATCAGGTTGGCCGTGGCGAGATAGTTGGTCAGCACCTTGAGCACCGATGCCGAGCCGAGATCGCCGGTGTGGAGCACTCGACGGCCGAGGGTGGTGAGTACCGGCAGCATCCGTTCGAAGACGTCTCGGTCACAGCCGGCGAAGATGGCGATGTTGCCGGTAGCGGCACGATGGCAGCCACCGCTCACCGGACAGTCGACAGGTGACGCACCGGTTTCGATCACCTTGGCGCCGAGACGCTTCACCTCGGCCTCATCGGTGGTCGACATCTCCGCCCAGATCTTCCCCGGTCCGAATCCGGCGAGCAGCCCGTCCTCGGCCTCCATGACCGCCGCCGACGCGGCAGGCGACGGCAGACACGTGATGACGAGATCACACTGCTCGGCCATGTCCCTGGGCGACTCGGCGTACCTCGCGCCGGCGTCGACGAAGGGCTGCGCGACCTCCCGATCGAGGTCTCTGACCATCAGGTCGTAGCCGTTGCGCAGCAACGAACCGGCGAGCTTGCCTCCCACATTGCCGAGACCGATGAACCCGACCTTCATGGCCGTCCCCCTGTTGTTGGTGCCCTCGTTGGCTGCGGCATCGTATGACCCACCGCTCCACTGTGTCGACCATGCTCTTCGCCTGAGAGCAGTGCGTCTCGGGCGGCCGCCGCACCGGTCTCGGCTTCGACGCTCGCGGGGTCGAGATCGTCCGCTCTTGGGTCGATGACACCACGGCGCACTACGGTGCGCATCATGGAGTTCGAGACCATTACGTACGACGTCCAGGATCGCGTCGGACGACTGCACTTTGACCGCCCCGAGGGCGCAAACGCCGTCAGCCCGACCTTCGCCCGTGAGCTACGCGAGGCGATGCTGCGCATCCACTACGACGACGGCGTCAAGTCCGTGGCCGTCACCGCTGAGGGCAAGGTCTTCTGCGCCGGTGGCGATCTGAAACTTTTCCACGCCTGGGGCGACCAGATGGCCCGCAACGCCCACGACATGCTGATC
>JAERSO010000140.1 GCA_016845585.1 Acidimicrobiaceae bacterium | reverse complement strand
CTCCACCGCCACCCGATGAGCTCGGAGCGGTCGAGGCGGTCCTGGCCGAGGACGCGATGTGCGAACCAACCGCGGCGAATGCAAGATCCCGACGGTAGGTCGACGCCATTTCGGGATTCCGAGCTGCTGCGGCATCGACTGCGTTGAACCACGCCTTCGACTCGCCGAGGGCCACGGCCCATGCCGAATAGTGGCGAAGCACGCCGCGCTCCGCAGCATCGTCGACGTGTTGGGCCTCAGAGGCCGCCAGGAACCGCCGGAACGACTCGATACGGAGCCAGAGGGCGGAGCCGAGTTCGGTCCGCACCAGCAGTTCGAAGGAGCTCGCCAATGCGCCGATCGCTGCGCAGGCGGCGAGCGCTCCGGGAACCACGAGGAATAGTCCGGAGCTGCCGGATCGCCCCGCAACGATCGCTCCGCCGACAACGAGGGCGATACCGGCGAGGGTCCCGAGCACGGCGAGGAGCCGTACGCGGGTGCGTGCCCGACGTCCCGAGGCATCCCAATGAGCGGACCCGTTGAGCCAGTCGCCGAGATCGGTCTTCAGTCGTTTCCATCCGGTGGCGAACTCGCTGTCGTAGGAGTCGAGTTCGATGGTCGAACGGCCGCCGAACATGGCGTCGAGGATCGGATGGACGCTCGGATGTGGAGGCGCGGTTCCGCGTCGGAGCACCGGGTCGTCGTCGCCCTCGAGGTGGATCTCCTCCCGGATGGCGGACTCGAGAAGCCATGCCGACAGGTGAGTGTCCCGCACTCGCTCCTCGAGGAGGAGGGCACCTTCGACGGCGCTCATGTCGCGCGGTGGTTCGAACTCGACTGACGCCCGGTCGGCGAGCTCGGCCTCGTCGAGGCGTTCTGAGCCGAGTCCATCCTCGGCCTCGCCGAACGCGGCGTCTGCGGCGCCCCCACACCAGACCCGCTCGCGGCCAGCACGCCGTACGAGCGCCGTGGCGATCATCCCGCCGGCGAAGGCGAGCAGAGCGGCGATCAGCGCGGGGAGGATGAGGCCAGTGCCCGGATCCGGGGCAGGACCGGACGGCGGAACCGGAGTGGCGTCCACCGGTGCCGCGGCTCCGAGACGGCCGGCGATGGTGATGCCCTCTCCCGCCGAGAGCGAATCGGCGACGACGATCGACCGGGAGGCTCCCGGTCGTTGAATGTCGCAGGTGCGTTCGTCCCAGGGATGGCCGGCGAAGCAACTGGACTCGGACAGCTCGTGGGGGAGCACGAGTGCGATGACGATGTTCTCCATGGGCACTGTCCACTCCGTGCCGACGGCGTCCCACGCGAAGACGTCGCCCTGGACGACGGCGTCGCGCGGCAGCAGGTAGTCGATCCGGTAGCGGTGGCGCCCGGTGATCGTCCGGGTGGGATCGCCGATTCGAACACTGATGTCGTCGTAGCTGATGGAGATCGTGGCGGTGTCAGGAGCGGTCGGGGAGTCGACGGCAACCGATTCGGCGAACGCATCCGGGATGTCGCGGTAGATCCCGTGGCGGGGGTTCACACCGAACTCGTAGTCGATCACCTCGGTGACGATGAGTCCCTCGTCGGTGAGGGTGCCGCTGATCCAATAGGCGCCGATGCGTTCGGTGTCTCCTACGGCGGCGGCGATGCCTGCGATCACCCCGATTCCCAGCGCGGCGACAATCGTGACGATGGTCGCGATTCGGCGGCGGCGTTTGAACGGCATACCCAGACCGTAGAGGGCCGCCGCAACCGGATCAGGTAACGTGCCGCGATGTCGCAGGTCGCCCCGTTCCCCGCCGAGTTCGCCCGCAACCTGCCGAAGGCCGAACTCCACGTCCATCTGGAGGGTTCGGTGGGGCCCGGAACGCTGCTCGCACTTGCGGACAAGCACGGTGTGGTGCCGCCGGCGTTCGACGAGGACGGGATCGAGGACTGGTTCCGAACCGACAGCTTCCCGGGCTTCCTCGAGCGCTACTTCTTCGTCTGTCGACTCCTTCGCGACCCCGATGACTTCAGACGGGTCGCGTACGACTACCTGGCCACCGCCCACGATCAGGGAGCCGTGCACGTCGAGTTCCACGTTTCGTCCAGCTACCACATCGTCGAGCAGGGCGCGGACTGGTCGTCCATCCTCGCCGGGATCGTGGCCGGCTGCGATGACGCCCAGGATGCATACGGAGTCTCCTCGCTGCTGATCCCTGACCTTTCGCCCCACCTCGGTGCTGAGGCCGGTCATCGTGCGCTGGATTTCGTCCTGACCAACCTGCACGACCGCGTCGTGGCGATCGGCATGGGGGGTCCGAGCGATACGTGGAGAACAGATGACTACGGGGCCTGCTTCGACCGGGCTCGGGCCTCCGGCCTCCGTGCGGTGAGTCATGCCGGGGAACACGGTTCGGCGTGGGAGGTCCGTCATGCCATCGAAGACTTCGGTGCCGAACGGATCCAGCACGGAATCGGAGCGATGCAGGATCCTGACGTCGTCCGATTCATCGTCGACGAGGGCATCGCCTGCGACGTCTGCCCGGCGAGCAATGTCGCGCTGGCGGCCGTTTCGTCGATGCGTGAACATCCGCTCGCCGACATGCTCGATGCGGGGATCACGGTCACCCTGGGATCTGACGATCCGCCGTTGATGTCCACCAACCTCTTGGCCGAGTATGAGCATGCCTGGACGCTCGCATCACTCGACGAGTCGGGCCTCCGAGAACTCGCGGACAACTCGCTCGTCGAGAGTTTCGCTCCGGTGGCGCAGGTCGAGCAGTGGCTCACATCCGGTGGGTCGCGGTCGTGACTCGATATCTCGCCATCGTCCGTCGGGTCTCGTGAGATACTCCCGGTCATGGATCACCTCACCACTGCCGAGATCGAGGCCCGCCTCGACGAAGTCCGCCAGTCACCCAGTGACGAGGGCACGCTCACGCTGATCGTGCAGCGTCCCGACGTCGACATGCGAGTGGTGCTCGAGGAGGCCGAACTGAACCCCGAGGAGGGGCTCGCCGGCGACAACTGGAACCAGCGGTCATCGAAGCGGACCGAGGACGGTGGTCCGCACCCCGACATGCAGCTCAACATCATCAACGCCCGCTTCCTGGCCGTGGTGGCCCAATCCGAGCAACGGATGCCGTTGGCCGGCGACCAGCTGGTCGTCGATCTCGACCTCAGCGAAGGCAATCTCCCGGCGTGGACCAAGCTCTCGATCGGCGAGGCGGTCATCGAGGTCACCGATCAGCCGCACACCGGATGTGCCAAGTTCACGCAGCGGTTCGGCCTGGACGCGCAACGGTTCGCGAACTCGGAGGTCGGCACGGAGATGAAGCTCCGCGGTATCAATGCCCGTGTCGTCACGCCCGGTCGTATCCGGCGGGGCGACACGATCTCGAAGCTGTAGCCGGCTTGGCCCTCACCCATCGCTCCGGTGCACTGCTCGTTCTGGCGTCAGGCGTCCTCTTCAGCTTCGGTTCGTTGTTCTTCCGCGCCACTCAGACGCTCGACGCCTGGCAGTACCTGACCTTTCGGGGCTATGGCGCGTTCCTCGCGATCCTTCCGGTCGTGTGGTTCCAGAATCGGGGACGGCTCGGCACCGTGGTGACCCGGGTCGAACCCGCCCACGTCATCGCAGGGCTCGTTCTCACGACGATGATGGTCGCCTTCATCGTGGCTTTGACGCACACCGACACCGCCTTCATCCTTCTGTTCCAGACCGCGGGACCGATCTCGGCGGCCGTCTTCAGCTGGATCATGCTGCGGGAACGGATGTCGCGCGATGCACGCATCGCCGCGGCGGGTGCCGCGGTCGGCATCGGGATCATGGTCTCCGGTGGCGTCGACGCTGGGGTGGGATGGGCGATCCTGATCGTCATGATCATCCCGGTCGGGATCGGGCTCTACAGCACCTTGATCCGGTCAGCGGCCACCGCGGAGCCGCTCGTGCCGGTGGTGATCGCCGGGTTCGGTGCGGGAACGTCCGGCCTGGTGGTGAGCGTCGCCGGTTCCGGCTTCGATGTCGCGGGACGCGACGTGACCATCGCCTTGTTGGCCGGTGTGCTCCTGATCGCGTTGCCGTTGCCGTTCTTCAATCACGCCCAGAAGGCCGTGCCCGCCCCCGAGGCCACCCTGCTCTTGATGTCGGAGGTCGTGCTCGGCCCGTTGTGGGTGTGGTTGGCGTATGAGGAGCAACCCACCCGGGCCACGTTGGTGGGCGGTGCGGTGATGCTCGCGGCAGTTGTGTGGTTGACGCAGCGCAGCATGAACCCGGATCGACGTATCCGAACGAGCCGGGGCTAGCTGCTACAGGACAGCCCTAGCTGCTACAGGAGAGCATCGAGCAGCCGGCGCGAGTTCGGGCCCAGTCCGGCCGCTTCTCGGCGAATCGTTCCCGGCCGGGTTGCTCGTCATACGGACGACGCAGCACGTCGAGGAGTTCGTGGGTGAGTCCCGTCTCGCCCTTCTCGGCATCGTCGATGGCGAGTTGGGCCAGGTAGTTGCGCAGCACGTAGAGCGGGTTGACCCGGTTCATGGCCTCACGGCGCTCGTGGTCGCTTCGGCCTTCCCCGGCGATGCGTCCGCGATAGCGCTGGAGCCACCCGACGGTCTCGGCGCGAACGTCACCCGTGAGCTGGTCGGTTTCGTAGTACGCCCCGAGAAGCGGCTTCAGCAGCGTCTCGTCGTCGGGTTCGGATTCGCCCTCACTCACGGCGACATCAGCCAGTGATCGAAAGAACAGGGTCATGTCGACTTCGGTCTTCGGCAGAATCTCGAGGAGGTCGCCGATCAGGGGCTGGTCCCGGTTCGTGTCGTGGGTGGCGATGCCGAGCTTCGCCGCCATCATCGCCGGCCACGTCTCGTTGAACCGGTTGGTGTACTCCTCGAGCGCGCCCTGGAGCATGTCGACGTCGTCCACCAGCGGGTAGATGGCGTTCGCCAACTGGGTGAGATTCCATTGACCGATGTGGGGCTGGGCGCCGTAGCGGTACCGCTTGAATTGTGCGTCCGTCGTGTTGGGTGTCCAGCCGGGGTCGTAGTCCTCGAGCCATCCGTAGGGCCCGTAGTCGATCGTGAGGCCGTGGATCGACATGTTGTCGGTGTTCATCACGCCGTGGACGAATCCGACCCGCTGCCAGTGCACGATCATGTCGGCGGTGCGCCGCGCGATTTCCGCGAACCACTCCGTGTACACCTCGGCGGAGGGAGCGCCGAGTTCGGGGAAATGTGTGCGAATCGTGTGATCGGCCAGTTGGCGGAGAAGGTCGAGATCGTCGCGGGAACGGGCGATCTCGAATGTGCCGAATCTGATGAATGACGGTGCGACTCGGCATACGACCGCTCCGGGTTCGAGCGCAGGACGGCCGTCGTAGAACATGTCGCGCGTGACCTGGTCACCGGTGATGGCCAGGCTGAGGGCTCGGGTGGTCGGCACGCCGAGGTGATGCATCGCCTCGCTGCACAGGAACTCCCGCATCGAGCTGCGCAGGACCGCCAACCCGTCTGCGGTTCGGGAGTAGGGAGTCGGGCCGGCTCCCTTGAGCTGGAGCATGTGCCGTTCGCCGGTATCGGTGACGATCTCGCCGAGGGTGATCGCCCGCCCGTCGCCCAGCTGGCCCGCCCAGTTGCCGAACTGGTGACCGCCGTAGCAGGCAGCGTGGGGGTCCATGGCATCGAGGGTGGCGTTGCCCGAGAACACCCGCAGGAACCCGTCGGTCTCGGCGACGGAGGCGTCGAGACCGAGCATCTCGAGGACCTCAGGGGAGTGGGCGATGAGGCGGGGCGACGATGTCGGGATCGGCTGGACCCGCGAGTACGCGGCATGGTGAACCTGCCGCGGGCGGTTCAGATCCATCGGATCGGCGGGAAGCTCGGCCGTGAAACGATTGTCGAAGGCGAGTTCGGTGAGTGATACGGCCACGTCACCAGGGTAGATGGGCCAGACTGCGGTATGCGTTCTGCTCTCAACAGTGCTCGTGCGCGTGCCGTCGGCCCCTACAGCCACGGCATCGCGTCCGACCCCTTTGTCTACCTCTCCGGGCAGACCCCGCTCGACCCGGACACTGGCGAACTGGTCGGTGGTGGTGTCGGCGCCCAGACAGGCCAGTGCTTCGACAATCTGATGGCCGTTCTGGCCGACGACGGGCTCGACGAGAGCGATGTGGTGAAGGTGAACGTGTACCTGACGGACATGGCGACGTTCGAGGAGATGAATGCCACCTACGTCGAGCGTTTCTCCGAACCGTTCCCCGCGAGGACCACGATCGGGGTTGCGGCCCTGCCGCTCGGCGCGGCGGTGGAGATCGAGTTGACGGCCCGGCGCCGAGGGATCGCATGAAGATCGGTGAACTCGCGGCGGAGGTGGGGGTCACCCCCAAGACCGTGCGGTACTACGAGTCGATCGGGGTTCTGCCCGAGCCCGAACGTGAGCCATCGGGCTACCGCGACTATGACGCGGAGGCTGTCGAACGCCTCCGCTTCGTGCGGGATGCCCAAGCGACCGGGTTGACCCTGGCGGAGATCTCATCGGTACTGGAGCTGAAGGACGCCGGTTCGAGAAGCTGCCACCACACGACGGCGTTGTTGGAACGACATTTGAACGAGCTGGACCAACAGATCGACCGATTGCAGGAGGCGAGGGCGGAGCTGGTGCGCCTGGCGAACCGGGCGCAGGGTCTCGACCCGTCGGCCTGCACTGACCCCAACCGTTGCCAGGTGATCACGGGGAGCGACTGAGCCCAGTGCTTGACCTTCCAGCCGACTGGAAGCTTTACACTGGCCTCATGGCCAAATCCACCACGCTCGAACGAACGGACATCTCGGTTGCGGGCATGACCTGCGCCGCATGCTCGAACCGCGTCGAAGGCGGCCTCTCCGGTCTTGCTGGGGTCGCCGATGCCCAGGTCAACTTCGCCAGTGGCCGGGCCACGGTCCGGCACGAAGGATCGGTCGGCCTGGCCACGATGCACGCCATGATCGAGGGGCTCGGGTACGAAGTCGTCGATGGCGGCGATGCCGCGGATGCGGCGGAGCAACACCGAGAGAAGGACCTCTTCCGTCGGTTCGTCGCTGCTGCGGTGCTCGCCACCCCGGTGATGGTGATCTCGATGATTCGACCGCTCCGGTTCTCCGGGTGGGAATGGGCGATTGGAGCGCTCACCGTGCCGGTCGTGTTCTGGTCGGGTATGCCGTTCCACCGCGGGGCCCTCGTCAACCTGCGTCACCGCGCCGCGAACATGGACACCCTCGTCTCGATGGGCACGCTGTCGGCGTTCACCTGGTCGGCGGTCGTGCTCCTCGGCGACATCGACGGTGCCCACGTCTACTTCGAGACTGCTGCGGTCATCGTCACCCTCATCCTGCTCGGAAAGTGGTTCGAAGCGAAGGCAAAGAGGCGCTCCGGCGACGCCATCCGCGCCCTTGCCGAACTCGGCGCACCGATCGCCACGCTGCAGGACGGTCGGGAGGTCGCCATCGCGGACCTCGTCGTGGGTGACCGATTCGTCGTCAAACCCGGCGACAAGATCGCCACGGACGGTGTGATCGTCGACGGCACGGCCGCCGTCGACATGGCGATGATCAGCGGTGAACCCGTGCCTGTCGATCTCGGCCCGGGCGACGAGGTGATCGGTGCCACGATCAACACGAACGGATCACTCGTGGTCGAGGCGACCAAGGTCGGCGCCGACACGGCGCTCGCTCAGATCCTGCGGCTCGTCGATGAGGCCCAAGGCAGCCGCGCCGAGGTGCAGCGCCTCGCCGACCGCGTTGCCTCGGTGTTCGTCCCGTCCGCGATCGCCGCCTCGATGGTCACCCTCGTGGCCTGGCTTGTGCTGGGCGACGCCGTCAGCGACGCGTTCACCGCGGCGGTCGCTGTCCTGATCATCGCCTGCCCGTGTGCCCTCGGGCTGGCGACGCCGCTCGGAATCATGGTCGGCACGGGCCGCGGCGCCCAGCTCGGCGTCATCATCAAGGGAGGCGAGGTGCTCGAAGACACGCGGGCGATCGACACCGTCGTGCTCGACAAGACCGGGACGCTCACCACCGGCCGGATGGAGGTCGCGGAGATTCTGACGCCCGAGGTCGACCCATCTGTCGTCGTGCCGCTCGTGGCCGCCCTGGAGGCGCGGTCCGAACACCCCATTGCGAACGCAATCGCCTCGACCACACCGATCCCTCTGCCGGTCGACTCCTTCGAGAACCACGCCGGTCAGGGTGTCAGCGGTTCGGTCGCCGACACCCCGGTGGCGATCGGCAAACTCGATCTGTTCACCACGGTCCCCACCGCCGTGCGCACCGCTGGACTCGAGGCGGCGGCGAGCGGTTCGACGGCCGTGTACGGCGGTCGTGACGGTATGGCCGAAGTCGTGTTCGTCATCGCCGATCACGTGAAGGACACCTCCGCTGAAGCGATCAGTGCCCTCCACGACCAGGGCATGGGCACCATCTTGTTGACCGGCGACAATCAGCGCACGGCGGAAGCCGTCGCTGCCCAGGTCGGCATCGGTCAGGTCATCGCCGAGGTTCTTCCCGACGACAAGGCCGCGACGGTCGCCGGCCTGCAGTCAGCCGGGCGTCGTGTCGCCATGGTGGGCGACGGCATCAATGACGCCCCCGCCTTGGCACAGGCCGACCTCGGGATCGCCGTTGGCACGGGTACCGACGTGGCGATCGAGGCCTCCGACCTCACCATCGTCGCCGCCGATCTCCGTGCGGTGGCCGACGCGATCGCGCTCTCCCGCCGAACCCTGGCCACCATCAAGGGCAACCTCTTCTGGGCATTCGCCTACAACGCAGCTGCGATCCCGCTCGCAGCATTCGGCATCCTGAGCCCGATGATCGCCGCCGGAGCGATGGGGATCTCGTCGGTGTTCGTCGTGACCAACTCGCTGCGGCTTCGTCGATTCGCGGGCTATCGCGCGTCCGACCGAACGTCCCAGAGGTGATGGACCGGGTCGTGCAGTAGATAGCGGGCGAACGTCTCGACGGTGAACTCCGCACCGTCGCTGCGATAGCCGGTGCGCGGCCAGGAGCTCGGTCGACACCACCTCGGGATCCTGTTTGTTGTACCGCTCGGCCAACGCGGTCTCGTCCTGGTCCCAGTTGGGGTAGCTCGGGCCCTCTTCGGTCAGCATCAGGTCGAGACGAAAGCGATACAGGTCATAGACGTCACGAACATGAGCGGCATACTCGAGCACAGACCACTTGTCGGGCCGGGGGCGCCTGGTGGGCGCCGCGCTACAAGCGAGTTCACCCGCCCAGTCGTTCGCGTTCTCCCGGAGGAGCCCGCCGATCGACTCGACCGGGAAGTGGCGGACATCGACCTCACACTCCGGACACACACGGTTGAGGACCCACGTCCAGTCCTTGTCGTCGGGAATGATCGTGTCGTCGGGAATGATCGTGTCGTCGGGCTTGGCTACGCAGGTCCTCCGCTGAGATGCACCCAGAGCAGGGTGTACCGGTGTAGGAACGCCGCCACCTGACCTCGGGTGGCGGTGGCTTTCGGCGAGAACTCGGTCAGTGATGTGCCGTTGGTGACGCCGACGTTGGCCGCCCACGCAATGGCATCGGCGGAGTATCGATCCGGGTCGACATCTTCGAAGAAGAGGGGCTCGGTGGGCGCGGGTCTGCCGGCCACCCGCCAGAGGAAGGTCACGAACTGCTCGCGCGTGAGGTCGGCGGACGGCGAGAACTCCGTTGCTGATGTGCCGGTCGTGTGGCCGTTCTCGACCAGCCACCTCACCGCCTCGGTGAAGTAGGTGTCGGGTCCGACGTCGTCGAACTCGACGCTGGCCGTTGCCGCCGGTCGGTCCTCCATTCGCCACAGGAAGGTCGCGGCCTGTGCTCGGGAGACATTGTCATTGGTGCAGAACCGATCGAGTCGGCATCCCGTCGTGATCCCTTCCTCCAGCATCCACGCGACATCGCTGCCGAACGAAGATCCGAACGTGTCACAGAATGGTTCGCCTTCGGTGGCGTCGAGGTCCCCGCACAGGATGTTGGTGGCGCCGACCCAGACGAACTCCCAGGGCTCCGGGTTCGGGCCCGCGTTGGTGATGCCGTCGGGGTAGCTGGGAACGAACCCGTGTGCCTTGGCTCGGGCGAAGTTGTCATCGGCGAGCCACGCGTACTCTGGTGAGTCGGCGAAGTTGTACAACACGTGCGTGTCGGACTTCATGTCCAGGGCGTAGCCGGTGTGGTGCTTGGAGTATCCCGGGACCGCCACGATGTCGAGAACCGCCTCGATCGCAGCATCGCTGTGTCCCGTGAGGCGGCCGCGCATCAACGAGGCCTGATGTGAGCCGCTCCGGTATCCCGACGTGAGGATCAGGGTCTGGCCATCGGCTCGCGCCGCGGCCTGAAGCCGCTCCCACGCCGCTGCCGCGTTGGGTTGCAGGCGAAAGCCGTCGGTCCACACGAGCTCGCCGTTGGCCTCGGGCCGACGGGTGTAGCCCCGGGCCTCGCCGAGCTCGCGGATTCGGGCGTCGACCTCTGCGATGCCGGTGATCCCCGGAGGGTCGCCGATCTCACCGAGCCCAGGGAGCAGTGCGTTGTCGAATGTCGCCAGGTACTCGGCCGGGGTGTGGGCCGTGGCGGCGACAGCGTCGTCGACGACACCGGCCGATGCCGGCGCGACGAGCGCAGCGGAGACGGCGACCACGGCGAGAACAAGTCGCTTCAGCACCGGTTTGCTCCTCCCCCATCGACCGCCGCAGGAGACGATACAGCGACAGGTGGGGCCGGGGGTGCGTCGGGCGGCCGGTGATCCCTTGGGCTGTGCTAGAACTCGCCGGAAATGGACTTCAACTTCTTCCTTTCGAGCTACTACCCGGACCCCTCATACGGCGGGGAACGGCTGTATGGCGACATGGTGGCGGAGGCTCGGCTCGCGGAGCAGTTGGGGTTCAACAGCGTCTCGATCCCGGAACACCATCTCATCAACGTCCTGCTCAACCCGGCGCCGCTTCAACTCGCGGTGAAGGTCGCGTGTGAGACGGAGGCGATCGACATCGTGACCTCCGTGGCCGTCCTGCCGTTGCATGACATGCGGGTGTTCGCGGGCGAGGTGGCGATGGCCGACATTCTGACCGAGGGCCGGCTGGTGCTCGGCGTGGGCAGGGGGGCGTTCGCCTACGAGATGGCCCGCCTCGGTACCCCGATCGAGGAGAGCCGCGCCAAGTTCGACGAATCGCTCGACCTGCTGCTCCGCCTGCTGACCGAGTACGAGGTCGAACACCACGGGCACTACTACGACTTCGACCCGATCACGATCATGCCGCGGCCGCTGACGCAGCCCCGTCCCCGCATCATGATCGCCACCATGAACCACGACGGGATCCGCAACTCGACCCTGCGCGGCTTCAACATCCAGACGACCCCTTTGTCCGGGGACCCGGACCTGTTCCGGATGCAGGTCGACGCCCACAAGGAAGCGAAGGCCGAGATGGGTGCCGCGGGTGTCGACCTTCGAATCATGCTGAGCCGGATCGTCTACTGCGCAGCTGACGAAGCCGATGCGCGTCAGAAGCTCGAGATGGCCCACGAGTACTACTCGCGGTTCGACAATGTGTTCACCGGCCCCGGCATCGTCGAGGACGGCTGTATCGCCGCACTGCCCCGTGAGCAGACCATCGAGGAGTTGGACGCGAACATCATGGTCTGCACGTCCGAGCAGATGATCGAGAGGATCGCGGAGTACGACGAACGAGAGATCGATGAGCTGATCCTCAGCTCACACCTCGGTCAGTCGGCGGCGGAGACCAGCGAGATGATGCAACGGTTCGCCGCCGAGGTCATGCCCGCCTTCTCCCGGAGGTCGTCAGCCGAAACCGTCCACGATGACGAGGCGGCCGTTCTCCGTGGCCCCGAGCCGCATTCCGACGACGGCCTGGTATGACTCGGACTCGTACGCCGCGATCGCGGCGTCCTTGTCAGGGTACTCGATCACGACAGTCATGTGGCCGGCCGTGCCTTCCTTGCCCTCCGACGCCTTGTCGAGAACCAGGAGCTTGCCGCCGCCGGCGAGGATCGGCGCCGAATTCTGTTGGTACTCGCGGTATCCGGCGAGGTCGGTGACGTCATAGTTGCCGATGAGGTAGGCGGCCATGGTGGAACTCCTGGTTGATGTCGGGCAAACGGTAGTCGAACGGGTCAGTCGGTCTGCAATGCCTCGAACATCGCGGTGGCGCCGGCGAGGAGTGTGTCAGCCTGGTCGGAGGACAGGGCCGCATAGCCGGGAGCGCAGATCGAGTTCGTGAGCGCCTCGGCCCGTTCGAGTGCCTTGCGATGGGAGTCGTCGACCGGCGGGGCTTCAGCCCAGCCGAAGGTCTCCACCATTTCCGGGCGCTTGATCGCGTGAGCCTGAAGTGGGGTCAAGCCAGCAGCCAGCACTGCAATGATGTGAGCGCTCCCGCGGAGCTCGCGCAATGTGATGGCGTGCTGCATGGCTCGGGCCGGCCCATCGGCGGGCAGCGGCTCGGCGGCGTACCCGGCATAGAGAGCGAGGGCGGCCGGGTCGGTCGCTGCGATCAGCGTTTCGGCAGCCTCATTGAACGCGTCGAGTCCGTCGATGCCATCGAAGGCGGTCCGGCCGATGGCGTGCCCACACGCGAGGAGCTCGCGAGCGGCCTGACGGGGCTCGACGACCTCGCGAGCGCTGTTCCACATCTTGGCGATGAGACCACCCGCCCACCAACCGAACGCGCTCTGGATGACCGGCGCTTCGACATTCCCCAGGACGCCCCCGCGGCCGAGGATGTAGAACCGGAAGCTGTCGAGACCCAGTTCTTTACTTCGCGCCACTGAGCTCGGGTGGAAGTAGTACGCGCCGCCAACGGTTTTGAGCGGGGTGCCGACCGCCGCGGACAGTTTCTCGGGGGTCATGGATCTCCTCGGACCGGGGCTCAACGGCCCATCGTGTAGAACTCGTCGTTGGGTCGCATCGCCGAGAGGTTGGCGAGGCGGTTGGACATGCCGAAGAACGCGGTGATGGCTCCGATGTCCCAGATCTCGTCGTCGGTGAAGCCGTGTGCGCGCATCTCGTCGAGGTCGTCATCGCCGACGGAGGCTGAGTCGTTCACCATGCGGAGCGCGAAGTCGACCATGTTGCGCTCCCGATCCGACAGATCCGCCTTCCACGGGTTCAGCGCGACCTGATCAGCGAGCTGGGGCCGCTTCGAGCGGATACGCAGGATCGCTCCATGGGCGATCACGCAGTACATGCAGTTGTTGACGGCGCTCGTCGCCACCACGATCAATTCACGTTCGGCCCTCGAGAGACCGTCGTCCTTGTCCATGAGCGTGTCGTGGAGTGCCATGAATGCACGAAACTCATCGGGCCGGTGGGCCAGGGCGATGAAGACGTTGGGGACGAAACCCGACTTCTCCTGCACGGTCTCGATCTGCAGACGGATGTCATCGGGAAGCTCGGACAACTCCGGCACCGGGAATCGCGAGATCGGTTGATCGCTCATGCGTGGATCGTAGGCATGTCGGAGGGGCAGAGCCCAAACGCGAAGAAGGCACGCCGAGACTCGGCGCGCCTTCTTCTACCCGCTTGCGAGTGTTGCTGTCGCGGTTGGCTCAGCGCCGCTTGGCGGCGGCCTCGGCGAGGGACTCCGGCTTCGCGCCCTTCACCGACTCGACCTGAGCGATCGAGCCATCGGAGAACACGACGTTGACCCTGCTCGTCAGCTTGCCCTTCTCGAGCTCGATTCCGGTGATCTGGTCGAGCGGTCACTCGGCCAGTACTCCCTTGGGTCCGCCGGACATGACGCTCTGCTCGAACAGGATCCAGCGCTGATCGCTGATGGCCAGAATCGCCTGTTTGGCGCTTGGGAACGAATCCGCCATCGAACCGGCCTCGGCACCATCGGCCTTGCCGCCGATGGCCTGGCCGATCGCTGCGCCGACGAGTCCACCGACCGCACCGAAGGCGACCTGCTTCTTGAACTGCCCGACTGCCTGTACAACCGCCGCCGCTTGGATCTTCTCGGCGAGGTTCAGATGCTCTGCACCCTTCTTGTGGATCTTCTTCACCATGTCGACCATGGGTTGCTCCTCTCAGGTCCCGCCGGACCATGATCGGCACGGACGCCCCGATTGTTGAGCGGGGTGCCCGACCTCAGGGTCTGTTCGGCACGTTGCCCGAATGGCCAGTGCGATCGACCCGATTACTGAACAAAGTTCGTTCATTCCAGGGATCGGCCATGCACACTCGACACATCACCCTGTTCGCAATGTCTTTCGTGTTTCTCGCGGCGTGTGGCGGAACCGACATATCCGAAACCGTGGGCGTGGAGCGCACCGCCACAGTGGCTGCGTTGCCGGCACCCTCGGGGGACGTCGTCCTCACGGTCCAGGGCGATGTGGCGCAACCGAATGTCGGTGACGAAGTGATGGCGGACATTGCCGGCATCGAGAGTCTGGGCACGACGACCGTCACGGTGTTCGAACCGTTCACCAGCCAAGACGTCGAGTTCACCGGGGTGCACCTCGATACGGTCCTGGCCGCCATCGGAGTCGATCAGGACACCCCTCTGGTCTGGACCGCGCTCGACGACTATCAGGTCACATACACCCGCGGTGAACTCGCGGGCGAAGGCGCACTGCTCGCCATCGAAGACGGCGGCCCGATTCGAGTGGTGTTCACCGACGAAAGCGGCCCGATCGGCCGCGACACGAACCAGTGGATCTGGAGTTTGGTACACCTCGAGGCGAGATGACCGGAGGAGGGCCCCCGAGCGGAGCCAGACGCCGTCCACTGGAGAGCCGGCGATAGGTCGAGTTCGTCTGGCCTTCTCCCAGTACGCGCTCCTGGCCGTCCTCGTCGGGTTGGTCGCCGTGATCGCCGCGGTGGGCTATCAGTCCAGCCGAGACGTCAGCACACAGACGTCGAACCTCACCGTTCATCTGCAGACCGTCAGCGGTGACCGGATCAGTCTCGAGCGGCAGGTGTTGACGTTCGCGCTCGCGATCGACCGGTGGGCGGATGGCGAAATCTCCGACCAAGATCTCGAACTCGAGGTGGCGCTCGTGGAACGGCAGCGCCGGGTTGCGCCGAGGTCGACGATGAGGTTGCCGCCGCCGTCGCGGATCTGACGACCAGCTTCGAGCGGGTGAGATCGACCCTCGACCAGGGCCGACCGGCTGAAGACGGTCCGGAGGCCGCTCGGCTCGACGAGAGCGTCGACGTCATGGTGCAGTCGGCCAAGCACCTGTACGACTACCCCGAAAACGAGAACTTCGCGCTCATTCACGAGCTCGAGGCCGGCGTGGCAACGGCACGCCGGACCGAGTTCGTCGTCGCCGGCCTGATGGTCGTTCTCGTCGGACTGCTCGTCATCTCGCTTCACCGGATGTTGAAGAACAACTTCTTGTCGGCCGCGTCCTCGCTGCGGCGGGAGCAACAACGCTATGGCGCGGCCCGAGCCGATCAGGCCCGAGCCGAAGACCTTTCAGCCGCGCAGACCGAGATCCTCGGGATGGTGGCGCTGGACACGCCGATGCGTGACGTACTCGACCGAATCGTGGCTCTGATCACGCCGCACCTCCCCGGCGCGTCCCTCCGATTCTGCACCGGTCATGACCTGCCCGATCCCGGCTGCACCGGGTCGATTCCACTGGCCGCGATCGAGGAATGGCCATCGGCGACTTCGAGTGGACGCTGACCCCGGGAGTCGAGCCTCCGCCGGACGCTGACTCGGTCTTGCGGCTCGCCGTCCGGCTGGGCTCGCTCGCCATCGATCGTCAACTCGCGGCCGATCGGATGCTGTTCCAGGCGACGCACGACTCTCTCACCGGTCTGTCGAACCGTACGCTGCTGGTCGATCGCGTCGCCTCGGCAGTTCAGCGGGCCCGGGTCCACGACACCCGGCTCGCCGTCATCATCCTCGACATCGATCGGTTCAAGGTCGTGAACGACAGCCTTGGACACGGGGCCGGCGACCACCTCCTGATTCAAGTCGCTGATCGACTGGCCCGGAGCATTCGCGCCGTTGACACCGTCGCCCGGTTCGGCGGTGACGAGTTCGTCGTCCTCTTGGAGGAAGTCGCCAGTCGGGCACAGCTCGAACAGACGGTGGACCGGATCCAGCAGCTGCTCCGCCGCCCCGTCGACGTGGAAGGGACAATCGCCGACGTCTCGGCGAGCATGGGCGTGGTGGAAGGCGACGGCCAATCCAGTGTCGATGATCTCCTCAAGAACGCCGATGTCGCGATGTATCGAGCGAAGACTGCGGGGCGCAACCGATACGAGATGTTCGACCAGGAGATGCAGGAATGGGCCGCGCACCGCCACGAGACCGAGGCGGCGCTTCGGCTTGGGCTGGAGCGTGATGAGCTGGTCGCTCTCTACCAGCCGATCGTTGAGCTGGGAACGACGCGGGTCAAGGGCTTCGAGGCGCTCGCCCGGTGGGATCGGCCCGGTGTGGGGCTCGTCGGACCGGCCGAATTCATCGACATCGCCGAGGATCTCGGAGTGATCGACGAGATCGGCCAGCGGATGCTGGGAGCCGCAGCGCGTCAGCTCACCGTCTGGCGTTTGTTCGACGCGGGATTGACGATCTCCGTGAACGTCTCGGGTCGAGAGCCGGCTCGCCCGGACTTCGTCACCGCAGTGGCCGCGATCCTCGAAGAGACCGGTGCTGATCCCGACGGGGTCATCCTCGAGATCACCGAGAGTGTCCTCCTCGATGATGCCGAGGCGATCGGAGAGCGGCTGGCGGCGCTGCAAGGTCTGGGCGTACGTGTCGCCATCGATGACTTCGGGACTGGCTATTCGTCGCTGCGGTACCTCCGTGAACTACCGGTCGACATCCTGAAGACCGACCGCGCCTTCATCAGCGCCGACAACGCAGAACTGCATGATCCGACGATCGTCGCCTCGGTGACGGACCTCGGACATGCGCTCGGCCTCGAGATCGTTGCCGAGGGGATCGAGACACCTGCCCAGCTCGACGCCCTGCGCACGCTGGGTATCGACAGTGGGCAGGGGTACCTGTTCGGCCGACCCGCGCCGGCGGACGAGGCGACTGCTCACATCGTCGACCAGAGCCACAGCCGGGCGTCGGGCTAGTCCACGTAGCGACGAGCGCGCGCCTTCTTGCCACGGATCATCGTGGCACCGATGGCGTTGATGACCCTGTCGACAGAGGCTTCGGGTACGCCGACGACGGAGTAGTTGTCGGTGATACGGATCGGGCCGATCTCGCGGCCCGTCAGTTCGGTCTCGTTGGCGATGCACCCCACGAGGTCGCCGGGTCGCATGCCGGACTTCCGTCCGAGCCCGACGAAGATCAGGCCGGTACCCGGACCCACGTTGCCACGTTGCTTGCCGCCACCCTTGTTGCCAGGCTTGCCGCCCTTGTCGAAGTCGCGTTTGCCTTTGCCAGGGCGGTCGTCGCGCAACATGCGTTCGGAGGCATCAGGGATCTCGACCTCGTCGGCGGTGGCACCCCGGCCCTGGTGGAACAGCCTTATCGCCGCAAGCGCGATGTTGCGCTCGCTGCCATCAGAGGCCAGCCCGAACAGGACCGAGTTGTAGTCCTCGAGATCGTCGCTCATCATGGCTTCGCGAATGGCCTCGACGGTGACAGCGATCTGCTTCTCCCGGAGGTCGCCGACCGTCGGCACCTTCTGGATGTCGAAGGTCTGCTTGGTGAGCCGTTCGATGTTGCTGAGCAGCCGCCGCTGCTTCGGTTCGGCCAGCGTGATCGCCACACCCTCGCGCCCGGCACGGCCGACTCGTCCGATGCGATGGACATAGCTCTCCGGCGAGCTCGGGACGTCGTAGTTGACGACATGGGTCAGTGTGTCGATGTCGAGGCCACGCGCGGCGACGTCGGTGGCGATGAGCAGCTCGGCGGTGCCGTCACGCAGCCGGCCCATCACCCGATCGCGCTGTTGCTGGTCCATGCCGCCATGCAGGGCCTCGGCGCGGTAGCCGCGGCCGTTCATGGTGGCGGTCAACTCATCGACTTCGCCGCGTGTACGGCAGAAGACGATCGCTGACGTCGGGCCCTCCATGTCGAGCACTCGGCCGAGCGCGTTGGCCTTGTGGTACCGAGTGACGACATAGGCGGTCTGGCGGATGAGGGCCTTGCTGTCGGCCTCGGCTTCGCTGGATGCCTTGATCTGCTGCGGATCCCGCTGGTACCGCTCGGCAATCGCCATGATGCGGCGCGGCATCGTGGCCGAGAAGAGGACAGTCTGGCGTTCATCCGGCGTGGTCTCGAGAATCGTCTCGATGTCCTCGGTGAAGCCCATGTCGAGCATTTCGTCGGCTTCGTCGAGCACGACGGTGCGGATGGCGTCGAGTTCGAGTGAGCCGCGACGGATGTGGTCGATCGCTCGACCGGGCGTGGCCACGACGACGTGAACGCCGCGACGAAGTGCCTGAAGCTGGCGATGAATGGGCTGACCGCCATAGATCGGCACGACCTTGATGCCCTGCTCGGCGCCGTACTTGAACATCGCCTCGCTCACCTGCACCGCGAGCTCGCGGGTGGGGACCACGACGAGTGCTGTCGGGACGGCCGCGGCGCCGGGCTCGATGCCGTTCAGGATCGGCAACGCGAATGCAGCCGTCTTGCCGGTGCCCGTGGCGGCCTGCCCGAGCAGGTCCCGGCCGGTCAGCATCTCGGGGATGGCGAGACGCTGAATCGGGGTTGGCTCTTCGTAGCCGAGGGCGGCTGTGGTGGCGACCAGTTCGTCGCGCAGACCCAGCGCAGCGAATCCGGAGGTGGTGGGCTCGCTCATTGCGGCAACTTCCGTAGACGGGGCAAGACCCCGTGAGAACAGCTATTGATCCTACGGCGGAACCTGAAGATGCCCCGGGACGGTGCGGGTGCTGTGACATCTGCGACACCGAAACGGGCCGTTCGAACCGACTTCGCCCTCTACTCTCAAGGCCAGGTGCAAGAGGACCGACTGGGTTTGCTGGTGCCGAGGCGACACGACGGTCGCTCGACAAACCCCCAAGGGTCCCCCCAATGAGTTCTCATGCATTGATGCCTGCGCCCACGCGCGCCGCACGATTCCGCGCCGAGTGGCTGACCAACCCCAAGGCGGAGCTGCTGTCGGGGTTGGTCGTTGCCCTGGCTCTCATCCCCGAAGCGATCTCGTTCTCGATCATCGCCGGTGTGGATCCGAAGGTCGGGCTGTACGCCTCCTTCTCGATCGCCATCATCATCTCGATCGCCGGCGGCCGCTCCGGCATGATCTCGGCAGCAACTGGGGCAATGGCGCTCGTACTCGTCCCCCTCGTCGAGGACCACGGGATCGAATACCTCTTCGCCGCCACGATTCTCGCCGGAGCGATCCAGATCGGGCTCGGCTACCTCGGCGTCGGGTCAGTCATGCGATTCGTGCCTCGCACCGTCATGGTCGGCTTCGTGAACGCGCTCGCCATCCTGATCTTCCTCGCGCAGGTGCCGCATATCCTCCTGAATGGTGAGGATGCCGACTCGAGCCAACTGCCGCTCAACCTGGCGTTCATCGCTGCGGGGCTGGCCATCATCTACGGCCTGCCGAGGATCACCAAGGCCGTCCCCTCACCCCTGGTGACGATCGTGGTTCTCGCCGGCTCAGCGATGTACTTCGACCTGAACCTCCCGACCGTCGGCGACATGGGCGAGCTCCCCTCGGCCTTGCCGTTCGTCGCCCTGCCCGACCTGCCCTTCACGGTCGCCACGCTGCAGATCATCCTCCCGTACGCCATCACGCTGGCCCTCGTGGGCCTGCTCGAGTCGCTCCTCACCGCCCAGTTGCTCGACGATCTCACCGACTCGCCGTCTGACAAGAACCTCGAGTCTCGTGGTCAGGGCATCGCCAACGTCGCCACCGGTTTCCTCGGCGGTATGGCCGGCTGCGCGATGATCGGTCAGTCGGTCATCAACTACCGCTCGGGCGGCCGAACGCGACTGTCGACGCTCGCCTCGGGTGTCTTCCTGCTCATTCTCGTCATGGGTCTCGGTGACCTCGTTGCCCGGATCCCGATGGCCGCCCTCGTGGCCGTGATGGTCATGGTCTCGATCGGCACCTTCAACTGGCGCAGTGTTCGGCGGGTCACGCTCAAGACCACACCGCGCACGGAATCGCTCGTTGTCGCCGTCACCGTGGCCACGGTCGTGCTCACTCACAACCTCGCCTACGGCGTTGGCGCCGGTGTGGTTCTGTCGACGGTCTTCTTCGCCCGCCACGTGTCCGGCGTGGTCAAGGTCACCAGCGTCGTGGACCCCGATGGTGTGGAGCGCCTGTACGCAGTCACCGGCGAACTGTTCTTCGCCTCGACGAACGATCTCGTCCACGCCTTCGACTATGACGCCGTCAAGGTTCACATGGTCGAGATCGACCTGAGTGGTGCCCGTGTCTGGGACACATCAGCGGTGGCAGCTCTCGACGCGGTGGTCGCGAAGTTCGCCGATCGCGGCATCGAAGCCCACCTCGTCGGCCTGAACCGTCACGCCGAGAACCTGCACGGCAAGACGACCGGCAACGTCTCCGCGCACTAGCGACCCGGCACGGCGCTACGCGTCGTAGAAGTCATCGACATCGCGGCCGAGCTCGCCCAGTCGACGAACGACCGAGAGTGGGGGATCGGTTCGCTCGCCTCGGCGAATCATCTGGATCTTCTCGCCGTCCTCGGCATAGATGTGGCAGGTGTTCAGACTGCGCAGCTGGCTCTCGGAGCCAGAATCGCCGGCCTCGGCGCCGGTGGCTCTCGCCATGCCCCATGTCGCTTGAACGACAGCGGGTGCAACGGCCTGGAGCAGGGCAACCACATGGGTACACCCGCGTGGACCGCCGAAGAGTTCGCGGATCTTGTGGGTGAAGCCACGGGCGATGCTGAGCCCGATGAGCTGGTCGTAGGCCTGCACGATCGATGGGCAGTCGTGATTGGGGTACTCCTCGAAGTCGAGGTTGACCTCGACGATCTCGAGTGTCGGGACGGCCACTCGCAGCTCGATGATCATGTGGTGCATCGTGAGCGGCTCGGGATCGTCGGGAATCATCGAGTTCGGGGGGATGAGATCGCGTAGAGCAGCGCGGGCGATCATGTCCGTACCGTCGGTGTAGACCCTCGTCTCGTAGGAACGGTTGTGGAGGAGCTGGAGATCTCCGGCGGGAGGAAGAATCGACATCCGGATTTCGTAGTGCGGATCGCCCGCCGGGACCAAACGGGAAGGGACGTCAGGCATCATCGTGGCGGAAGGCGAGCGCCATCGGCACGAGGGACACGAGCTGAACAACGCCGGCGAGAACGAACGTGGAGGCCACGCTGGTGCCGCCGGCAATCGCTCCACCGGCGAGCGCCCCCACCACGAACGCCGTGCGCGCGATCGTCCGTGAGGCGACCGCAGCCCGGCCGAGGAGTTCGTTCGGACAGTATCGCTGGATGTAACCGCGACCGATGGCCAAGAGCACAGCAGTCACGGCTCCGTTGACGGCCCACAACGCGGCAGCCGCCACGATGCTCGTCGCTCGCCCGAGCCCCAGGAGGGTCACGGCCGCGATCGCCGTGGCCGCCAGCAGGACGGGCGGGCGACCGAACCGGCCGACGAGCCCTGGTGCGACCGTGCTGGCTCCGGCGGCCGCGATGGCGGCACCCGTGAGCAGGATCGCGTACACGACCTCCGAGCTGTCGAGGGTGTCCAGGACGAGCAGCACGAGGAGGCTGAAACCGGCGGCGGCCCCGATGTTGAAGACGGCGACCGCCAGCGTCCAGGGTCGCAGCATGGGATGGCGCAATATGAAGCGAAGGCCGGCAGGAGCCTCCGCCAGCACTTCCTTCAGGCCGCTGGGGTGGGCCTCGCGCCGAGGTTGGTCGGGGAGTCGACGAAACGGCACCGTCGAGGTGAGGTAGCTCAGACCGTCAATGGCGAACGGGATCCATGGTGCGGCAAGGAACAGCCCTGCCCCGACCGGCGCACCGATGACCTCGTTGGTCACGATTTCGACACTGCTGATCTGGCCGTTGGCATGGTCGAGGTCTGGCTTGTCGACGATCGTGGGGACCGTGGCGACGACCGAGGGATCCACCAGGATCTCGCCGACGGTGATGATGAATGCCGTGGCGAAGAGCATCCACATGGACGCGGCGTCGGCGAGCACCGCGGCGGCCAGGCCGATCATCACCCCGGCTCGCCAGATCTGGGTGCGGAGGGTGAGCCGTCGCCGGTCGGCATGGTCGACGATCACCCCGCCGATCGGCGCGAAGACCAGCCATGGCAGGAACTGCGCGGCCGTCACCCCGGCGATCGCCAGCGGGGACTCGGTCAGGGTCGTTGCCAGGAGAGGCAGTGTTGCGAGACGGATGCCGTCGCCCAGGTTGGTGATGGCGGTGGCGGTGAGCAGGTCGGAGAACACCGGTCCGAGCGATGAAGAAGACCGCGCCCGGTTCATCCGGCGAGGATAGGCATCCGGGTTCCGCCCTGCGGGTAGCGACGCGCGAGGATGCGCCCGTGGCGTTCGAGATCATCCTCATTCAGGGCTGGGCACTGGGCTCGGTCTATGCGCTCGTGGCGTTCGGTTTCGTCGCCACGTACAAGGCCAACAAGGTCCTGAACTTCATGCTGCCGTTCTTCGGAGCAGCCGGCGCGCTGATCATGGCGAGTCTCGTGACCGACGGGGCACTGGGCGTCGAGTCGCTGCGGGGCAAGAATCCACTGACCTCGATCGCCGACCACCCGATCGGGTGGACGATCTGTCTTCTCGTCACACTGGCGGTCGTCGGGCTCCTGGGCGCGGCGACCGAGCGAATGGTCGTGCGACCGTTGGCTGGACGTACACCGTTCATCATGACGATGGCGACCCTGGCCGGCGCGATCGTGCTGGAGGTCATCGTCGGTCAAGCGCCGATCACCCGACGCCTCGGAATGCCCTGGGGCACCGCGAGCGTGAAGATCGCCGGTGCAGATGTGAGCATCTCGACATTCGTCGTGTGCGCTCTCGCACCGCTGGTGCTGGTGTGCGTTGCGGTGTTCCACCGCACCTGGTTCGGCATCGCGGTTCGAGCCATGGCCGACGACGAAGAGGCAGCGGTCTCGATGGGGATGAGCCGGGCGCGCGTGATGGCAGCCGCGTGGGCGCTGGCCGCCGCGCTCGCCACTCTCGCGGCCATGGCCTTCGCCGTGCCCCCGCTCGGCGCCGGGGTCTTCTTCACCCGAGGAATGCCGGATCTGTTCTTTCGGGCGATCCCGGTACTGGCCATCGGCGGCTGGGACTCCTACGGCGGCGTCTACATCGCCGGAATCGCGATTGGCATGATGCAGATCACCGTCGGAGGATTCTGGGGTGAGTACGCCTCATTCCTCGGTGGCGGCTACACGACGATCCTTCCGTACATCGTGATGCTCATCGTGTTGATGATCCGCCCCACGGGCCTGTTCGGTCAGGCGACCATCCGCCGTATCTGACGGCGGCTACGGTTCCCCATGGCGTGGATTCGGCGGTCAGCGGCCTTTCTCTTCGCGTGTGTTCTGACGGCTGGTTGTGGCGCGGCCGGGAGCACCGTCCGCCTGCCCTCCGCCGAGGGAGCCCAGGTGGAGATCGATCCCGTGATGAGACGGTGGGATCACACCGCGACCTGGAACGGGACAGAGGTTCTGGTGGTGGGCGGCTATCCGACCGGCGAGGCGTTCGCCTGGTCATCCACCGGTGGAAGTCGCAGGATCGCCGCTCCGCCCGGAGGATCACGGCTCCGACACACGAGCGTCGTCGTCGGGGACCAGCTCTTCATCTGGTCGGGTACCTCGGTCCCCAATGGTGTCGGAGATGGCCTCTTGCACACGGGAGCGATCTACGACATCGCCACCGACACGTGGCGAGAGATCGCGTCGAGCCCGCCCGAGATCGGACGCGTCTACGGCGTCGCCGCCACCCTGGATTCGCACGTCGTGGTCGGGGCCGGCATCACCCCTGAGTCACGCCGCGCGAACACTGTTGGGATCTATGACCTGGATGCCGACGAGTGGACCGCAGTCGAACTCCCGCTACCCGCGCCTGATCTCGATGTGTGGGAAGGCGACGTCGTCTGGGTGAGCGCCGAGGAGCCGATCACGGCGGCAGCTCTCGCCGGTAGCGGCGACTCGCTCATGGTCTGGATGAAGCGGTGGAACGGAGAGCAGCCTCGTGCGACCGTGGCCAGGATCGACGCCACCGGCGCCACGATCAGCCACTCGGTCGAAGATCTGTGGGAGGGCGAGTGGCTCGATGATGCGCGTGACCATGGCTTTCACGTTGTCGGTGGCTCGCTCGTCCTCCCGACCAGCGCGAATGAGCTGCATTGGCTGGATCTCCGGTCGGGATCTCAGGAACGCCTCCTGCTCTCGACGGCGGAGCACTGCGCGCTTCGCCAAGGAGGCACGGCAACGCCCGACGGACTGTTCGCACTCGGCGGGAACTGCACCCGAGACGGTGAACCCGTCTTCGGCGCCTACCCCTTCAGTCCGCCGGCGAGGTGAAGGCGTAGACCCGCTTCGGGTTCTCGACGATCAGCGTGTCGACGTCGGCCTGGCTGAGTCCGCGCTGGACGAGCCTTGGTGCGACATTGGTGATGAGGTGGTCGTAGCCGAGTCCGCCGTATTGATGGAGCCGGTGCTTGGTGGCGATGTCGTGGGAGAGCAGGATCTGCTTCTCCAGCCCCTGCTCGAAGTGCCAGAGCACGACGTCCATGCGTTCGGCATCCGACGGCATGTCGACGGCCGGGTTGGGCGGATACCACGAGCTCTCGTTCCCGAACAGGTCATACTCCAGGTACACGCCGGTGGCGGCCATGTCGGCGAGCCACGCTCGATCGATACACGTGCGGTCGATGTGGCAGATGATCGTGCGGGAGAGGTCGCCGCCCTCTTCATCGACGATCTCGGCGATCTCCACCGGGGACATCGGGTCGCGGCCCGGATGCACCATCAACGGTGCGCCGGTCTCCAGTTGGGCGGCCACCGCAGCCCGCAGGCTCTTCTTCTCGTTCGGAAGCCAGGGGTAGGTGCAGCCGATCTCGCCGATCAGGCCGGCCTTCACGTCGGTGCCGTCGACACCCAGCTGGACGTCGGCCACGATCTCCGCCGTGATCGAGTCGGCGGAACGACCGGCCATGTCGTCGGGGTGGGTGCCGCCGAGGTAGTAGCCGGCTCCCATCAGGATGTGGGTGCCCGTGGCCTCAGCGATGCGCACGAGCGGCTCCGGGTCACGACCGAGGCCGTTGTTCGTTGGGTCGACCACGGCCCGTCCCCCGGCGGCGACGAAACGCTTCAGTTCGGTGATCGCCAGCTCTTCTGAATCGAGCTGGACATTGTGGTGATTCGATGTCCAGTGGTAGGCGACCCACCCACGGTTCTGGAGTGTGATCGTCTCGTCGGCCTTGTGTTGGTCACCGAGGGCCGGCGGGTCGACGTACATGAACGAGCCGTCCATGAGCACATGATCATGGGCGAGGGTGACCCCGAGATCGTCGGCGTCGACGGGCCCGAGGACCGTCTGCACCTGCCCCGGCTGTGCCCTGGTCAGGACAGAACCGCCCGAGCGCTGATCTCCACGAGGAGACCCTCGAACGCCAGGTCGACGCCGCCGACCACGGTGGCGCTCGGCCCGGGGGCATCGAAGAACTCCTCGCGAGCCTGACCGGCCGCGGGCCGGTAGCGGATGTCCGTGAGGAAGATGTCGAGCGCGACCACGTCGTCCATCGTGCCGCCGGCGGCGGTGACATAGCTCTCGATGTGGCGCAGGCATTGACGGCACTGCTCCAAGGGGTCGTTGGGGCCCACCAACTCGCCGTTGTCGAGCGAGATCTGCCCGGAGATGAAGAGCCAATCACCCTTCTGGATGCACTGTGATCCGGCCGCCGGATTGGGGGGCTCACCGACGTTCGGAATCGAGATGTTGACGCGCTCGGTCATGTGTCTCCCCTCAGGCAGGTCCCAGGACCTTGTCGAGAACGTAGTTGGAGAACTCGTGGACGGTGCGTTCCTCGGACGGCGAGTAACGCGACATCTCGGCCATTCGGCCGGTGATGCCGCGGTGAACGAGCTCGCACACGCCCTTGTCCTCGGCGAGGAACATGTCCATCGACGGGTAGTAGCGCTCCTCGGCATCGGCCTCGAAGTTCGGCAAATCCACTGTCGACTTCGGGAAGCAGCACCATGACGTGATCCGTACCCATTCGGGCCCCTCGGGGAAGTACTGGTGGAAGGTGATCCGGTCCGGGGGAACGTTCAACAACAGGTGCGGGTAGTGGATGATGAAGTGGGTGGTCTCCTGGTCGCTCTCCGACAGACCGTCCACGAACGGCAGTGTGGCGTTGCGGGGAACGTAGAGCCCGTTCTCGTTGTCGCTGCTGTTGATGGCGTAGACCATCGGCTCGCCGTCGGCGCGGAACTCTGTGCGGATGGCACCGGGGTAGAACGTGTCGAGGGAGCCACGGTGCACGGTGCGCACGTGGTAGCCCTCCCGGGAGTTCTCGACCCAGATCTTCCAGTTCGATCGAAAGCGGTTCTCCCACTTCTTGGTGACCACCATGTCTTGCATGCGGTAGCTCGCCATGCGGTCGACGAGACCCCCGAGCGACTCGAGCAGGGGAGTGGCATCAGTGTCGAAGTTGATGAAGACGAATCCGGCCCACGTCTCCGCTCGGATCGCGCCGAGTGGATAGTCGGCCTTGTCGAACCCTTCGGCGTCCTGCATGCCCGGCGTGGCCACGAGGCGACCGTCGAGGTCGTACGCCCACGAGTGATACGGGCAGACGATCTTCTTGCAGTTGCCCGGCCCCGCCATGAGCTCGGACCCCCGATGCCGACACGACGCCGACAACGCCCGGATCACGCCGTCCATGCCCCGGATGATCACCAGCGGTTCGTCGATGATGTCGAGGCGTACATAGTCGCCCGGATTCGGTATCTCCTCCTCACGGGTGGCGACCAGCCATTCCTTGCGGAAGATCGTCTCGATCTCGCGCTCGTACCACTCCTGGGAGAAGTACACGTCGGGCGGCAGGGGTGTGGCCTGCTCGATCGGCAGCCTCGTCGAGGCGTACCGCGCCGGGTCGAAGATGTCGCTAGTCGAAGACAAGCCCGTCGTTCGTGAGGTCGACAAGGGGCAGCTCCTTCTGCTCGTTCCAGTAGTCCTGCGTGTGTGCCCAGCGCGGCGAGTCGCCGCTCTTCGGCATCAGATGCATGCTTCGCATGAGATAGCCGGGGTTGAAGTCCTCGGGGTCCATCCAGGGGCCGATCTCCATGCCCTGGTCCTCGGGACGGAGTTGCGGGGTGACCTTGCGGGCGCCGAGCGAATCCATGTGGTCGAGCATGCGGATCACGAAATCGGCGACGATGTCGACCCGCAGTGTCCAGCTCGCCCGGAAGTAGCCGAAGATCCAGTTCATGTTCGGCACACCCGTGAACATCATCCCGCGGTACGTGACCGTGTCGGCGAAGTCGATCTTCTCGCCGTCGACGGTGAAGTCGATGTTGCCGAGCACCGACAGGTGGAACCCGGTGGCGGTGATGATGACGTCAGCCATGAGTTCCTCACCAGACTTGGTGAGGATGCCCTTCTCGGTGAACGTGTCGATCTCGTCGGTGACCATCGTGGCCTTCCCGGCCTTGATCCCCTCGAAGAGGTCGGCATCAGGGACGAACGCGAGGCGTTGGCGCCATGGTCGGTAGGTCGGCGTGAAGTGTGGGTCGATGTCGTAGTCCTCGGGGAGATGCTCACGGAGGTCGTTGATCAGCGCCTCCTTCACTTCCTCGGGGAAGCCTTTCGCCAGCTTGGTGAACTCGTGCTGCTCGAAGAGGATCCGCCGGCGGACGATCTCGTGGATCCACTCCTCGTCGATGTCGACCTCGCGCAGTTGATCGGCGATCTCGTTGACGTTGCGGCCGGCACGGAAGTAGGTCGGTGAGCGTTGGAGGACGGTGACATGGTTGCAGTCGCCCGCGATGTTGGGCACCAGCGTGGCGGCCGTGGCTCCGGATCCGATCACGATGACGTCCTTGCCCTCGAGGTCGATGTCGTCGGGCCACGTCTGCGGGTGCACGACCTCGCCCTGGTAGTCGGCCATCCCATCCCAGTCGGGCGTGTAGCCCTCGTCGTGGCGGTAGTAGCCCTGGCACATCCACAAGAAGTTGGCCGTGAAGAGCTTCGTCTCGCCCGTTTGGGTGTTGGTCGACGTGACGCTCCAGAGCGCATCGTCGCTCGACCATGACGCATCGGAGATGTGGTGGTGGTAGCGGATGTGTTGATCGATGCCGTTCTCGTCGATCACCTCGCCCATGTAGTTGAGAATCTCTTGGGCAGTGGCGATCGGTGCGCCGACCCACGGCTTGAATCGGTAGCCGAAGGTGTAGAGATCGCTGTCGGACCGGATGCCGGGATAGGTGTGTGTGACCCAGGTGCCGCCGAAAGTGTCCTTCGATTCGAGGATCACGTAGCTGCTGTCGGGACGCTTGTCCTGGAGGTGAAACGCAACCCCGACTCCGGAGATGCCAGCACCGACGATGAGGACGTCGAAGTGTTCGGTAGAGGACATGTTCCCCGCTTTCGTGCTCGGGAGCGACGCTGCCAGCCGAGACCCTAGGTCACCAGAGTCGATGGTCCCCAATGGAGTCGACGTGCGGCAGACTGCCGTGTGGCCGAAGCGTCGATCGTCCGAGGGTCGTGTCATCACGATTGCCCCGACACCTGTGTGTGGGACGTGACGGTTGCCGACGGCCGGGCGGTGCGGCTGCGCGGCAACCCGGATCATCCGACGACCCAGGGCGTGTTGTGCCCGAAGGTGAACCGGTTCCTCGACCGGGTGTATCACTCGGACCGCATCACAACTCCGCTTCGTCGCACCGGACCCAAGGGCTCGGGCGAATTCGCGGCGATCCCGTGGGATGACGCACTCGGTGAAATCGCGGCGCAGTTGACGTCGCGGATCGACGCGGGAGGCGCCGAGTCGATTCTGCAGTTCTCCTTCGACGGCACGCAGGGCGTGATCCAGAAGGGGGTCATGGCTGACCGATTCTTCGACGCGATCGGGGCATCCGACATCCACCGCCATCTGTGTGGCGTGACGGCGTGGCTCGGTGCGAGTGATGTGTCGGGGCTGCCCTACGGGATCGACCCCGAGGACCTGTCGTTGGCCCGCACGATCATCCTGTGGGGCACGAACACGTATCTCACGAACCGGCATCTGTGGCCGGTGATCGAGCAGGCGCGAGCTGCCGGCGCCGTCGTGATCGTGATCGACCCGGTGCGCACGTCGACCGCGGAGAAGGCAGACGAGTTCCTCCAGGTGCGGCCCGGCACCGATGTGGCACTCGTGCTCGCAATGGTGCATTTCTTCGACCGGGAGGGTCTGCTCGACCCGGAGTGGCTTGATGCCCACACGTCGGGCTGGGATGAACTCGCGGCGTCGGCCCACACCATGCCGCCGGCCCGCGCCGCGGAGATCACCGGACTCGCCGTCGAACGGATCGAGTGGTTGGCCCACACCTTCGCCACCCGACGGCCCGCGGCGATCCGGACTCTGGTGGGCCCCGAACACCGACAGCACGGCCGAGACATCATGCGGGCGGTGGCGATGTTGCCCGCGGTGAGCGGGGCCTGGCGAGACCCCGGGGGAGGACTCGCTCGATCGACGCAGGTCTATTTCGAGACGGCGCTCAACTACCCCGACCCACCCTCGCCGTCTCGGCGCACCTTCAACATGGCCCGCCTGGGTGAGGTCCTCACCGACCCGGCGCTGGATCCGCCGATCGACGCCCTGGTGGTGCACAACTCGAACCCCGCGGTGGTGGTGCCCGACCAGAACCGGATCGTGGACGGGCTGCAGCGGGAAGATCTGTTCACCGTGGTGATCGAGCAGTTCATGACCGACACGGCTCGCCACGCCGACATCGTGTTGCCAGCCACCACCCAGATCGAGCACCTCGATCTCGGCATCGCCTGGGGGCACCTCTACCTCTCGCTCAACCAACCCGCCATCGCTCCGGTCGGCGACGCATTGCCCAACACCGAGATCTTCCGACGACTCGCCACTGCGATGGGATTGGACGATCCAGCGCTGCAGTCCGACGACGAGTCGCTGATTCGCGAGTTGCTCGACAGCGATCACCCCTGGCTCGAGGGCATCTCCTATGAACGGCTCGGGGCCGAGACGTGGGCGCGGCTCGACATCGCCCCGGGCTCCAGGCCGTTCGTGGACACGACGCCGCCGACGTCCGATGGGCGCCTGCAGTTGGGTGCCCTCGCGTTCGAAGCCGGGGATGAGACGCCGCAGGGTGACCCCGAACTGGCCGCCCGCTATCCATTGACGCTGCTCACCCGCAAACAGCATGTGAAGTTCCTGAACGCCAACTATGCCCAGTTCCCCGAGCATCTGCCCCCTGCGGCAGAGCCTTGCGTGCAGTTGAACCCGACCGACGCGGCGACACGCGGCGTGGCGACGGGAGACCGTGTGGAGGTGTTCAACGACCGGGGCCGGCTGACCGTCGTGGCCGAACTCTCCGACGAGGTGCTTCCCGGCGTGGTGGTGGTGCCATTCGGTTGGCATCACCGGCACACGCAGCAGGGCCGAGCGGTCAATGCGCTCACCAACCCCACCGCGCCGTCCGATGGCCAGGGCTCGGCGGCGTTTCACGAGACCCTCGTGGAGGTCGAGCCGTCGCCTTTGTGACGACGACGGTGACACGGTGCGCAGCGTGCCTGGAGCTCGTCGACGGTGGTGCGGCGGCTGATCTCATAGTCGGGCACATGGTCGTATTCGATCAGCTCGTTTCGCCCGCAGTCCACGCAGACCCGGTCACGGGCTTTGACGAACCCCTTCTGCCGGCCAGCGGGCGGCGGAGGGCCAGCCATCGGCGATCCACTCGATCGTGTCGGCGAACTCGGCCGAGAGAACGACGAGGTCGTATTGCCCACGGGCCCACGAATCGACCACATCTCGGAGACGGTCGGCGAGCGGGGGCACAGGGGCGAGGTAGGTGGGCATGGTGATCTCCGAACGATTCGGTTGTTCAGGACCACCCAGTGTCGGGGAGGCTTCTCTCCAACAAGAAGAGGCGAAGGGGCCAGTCGAGCCGCTCGACCAAGCGAAGTTCGGTGGTCGCCGCCGCGGCGACGTCCGTGTATGTCGGAATCGACCGGGTCTCGTCGTTCCTCCGTCGTCGCCAGAGCGTCGCGGTCGGTGGGGCGGTCCTCGTGGCCACCCTCACACCGTTCTGTTCATGCGGAACGGAGTTGGCGGACGCGTGGATGTTCGCCGATCGTCCCAAGGAGCTCGTCGAGGGGCGTTCGTGCGACGGTAGCCGCTGCTGTGGCTAGGAGTCCGAGTACATCGTGCCCGGCCAGGTGCCATCCGCGACCAGCTGCCGAACCGTCGTGTCGAGTGTCGTCGCCGCAAAGCGGACCAGAGGGGAAGACGGACGCTCGCTCGGGAGTGCGAGCACCAGCCGCCGCGTCGGGGTGGCGTCGATCAGTGGTGCGTACGTCAAGTGTTGGGACCGGATCTCGTCATGGATCGGAGCAAGCGGAAGGACGGTCAAGCCGTGACCGGCCCTCACGAGACTGTTGAGCGCGAGGTAGCTGTCGGCTTCGACACTCGTCTGCAGCTGCACGCCCCGCTGTCTCGCGATGTCGTCCACCAGACTCCGAAGACCGTGACCGATACTCGGCAGGAGCAGGGTCACGTCGGCGAGATCGTCGAAGGCGACCGGCGAGTCGGGGTCGAGCGCGTCGCTCGGCGCGCCGATGAGGAACAGCTCCTCCTCGACAAGCGGGGTCGTCTGCAAGGAGTGCAGCGCGGGCCCGTCGAACAGGATCGCGACGTCGATGTCGCCCCGCTGGAGCCAGTCCTGGAGGTAGCGGGAGTAGGCGTTGACCACCCGTAGGGTTGCCTCGGGGTGCTGCTCGCTGAATGCCGACGCCAGCGGAACGGTGAGGATGTCGCCGGTCGTCGGGGGCATGCCGATCGAAACGTGACCGCGCAGCTGGAGGTGGCCGTCGGTTGCCACGGCTCGGATGCTGTCGAGTTCACCCATGATGTTCCTGGCGTGCTCGAGAATGTCGAGCGCGGCATCGGTCGGATGCATCCCGCGGCCGTGGCGTTCGAACAATGTGACGCCGAGTTCCTGTTCGAGGTGTCTGACCTGGCGGCTCAACGCTGGTTGAGCGATGTGGAGGCGTTCCGAGGCCTTCGACAGGCTCCCGAGCTCAGCGACGTGCATGACGGTCCGAAGTTGGCGGAGATCCATGGAGCTAGACCGTAGTGGCATAGCTGCTTGAGCGAATCGGTCGTAGATGCCCTGCCGCGCTATGGCTACGGTCGGAGCGTGAACAGCAGGCGCGATCCGGCGGGGAGCTGGCAGGAGCAGGTCTTCGACGAGATGAAGGCGGCCGACGTCCGCCATGTCGGCTATGTCCCTGACGCGGGGCACGCAACGCTCATCACCCGATCAATCGATGATCCTGTGATCACCACGACGATGCTCACCACCGAGGAAGAAGGCGTCGCCGTCGCGACGGGAGCATGGCTCGGTGGCATGCGATCGGTGGTGCTGATGCAGTCGTCTGGGGTCGGCAACTGCATCAACATGCTGTCGCTTCCTGTGCAGACCAGAACGCCACTGCTGATGATCGTGACCATGCGAGGGGAGTGGGCCGAGTTCAATCCATGGCAGGTGCCGATGGGGCAGGCCACCGAGGCATCGCTCGCGGCGATCGGCGTGCAGGTGCTGCGGGCGAGAACGGGTGACGAGGTGGTCGCCGCTGTGGCCCAGGGCGCGACGATGGCATACGAGGCGGACCAGCAGGTCGCGGTCCTGATCAGCCAGACGCTTCTGGGGGAGAAGACATGGTGAACGAGAGTGGGCGCGGACCACGGACCTTGGATCGCCGCGATGTCGTGCGACGACTGCTGGCCGAGCGCGGCGACGCCCTGGTCGTCACCGGCCTGGGCTCACCGAGCTATGACGTACATGCCGCCGGCGATCACGACGCCAACTACTACCTCTGGGGGGCGATGGGAGGTGCGGCCCTCGTCGGCCTCGGTCTGGCGTTGGCTCGACCAGAGCATCGAGTCATGGTCATCACCGGCGACGGCGAGCAGTTGATGGCGATGGGCTCGCTGGCGACGATCGGTGCCGCGGCTCCACCGAATCTCGACGTGTTCGTCCTCGACAACGAGCACTACGGCGAGACCGGGATGCAGTCCAGCCACACCGGCCATGGCGTGGATCTTGCCGCGGCGGCGCTCGCGTGCGGATTTGTTTCAGCGACGACGGTCCGGACCGAATCGGAGTTCGACGCACGCACTCGTGTCCTCGGGCCCGGCTTCTTCGTGCTCAAGATCTCCGACGGCCAGCCTCCTCGCTCATTGCCGATCCGAGACGCCGTCTTCATCAAGAACCGATTCCGGGCCCATCTCGGGCTCATGCCGAACTGAACGAGAGAAGCGCCCATGAAGAATCCACCCGCCACCGAGGCACCCGCAGACGCTGAGGCGCGCCGGTCGTTCGAGCCCGTGATCTGCTATCCGACGGGCTCGCTGCCGCCGTATGACCCGTCGGTCTTCGCGGTGGCCCGGGCGGGCATGGAGCTGATCGAGACCGTCACGGTGCAGCCCCGTGACGCGGAGACGTTTCATGTCCCACAGGGCCATTTCCTTCGCGTCGTGTGCCCTGGGGGTTCGCAGGTCGGTGATCTGAACCTGTGGAACGCCGACGATCTCGACGAGCGCTTCTACACCGGCAAGACCCGGGCGCTGTACGGCACCCATCTCAGCACCGGCGACAAGTTGCTGAGCAACATGCCGTACCTGCGACCGCTGGCCACCATCACCCACGACACACTCGACTGGTACGGCTGGGACGAGTTCGGTGGCAGCGTGCACGACGTGATCGGCACCCGATGTGATCCGTACACGAACCGACTGCTCACCGGCGGCGACTATGACCAATGTTGTCATTCGAACCTGATTCGGGCACTCGCCGATGAGACGGGCATGAACCTGGCCGAGGCGGAGCCCTACGTCCACGACGTGCTGAACGTCTTCATGTGTTCGGGGTTCACCCTCGACACGAAGCAGTACTTCATCAAAGCCAGCCCGGTGCGGGCCGGCGACTACCTGGAACTCTTCGCCGAGATCGATTTGCTGGGTGGCCTCTCGGCGTGTCCGGGTGGGGATTGTTCAGAGACGCACTCGAGCGATGTGGCCGTCTGCTCCCCGCTCACCGTCGAGATCTACCAGCCACCGGCGGGCTCGCTGGGGGACTGGGGGCCACCCGCTCGGTCAGCGTACGGCGGGGGACACGGGGCATGAACGGGAGTGCCGAGATGAACGCCCACGTCCTGCTCGCCCATCCCGAGCGCAACTCGTTCAACGGACTCCTCGCCGACACGACGCGCTCGAGTCTCGAGGGTGCCGGCTGGGGAGTGACCTTCGCCGACCTCTACGGGATGGGGTTCAATCCGGTCGAGTCGCCCGAGCACTACCCGTCTCGAGCCGACAGCGAACGCTTCCATGCCCAGACCGAACAGCGATTCAATGCCGACGAGGGCACCACGCCCGCCGATGTCGCCGAGCAGATCGAGCTCGTGATGGCGAGCGACCTCCTGGTCGTCCATTTTCCCCTCTGGTGGTTCGGGATGCCGGCGATGCTGAAGGGCTGGATCGACCGGGTGTTCGTCTACGGCACGATGTATCGGAGCCAGATGCGATACGACGCCGGAATCTGTGCCGGCAAGAAGATGCTCGCCTGCGTCACCACCGGTGCGTCGGCCGACTCGTGTTCTCACAACGGGCGCGAGAGCGACACTCGGCTGCTCATGTGGCCGTTGTTGTTCCCGTTCCGGTACCTCGGCTTCGACGTGCTCGAACCGGAGATCCTCCACGGCATCGGCGGTGTCGCATTCGTCGAAGGCGATGAGGACGGCACGAGCGGGATCGGTCGGTACACCCAGCACTGGACTGAACAGATTGCCGGGCTCGCCACGCGGCCCGCCATTTCGTACAACCGTGACGACGATTTCGACGACAACAAGCGGTTGCGGCCGGACGCGCCCGCACATTCACCGTTCATCTCGCACACATCGAACGTTCCCTGGACGGCGTAGTCAGGGACTGCCGAGACGACGGGCCGCCCACTGGGCGAAATGGTGCGACGGCGCGTCCATCACCTCCGAGAAGGTGCCGCCGTTGAACACCGGTGACCGGCGACCGCGCTGCATGCCTTCGACGACGCCCAGGTCCTCGAGGAACACCTGCTTCCAGGCAGCCGTTCGGTGGGCACGGGTCTCGGCGAGTGCCGGGTCCGTGGCGTCATCGTCGAGGTAGTAGATCTGGAGCCGGTCGATGGTTTCGGACGCACTGACCGGCTCGATGATGCGGGTCCAGACATGGTCGCACTGAAGTCCCACGAAGAGATTTGGGTACAGGGTCGGGTACTCGGCTGACCGGCCCGGCCACGTCGTAATGGTGGCGAATTCGTCGTTGGTGATCGAACGGTGGTCGTAGTCGGTGGTGATCTGGCCGGCGAACCCCTCACCGAAGAACTGGAGATGGTTCTCCAGCGGCGACTGGGCACACAACTCGGGGTGCACCCAGGGCAGATGGTAGGCCTCGAGATTGTTCTCCAGGCAGAGCTTCCAATTGCCCGTGAACGGCATGTCGAAACTGCCGAGTTCGGTGTCCGGCCTGAGCCGGGCGAGATCGTCGGGGCCGGCGAGCCGGTCGAGCCGCGCACGGAGGGGAGCGATGAAGTCGTCGAACGGGATGGCGTCTTCGGAGATGTTGACGAAGACCTGGTCGAGCCAGACGGCAGACCTCGCCGCGACGAGTCCGCAGCTGGCTTTGTCGATCGAATCGAGATGGTGCACGCCGACGCCGCCGACGTGAGGCGTCGCGCGGAGGCTGCCGTCGAACCCGAACGTCCACGAGTGGTACCGGCACCGGATCGCTCCACCGGCGTTGCCGGCCTCCCACACCAACTCGTTGCCCCGATGTGGGCACACATTGTGGAAGACGACGATCTCGTCCTCGAGGCCGCGGCCCATGACGAGCGGAACGCCGAGCCAACTGACCGGGCGCACGTCCCCGCGGTCGGGGATCGAGGCACCCGTGCCGATACAGACCCAGGTCTTGGCGAACAGCTGATCACGCTCGAAGGCGAAGAATTCCTCGCTCGTGTAGGCCCGGTTGGGGAGAGCCGACGCGGTCGCCGCGGGCTGGTCGATCGCCGCGATCTCCGCGGCCGAGAGTCCGACCGTGGTCATCGTGGCAGGCCGGTCGCCGTGCCGACACAGAGGTTGGCCGGGTCGAACGGAGTGCGGGAGAACACCGCCTCCAGGTCAGCGCGGAAGCTGTCGAGAGGATCGCTCCCGTAGGCGGGATCGAAGCTGCACTGATCCCATCGTTCGCAGAACTCTGCACAGGCCGTGAAGTGCGGACTTTCCCTGAACTGCTCCCGAGCGGCCGGGTCGCCGCCATTGAACGGACCCGTGTAGTGGAGCTGGAATACGCCGTGATGGGCAATCACCCACGTAACCTCCTCCCGGACGTAGGGACGAAGGATCTCCGCAGCCATGCGGTCATGGTTCATGGGGGCCAGCCCATCACCGATGTCGTGCAGCAGTGCGGCCACGACCCAGTCGACGTCGGCCCCGTCTCGGCGGGCCCGGGTGGCGGACTGGAGCGCATGCTCGCAGCGATCGACCTGATAGCCAGACGAGCGCTCCTCTCGTTGCGCTGCCAGCGCGGCGAGGAACCGGTCCGGGGCTTCGGTCAGATAGGGCACGAGCCGTGCGGCCAACAGGTCGTGATCGGCTTGGGACGCGTCGCTCATCTGCGTGAACGAGACGGTGTCGTCAGCTCCGGTTTCTCGTGCGCTCCCCATCGTGGCGAGAGCGTATCGGTGGCGCTGAACGCGATCTAGAGGATCGGCCGGGTCAGAACCCCGGTCGGTGAGATATCTTGGCCGAGCCACCAGCCCGGCGAACACTTCATGTTGCGATGGCGCGGCGGGACAGAGCGCGAGATGCTGGGGCATGACTGAATCCGTGTACACCATCGGTGACCTCATCCGCCACAACGCTGTCGAGCGTCCGGACAAGGCGGCAATCGTCTTCGAAGGCAACGTTCGCAGCTATGCGGCGCTCCACGAGGAGTCGAGTCGGGTCGCCAATGCCATGGCGGCCGCGGGGGTGGAGGCACAGGATCGTGTGGCGTTCCTCGACAAGAACGTGCCCGAGTATTTCACGATGCTGTTCGGGGCGGCGAAGCTCAACGCCGTGACGGTGGCTGTGAATTGGCGGCTCGCACCGCCAGAGATGGCCTACATCCTGAATCACTCCAAGGTGAAGGTGCTGTTGATCGGGGAGGAGTTCCTCGGCCATCTCAAGTCGATGGACCTCGATGGTGAGGTGCAGGTGGTCGTGATCGGCGAGAACGGCGGCGACTACCCGACCTATGAGGAGTGGCTCGCCGATCAGCCGACCGACGATCCGATGGCCGAGTCGCTGCCGACCGACACGTGTTATCAGCTCTATACGAGTGGCACGACAGGGCTGCCGAAGGGTGTCGAGCTCACCAACAACAACTTCTTCGGCATGATGCCGGTGGCCAGCGAGATGTGGAGCTTCGACGCCGACTCGGTGAACCTGGTCGTGATGCCGCTGTTCCACATCGCGGGCAGTGGGTGGGGCGTGGTCGGGCTCTACAACGGCGCCACCAACGTGATGATGCGCGACATCGATCCGGCGGCGATTCTCGAGGTCATCCCCGAGCACGGCATCACCAACGCGCTCTTCGTGCCTGCGGTCATCCAGTTCCTGCTGATCATGCCCGGCCTGGCCGAGACCGACTTCAGCTCGATGCGCTCGGTGATCTACGGCGCCTCGCCGATCACCGAGGAGGTTCTGGTCGGTGGCATGAATGCCATGGGCTGCGACTTCTGCCAGGTGTACGGCCTCACCGAGACGACGGGTGGCATCACTCAGCTCGATGCCGCGGATCATGACCCGGGTGGGCCCCGGGCCAACCTGCTTCGGTCGGCAGGCAAGCCGATCCCGGGCACCGAGATCCGCATCGTGGACGGGGATGGCGCGGACCTGCCCGATGGCGAGGTCGGGGAGATCTGGATCAAGTCGTCCCAGAACCTCAAGAGTTACTACGCCGACGATGAGGCCACGGCCGCGGCGTTTCCCGAGGGGCGTGACGAGAACGGCCTGGGTTGGTTCACGAGCGGTGACGCCGGCTACATGCAGAACGGCTACCTGTTCATCCATGACCGGATCAAGGACATGGTCGTGTCGGGCGGCGAGAACGTGTATCCGGCCGAGATCGAGAACGTGCTGATGAAGCACCCGGGGATCGCCGATGCCGCCGTGATCGGTGTGCCGCACGAGAAGTGGGGGGAGACGGTGAAAGCCATCGTCGTGCGCACCGATGACGCGCCGAGCGATGAGGAGCTCATCGCCTATTGCCGCGAGAACCTCGCCGGCTACAAGTGCCCGACCTCGATCGACGACATCGATGCGCTGCCACGCAACCCCAGCGGCAAGATCCTCAAGACCGAACTTCGCAAGCCCTACTGGGAGGGCCGCGAGCGCATGGTCAACTGAGCCGGGGGGCGAGCCGGTCGATCAGGTCCGTCATGTGGTCGAACGTGATCGCACCGGCGGCTGCGAGCTTGTCGGCAGGGGTGAGCCCGCCGGCGAAGCCGTAGCACGTCATGTCGGCGGCGCGGGCAGCGAGTACCCCCGTGATGCTGTCCTCGATCACGACGGCCAGGCCCGGGTCGGTGGCCATCCTCTGCGCCGCGTGGAGGAACAGATCGGGCGCGGGCTTGCCGTCCGTGACCTCGCTCGCCGAGTAGATCCGACCCTCGAAGCGGTCGTAGAGGCCGGTGACTCCGAGCGTGAGTTCCATCTTGCGATGGCTGCCGCTGGAGGCCACGCACGTCGAGATTCCACCATCGTGGAGCGAGTCGATCAGACGGCCGATTCCATCTATCGGCTGGAGTTCCGTCCGAAACGAGGCCACGATCTCCTCGGTGCTGACTCGGTCGAATTCCTCGGCTGCCGACCGGCCGAGACGGTCGGCGATCTGGTTCAGCATGCTCTCGTCGGATCGGCCCATGAACCGTTCGACGACCTCGTCGACGGTGATCTCCCAGCCCAGCTCGGTCAGGACGCGAGCCTCGACGCCGACGGTGAGCCGTTCGCTGTCGACGAGCACGCCATCGCAATCGAAGATGACGAGGTCGACTGATCGAGCATCATGCACGGCGGGGAGTCTGGCACGGTCGGCGACCACTCGGTTGGCGCCCGGGCGGCTGTCGCCGATCAGTGCAAAGCTTCCATCGAGGAGACCCACCATGAAGAGGCAATGGCAACGAGCCCTGATCACGGGCGCATCGAGCGGTATCGGCCGCGAGATGACCCGCCAGCTGGCGGAGAGCGGCATCGATCTGGTCGTGGTCGCCCGCGACGCCGAGCGTCTGGCGGCTCTGGCCGAGGAAGTGGATGTCGACGTCGAGGTTCTGTCCGCCGATCTCTCCGTCCCCGCCGATCTCGCTGGCGTCGCGGCCCGGCTTGGAGCCGACGATGACCCTGTTGACTTGCTCGTCAACAACGCGGGGCTCGGCTTCAGCGCTGATTTCGTCGATGTCCCGGCCGAACGCAGTCGACTCATGGTCGACGTCAATGTGGCTGCGCTCCACGAGCTCTGTCTCGCGGCCGCACCAGCCATGATCCGCCGCGGGGTGGCACGATTCTGAACGTCTCGTCGATCGCCGGTGATCTTCCGGGTCCGGCATCGGCCACGTACAACGCGACCAAGGCCTTCGTCACGAGCTTGAGCCAGTTGCTGCACGTCGAACTGAAGCCTCACGGGGTCGTGGTGAGTTGTCTGTGCCCCGGCCTCACCCGAACGGAGTTCCAGGAGCGTGCCGAGGTCGGGGATCTCGGTCTTCCGGACGCCGTGTGGCAGACGGCATCGGACGTCGCCCGGCGGGCAAACCGCGCCTGACCGCGCTAGCGCCCGCTGGTGAGTGGGATCTCGCCCAGCTCGGCTCGGAGATCGGCGAGGAGCTCGGCGGCGACCTCTGATGTTGCGCCGCGGGCGACTCGCGCGACGTTCACGACATCTTCGAGGTCGCCGAAGCTCTCGGCGCGAGCCCATGGAACCACTTCATCGCTGATCGACCGACTGGACAGCTGCGCCACACCGATGCCGGCGGCGACCGCCGACAGCACGCTCGCGGTGCTGGGGCCCGAGAACGCGACGTGGTACGAGATGTCGGCCTCGCGGAGTGCCGCTTCAGCCGTCGGTCGGTAGAAGCCGTCTTCGCCGAACGTGACCAGCGGTACGGGGCCGTCAGGGTATGTCCAGTCCGCTGAGGAGACCCACACCAGCTGGTCATACCAGAGCAGGGTGTCGTTCTTCTGCACCTGGTGGAGGTGTAGCTGGATCACGGCAACGTCGAGCTCGTTCTCGGCGATTCTCGTGGCGAGTGTGCTCGACCGGTCGACGTGGAACTCGAGTGTGGCGTTGGGATGGATCCGGCTGAATCGGCCGCACACCGCGCCCGTGCATTTCGCACTGGCTTCCTCCGTCGAGCCGAGGCGAACGGTGCCTTCGAGGGCGGTGCTGGTCATCCGGGTGACCGCCTCGTCGTGAGTCTTGATCATCAGGCGTGCGTACTCGAGAAGTTCGCGCCCGTCGCGTGAAGCCGAGATCGTTCGGCCGTCTCGCACGAGGAGGTCGCGTCCAACCCGTTCCTCCAACCGTTTCACCTTCCAGCTGACGGCGGACTGGCTCAAGTCGAGCGTGTTGGCCGCTGCGGTCATTCCGCCCTGATCGAGCACTGCGGCGAACGTACGGAGGGATTCGATGTCGAGCTGCATTCCGCAGTATGACAGAATTCGATGAAAACTAGTGTTAGCCGGGGATCGTGTCATGGTCATTCGAGACCGATACTTGAGTCATGGCCACCCCCCAGAACCCCACCCAGCTTGCTGCACTGCGCGTCGCTCTCGGCCCCGGCTTCCAGGCCGGCGTGACCGAAGGTCTGCTTCGCCAGGTCTCTCGCTGCCGCTGAAAACGGCGGTCAGGCGTCGATCAAGCCGGCGTTCTCCAACGCCTCACCCACGCGGTCCCCCAGTGTGGGGACCTCGTCAACGAGTCCGAGCACGGTGGCCGCATGTGAGTGGTTGCCGGGATCATCGGCCGTCTCCATCTCGCCACCGGCGAGGAACTCCGACGTGAGTCCCTCCGCGAGGCAGACGACGGCGGCCTCGGCAGATTCGGATGGACGGTGGTGATGATTGACCGCGAGGACCATCGTCTCGGGAAGTCCCCACTTGCTCAAGACGAGTGCGCCGACCTCTGAATGGTCGGCCTGAACCAACTCGTGCTCGATATCGGTGACCGGCAGGCCGATCTCGTGAAGAAGGTCGGCATGTGGGGCGGTGGCGACCTGGTTGATGATGTCTTTGCCCATGTCGTGCAGGAGCGCGGCACAGACGACGTCCCGGCTGACCTCGACCTTCGTCGCTCGGGCCACGATCTCGGCGGCGATCGACGTACCCACTACATGAGCGCGTCGCTCCGATCCGGTGAGGTGGTACAGCGGCAGGTCCGCGGAGAGACGACCCTCGACCTGACTGCGGATCGCGATCTCGACGGTGCGGGCGGCACCTAGGCGCACGACGGCCTGGTCGAGGGCGCCAATCGGCGTTCGATTGGCCGACGCGGCCGAGTTGGCCTCGCGCAGGACGTGGGCGGCGAGCGCGGGGTCGCTTCCGAGGATGACGGCCAACTCTTCGGGACCGGTGTCGGGATGATTGACGGCCGATGCCAATTGGATCACCGCGGTGGGAAGCGGCTTCAGTTCCTCTGCGGCTTGAAGGAGAAGGTCGTGGAGTTCGATCGTTGTCGTCACGCTGTGTACCGCCTGGTACCCGTGGGACCAAAGCCGCCACCGGGGGGATGGATCTGAAGCCGGAAAACGGCTCTACTCAGCTTTTCGGCAGCTTTGAGCAAATCGTGAGCGCGGCACCGATTTGGCGTGCGATGATCCGCGCCATGAGTTTCCGAGAACAAGGGATCGAGCCGTCGGACGGATTCGCGGGTGATGGCTTCATCGTTCGTCCGCTCCTGCCATCGGACAATCTGCTCGACCACGCGGCAGTGATGTCGAGTCGTGAGTTCATCTACCACTGGGAACAGGATCCGCCGTACCCGACGGAGGACTTCTCGGCCGAGGACAACCTCGACGACCTGGAGAAGATGGACGGCGAGCACCGCAACGGCACCCGCTACACGTACACCGTCATGAATGCCACGGAGACCGAGGCTCTCGGTTGCCTCAATTCCCTTCCCAACGACGACCGCATGTACCGCACAGCCGAGGTGACCTCCTACGACGGAACCGACTTCGCGACGGTTGACTGCACACTCTCGTTCTGGGTTCGGGAGTCGACGTGGAAGGCGGGGTTCGAGGGCGGGCTACTCGAGGCGGTCCTCGCATGGTTGCGCGACGACTGGTCGGTCGAACGGCCGCTGGTCCTGACCAACGAGAAGCTTGAGCACCAGATCGCGACGTTCGAATCGGTGGGCCTCACCCGGCGTTTCGACTACGACCGCGACAAGGACATGTACACGACGTACGCCTACGCCTGAGCGCGCAGCACCGCGACCTCGGGGTATTCCTCAGGTGGGCCATAGCCGTTCTCGAACAGCCAGGGCACCACCACGAGACATCGGTACGACCACCAGGCGCGAATCATGTCGCGATCGACGTCGGCGCCGTAGCCGGCGATGACCTCATCGAGGTGCTCCTCGTTGGCCAGGGTGAGTGATGCCAGATCGAAGAGTGCATCACCCTGGCGAGCCTCGGACCAGTCGATGATGCCGGTGACTTCGTCGCCGTCGACGAAGACGTGCTCGATGTGGAGGTCGCCGTGGATGAACACCGGCGTCCATTGCCGGAGCACACATTCGGCGGCCATGCGATTGCCGCTGACCACCTCGGTTGGCAGAACACTGTTGGCAATCAACCAATCACAACTGTCCTCAAGTCGGGATGCGAGGTGGGCGAGGGTCGTCGCCGGCTGCGGCGGGAGCGGAGCTTTGTGCAGCGTCCGAATGACAGCGCCGGCCGCGGTCCATGCGGCGGAGGAGGCCGTCGACGGTTCGCCGAGCCGTCCGAGGGGCCGGCCGGGCACGGCGGCCAGTGCGAGCACCGGTGACTTCCGCCAACGAATGGTCGGTTTCGGCACCGGTGCCAACGCGATCGCCTCGACCTCTCGATCGGCGCGCTGCTGATCAGCATCGATCTTCAGGAACGTGTCGCCGACGCGCACGGTGGCCCGGTCGTTGGCGGTGAGAACGACGTCGACACTGTTCACGGGCCCCACCTTCGCGGGCTTGTTGCGGCTAGGCCGGTCGACCCCTGTTTGTGAAGGAGTGTCAGCTGGCTGCCGTAACGATACCGAACACCGTTCAGAACACGTAGCGGACCCAGCCGACACTCTGGGACCGAAGGGGGAACCAAGATGACTACTGCGATGAGCACCGGAACCATGGTCGCAGAGGACTTCGACGCGGTGGTGGGCCGGTTCGGGTCGCTGGGTGCACTCGCGCCGGTTGCGGCCGAGCTGATCGAACTCGCGGACCAAGACGACATCTCGATGGAGCAGATCGCCGCCGTCACCCGGCGCGATCCCGGCCTCGTGGCACGGGTGCTGCAAACCGCCAACAGTGCGATGTTCGGTAGCACCCGCGACATCTCCACGATCGAACAGGCGATGCCTCGACTCGGGCTGCGCACCGTCAAGATGCTCTGCCTCGCGCTCGGTCTGGTCACCGGACTCGACGATCCGTCGCCGGAGAGTCCCGTTCGGTGTTCCACAACAACTTCCCGACCCGCAGCGCCAACGTCGTGCCTCGAGCGATCTATGAGTCCGACTTCATTCAGGACCGCTGGGGATTCGCGGGCGGGCTCACCAGCTGCCCCGACGGCGCACTGGGCGTCGACGCCGACGTCGACCTCGTCGCGATGGACCGCAGGATCGGCCGAAACATGTTGCTCAACTACGGTAGGGTGATCCGCTTGCTCACCTCCATCGATGAATGCTTCGCGATCGCCGACGACACGCGGTGGCTTCCCTACCAGCACGCCGGCGGCCTCACCTCGTGCACCCTCTATGACGGGGCGATCGATCACCTCGATCTCGACGTCGCCAACTCACACCCGGTCCACAACGCAGCGGTCAAGGCACTGATCATCAACTCCGCCTGGAAGATCGGCGCCGACCTCGGCTGGGCGAATCAGCAGATCATCAGCGCCACACCCGAGGTGGGAAAGGACGTCCGCCGGGTCAACGGCGAGCTCCTCGCCCTCGGCGGAGGGCAGGCACACGTCGCAGAATCTCTTTCGCACGCATTCGACATGGCGGTCCAGCTGACCGGCACCGACAAAGCCATTGCCTTCGACGGCAGCGCCTGCCCCCAGCCGGCTCGTGACGCATCATGAACACATCGCAGCTCCACGCTGTTCTCGAAACCATTCCCCAGCGTGTCGTGGCCTGCAGCGGGGGAGTTGACAGCACAACGCTCGCGGTTGTGGCGCACAGGGCCGACCCCGGCGCCACAACCATCGCCCACACCGTGACGCCCGCAGTCCCGGCTGAAGCAACGGCCCGCGTGGTCCACTACGCATCCATCGAGGGATGGCAGCTCGAGCTCGTCCGATCGAAGGAATTCGACGACGAGCGATACCTGGCCAACCCGACCGACCGATGCTACTTCTGCAAATCCAACCTCTACAGCGCACTCGCCGAACTGGCCCCCATGAGCCCGGACCGCGGCCACACCCTCCTGAGCGGCGCAAACACCGACGATCTCGGCGAGTACCGACCTGGACTCCGTGCCGCTGACGAGCACGACGTACGGCACCCGTATCTCGAGGCGAACATGAGCAAGCACGACGTCCGCGCTGCTGCTCGGGAGCTTGGGCTGGACGTGGCCGACATCCCCGCTTCCCCGTGCCTCGCCAGCCGGCTCTACACCGGCACGAGGGTGACCCCGGCCCGGCTCCAGGCCATCGAACTCGGAGAGGCAACCGTGCGGCGGATCACTGGCGTCTCGATCGTGCGCTGTCGCATCCGCGACGAAGCGGTCCTCCTCGAAATCTCAGAGGTCGATCGCTGTCACATCACCGCCGAGGTGCTCGCCGCTGTCGGGAGGGCTATGAGCTCCGTCTGCGGCGAACTGGCGCGACCCGAACTGGATCCGCGGCCCTACCAGCCCGGCCGCGCGATCCTCGAGGTGACCTGATGCACATCCACGATCACGATCGGCTCGACCGTATCGGCATGCCCGAGGCGGTGTTGTGCTCTGAAAAGACCACTGCGCAACTCGAGCGCATCATCGACGATCTGGCCGCCACGCCCTCGCCGGTGCTCCTGACCCGACTCTTCGAACCGAAGTTCGCAGAACTCAGTCCGTCGGCCCAAGCTCGCCTCGACCATCATCCGACGTCGGCGACAGCGACGATGCACGGCACCCTCGCGCCTCGCCACGACGGGCGACGGGTTGCCGTCGTCGCGGCCGGGACGTCGGACCAGGGGGTGGCATCGGAAGCGACCCGGACCCTTCGCTTCTCGGGGGTGGAAACGAGCGAGATCGTCGATGTAGGCGTGGCCGGGATCTGGCGCCTCGAGCGAGCCCTGCCCGAGGTCCTCGCGGCCGACATCGTGATTGCCGTCGCCGGCATGGACGCTGCCCTGGTGTCGGTCCTGGGCGGACTCATCGCCGGACCGCTCATCGCCGTACCGACCTCTGTCGGCTATGGCGTCGCCGAAGGAGGAAGCACCGCCCTGCACAGTGCTCTCGCGAGCTGCGCACAGGGTGTCACGGTGGTCAACATCGACAACGGCTTCGGCGCGGCGTGTGCCGCGGTGCGAATGCTCACCCGCTTCGACACTGGCCCCGACTGATCCGTGGTCGGTACGACCCTGAGCGAAGAGGAGTTCGCATGAAGACGGCATGGATCGACGGAAGCGCCGGCGCAAGCGGCGACATGGTTCTCGGTGCGTTGATCGACGTCGGCGTCCCGATCGAGGTGCTGGCCGCAGCGCTGGAACCCCTTGACCTCGGTATCACGCTGCGTGCCGAAACCGTCCATCGCAGCGCGATCGGAGCGACCAAGGCGCACGTCGATGTGCCCGAACCTCGTACTCTGCGCCATCTGCCCGACATCTTGGAGCTGTTGGATCGCTTACCCGCCGACCTGTGCGCAACCGCCGGGGCCGTGTTCACCCGCCTCGCGGAGGCGGAGGCATCGGTCCACCGAATGCCGGTCGAGCAGGTTCACTTCCATGAGGTCGGTGCCCTCGACTGCATCGCGGACATCGTGGGCACCGTCGCCGGTTTTCGGCACCTCGGCGCGGAGCGGATCGTGTGCTCCCCGCTGCGTCTCGGGAGCGGCCATGCCTGCACCGAGCACGGCCGGATCCCTATCCCAGCCCCCGCGGTGCTCGAGCTTGTGGCCGGGCTGCCGGCTGCGTCAGGCCCGGCACCGTTCGAGAGCACCACCCCGACAGGCGCGGCGCTGCTTGTGACCCTGGTCGACGAATGGGCGGTCATGCCGGAGATGACGGTCCACCGGACCGGTTGTGGGGCCGGGACACGAGACACTCGGGAGTTCGCCAACGTGCTGCGGGTTGTGGTGGGGGAATCGACCGCACCCGCGACGACCGGGCACACGGCCGTCCAGCTCGATGCCAACGTGGACGACCTCGACCCCAGGATCTGGCCGGCCGCGATACAAGCGATGCTCGACGCCGGTGCCCACGATGCATGGGTGGCCCCGATCACCATGAAGAAGGGACGACCAGCGTTCACGGTCAGCGCGTTGTGTTCCCCTGAACGGGCCACCGAGGTCCGGGACGCCATCTTCGAGCACACTTCCACCATCGGACTCCGGGAGTCGACAGTGACCAAGCACGCCCTGTCCCGCCGGGAGACCTCTATCGCTGTCGACGGCGAACCAATCGGAGTGAAGCTCGCCCTCCACGATGGCAGAATCGTCAATCGCAGCGTCGAGTGGGACGACATCGTCGCAGCCGCCCGTCGACTGCAACGCTCCCCGAAAGAAGTCCTGCACTTGGCGGAGCGAAGAGCAGGCCTCGTGGACTGAGGACGTAGCGCTCCGGAGTCGGGACTGTCAGTCGCATGGGTCGAGTTGTAGCGCAGTCCGCTCCGGGGTCGATGCGATCTCTTGGGGACTACGTGTCCTGAGATCTTGAGGATGCTCCCCGGGAGCTGTTGGCTTGTAGGCGAGAGCGGATCATGCGGCGGGTCTGCCGCGCGTTGAGGGGACACGGGTTGTTCAGGCGGCGAGTGCCGTCTGAGGGGTCATGATTGTCTCGTATTCGATTGGGGTCAGGCGGTCGAGGCGGGCTTGGCGTCGACGGCGGTGGTAGGTGGGTTCGATCCAGGTCACGATCTCGATGCGAAGCTCGTCTCGGGTCGCCCAGTGGCGGCGGTTGAGCACGTTCTTTTGCAGTAGGGAGAAGAACGATTCCATGGCGGCGTTGTCGCCGGCTGAGCCGACTTGGCCCATCGAGCCGACCATCTGATGGCGGGCCAGAGCCCGCTGCACCTTGCGGGCGCGAAATTGGCCGGACTCAATCGGTGGTCGCAACACCGGCTTGTTGGAGAGAGCGTAGGTGATCATCGAAGGCCTCGGCGTGCGGCGGCCATCTTGATCGCGGCGACCACAAGGCGGGCCTTCATGCGTTCATCGATGGCCCAGCCGACGATCCGGTTTGAAAACACGTCCTTGATCGCCGCCACATAGAGCTTGCCTTCACGCGTGCGATGTTCAGTCTCAGCATCGAGGGACGGCGCTTTCGACGTCTCCGTCCTCGCCGCCGGAGGATCGTCGGCGAATGCCAATGAAGCTCCCGACAGTCCCGTGGCGACGACGAACGCCCCCACGACAAACACAACACCCGGTATGAATCGACGCATGTCCGCTCCATCGTCTATAGCCCGCTGACGCACCATGCACGAACGTGAACACGGTGGCAAGGCGCTCCACCGAGCGTGGCCGCTCCGGGTTCGGGCCTCGCTGAAACGCAAGATCGGCCGCGAGGCGGGTCGCCGGCTACTCGCGAGGGACCGAGCCGCTCGGGTTCCGATCCGAGCCGCCGGAATAGGTGGTCCAGTTCCCGCCTGCGAGGCCGACGCGCTGCGACGCCTGTCTGGGGGTGATGCCGATCGATTCGGCCAGAAGCGCTGGTGGGATCTCGGAGGCGAGCTGTGTGACGGCTGCGGCCCGGGCGGCGCTGGGTTGGATGCCGATGCGGCGGAGTCGGTTGGCGATGGTGGTTGGGTGGACCGGCCGGTCGGGTCGAGTGGAGGGGAACAGCCAGCGAGTCTCGAGGTGATCAGCCGTGCCTTGGCGCCGGCGGACGGGCAGCTGCCGTACGAGGCTGGCGAAGGGCTCGGGGAGATCGATCTGGTGCCGCTCGAAGTGAATCGTCGTCTCCCCCTCGGCCTGCGCGGTGACCTGATCGACCGCGAGTCCGGCGATGCGGGTGAGGGGTTGGGCGTAGAGGACGACGAGGGCGCCGGCGACGCGGTCATCAGGGCTGATGGTGTCATCGGTGACCAGCCGTCGGGCTCAGCGGCGCGATCGACAAGGCGCCGGCCTTCGAACAGAACTTCCCAGCCGCCGAGGACCTGCCCCGCGGCGCAGCACTGAACTGGTTCTGCACCCAGCTCGCGCTCCTGGCCGAGACGGGCCACGCCGACCCGTCACTGCCAGTCATCGAGGGCCATGAGTGCTACCTGCGCCAGATCGAACTCGCAACCGATCGACTCATCGCACATCGGAGCCGGTAGCAGCGGACATCTCCCAAGCGCCCTGACTTGATCACCTCCGCGCGTATTGGATGCCGACACCCCAGTCACCGACGGGGATGCAGGGGGGAGCTCTGCGACGTCAGCGCCGCTTGGGAAGCAGGCGGGCGGCCTCGTCGGCCGCGACCTCGGTACCGCTCGAGAGGTCGGTGATCGGGCTGTCGAGCTGGGCGACGGAGATCTGCGGCTTTGAGATCTTGTTCGTCGGCGTCCGCGGGAAGTCGTCGACGTAGGCGACATACCGGGGACGCTTGAACACCGCGAGACGGGTCGCGTGTTCGCGAACAGCATCGGGCGACATGTCGGCGTTCGAGAATCCGTCTGCGAGCTTCAGAAGCACGAGTACCTCCTCACGCCGCATCTCGTCGGGCACGGACACGGCCGCGGCCTCGGCGATCGCTGGCGCTTCGCGCATTGCCGCTTCGACCTCGCTGGCCGAGATGTTCTCACCGGCGCGTTTGATCATCTCTTTGAGGCGGCCGACGATCCGGTGGTAGCCGTCCTCGTCCTTGACGAAGAGATCGCCGCTTCGCATCCAGTCGCCGTCGAAGGTGTCGGCGTTGGCGTCGGGGCGTTTGTAGTACCCGAGCATGATGGATCGGCCTCGGATCTGCAGCTCGCCGGGTACTCCTGGTGGACATTCGTTTCCGTGTTCGTCGACGACGCGTGTTTCTCGTAGGGGAGCAGCGAGGCCACAGGTGTTGAGCTCGAGCTTGTCGCCGGCATCTCTGGGGCACACCATCGCCGGGCCGACTTCGGTCATCCCGAAGCTGTCACGCGCCACGATCCCGAACCGTTCTTCCGCTTCGGTCCGAGCCGATGGGCGCCAGCCGAATGCGTGGACCATCTTGAGTGGGATCGACGCGTCGTCGGGGCTCGGCGGCACGGCCTTGAGGATCGGCTCGGGCAACACGCAGTAGTGAGCTTCGTGCTCTCGCAGCCAGCCGAGGAACTTCGACAGGCTCATCGTCGATGCGATGATGGCGGTCCCCCCGATCGCCATGGCCGACAGGAACGACCACTGGCCGTCCATGTAGAAGAAGGGCGCCCAGAAGAAGAGGCGCGAGCTGCCATAACTCTGATGGACGAGGCCGACCGAGTGCGAGAGCAGCAGCCAGTAGTCCTGGGTGAGCATGCACCCCTTTGGGAATCCTGTCGTTCCCGACGTGTACTGGAGGTTGGCGAGGTCGGTGGCCACGATCGGATAGCCGGGGTCGAACTCGGCGAGAGGGCCGCCGGCTTCGAGTTCGCCGAGGTCGTTGCCGTCGACGATGATCGGGTCGGCGAGCAACTCGGGCCGGTTGGTCATGGATTCGAGCGCGCCGAGATGGGCGGAGCCGATGATGATCCCTTGGCTGTCGGACTGGTTGAGAAGGAAGTCCAACTCCTTCGCTCCGTAGGCGGTGTTCACGGGCACCAGGACCGCGCCGAGTTTCATGATGGCGAACCAAACGACCGAGGACGCGGGGCCGTTGGGCAACATGACGGCGATGTGAGCGCCCTTGCGGTAGCCCCGGGCCAAGAGGTTGGCCGCGACGCGGTTCGACCGCTCGTGGACGTCGCGGTAGGTCAGCTGCACCCCATCGAGGAAGTAGTCGATCGCAACGGCGTCGCCGTGGCGGGCTGCCTGCGCGGCGCAGAACTCGCCGAGGCTGGACGGGATCTCGAGGGATTCCAGACGTGCGCCCAACGCGTCGATCTCGGTTTGGCCGGGATGCTTGCTCATCAGCTGCTTCCCTTCTCGGTGTCGGTGGTTTGGGCGAGAGGAGGTTCGGTGGATTGCACCGATCGCGCCATCCGGTACATGTGGCCGGCCAACGCCAGGCTGTCGGCCCGGCTGAGATCGAGCCCGCGCTGGTAGCTCTCCATCTCGACGCGAACCCCGAGCGGGGGATGCGAGGCGATGCGCTCAGCCGCGGCCATGGCCGTGGCCATCAACTCGCCGGGTTCGGCGGTTCCGTTGATCAAGAACATTCGCTCTGCCTTGGCGGCGTCGATCTTCTCGCCGAGCAGCAGCAGCTCCATGGCCGCAGCGTGAGGGATCAACTTGCCAAGACTGAGCGCTCCTCCGGCTCCGCCCATGCCGTACGCGATCTCGGGCATGCCGAGTTGGGCCGTGGTGGATGCATAGCGGACGTCAGTGAGCGCCATCAGGTAGAGAAACCCCTGACCAAAGCAGTAGCCGTTCACCGCGGCGACGATCGGCTTGTAGCGCGGCATGGCCAGCACCTCGTGTTCCCAGCCCGGATATTCGTCGGAGTCGAAGGCATGCGACGGGCTGAGGTGCCGTTCCACCACTTCGAGGCGCGTGCGCTCGGGGCGCTCGGACTTGATGTCGTCACCCGCACTGAACGCGCGGTCGCCGGCCCCGGTGAGGATCCCGCACCTCACCTCCGGGTTGGTGTTGAAGTCCTGGAGAACGTCGAACAGGTCATGGTGAAGCGTCGGCGTGAAGACGTTCAACGGCGGATTGTTCACCGTGATCGTCGCAATCGCGCCCGAGATCTCATAGTCGATGCCTGCCATGGAGCGACACTACCGCGCTGCCCGGTCGGAGGCCCTTGACGGCAGTGCACGGGACAGCGGCCCCAACAGCGTCTACCGAGCTCCAACTACTCTCGCCGGATGGATGACACGCGAGTGACGACCGAAGCCGACGGCTGGATGCGGGGTTTCCCCCCACCGCCTGAGCGCCGGATCCGGTTCAGTGACGGCTCATTCAACGAATGGCCCCAGCGGCGATGGACCTACAACCACGTCGAAGAGCTGGTCCCGACGAGAGCGGTGTGGCGCGGGCGCGGGCCAGCGATCGCGCTTCCTGTCTCCCCGCTGCCGCTCGACGGGTTGCGAATCGACAGGGCGGCCGGCGCATTGTCGTGGGACGAAGCGCTGGAGTCGTCCTACACCGACTCGTTGCTCGTTCTGCACCGCGGTGAGGCTGTGTACGAGACGTACCTAGCCGAGAGCGCGCCGCACCTGCGTCACCTGATCATGTCGTGCAGCAAGTCGATGGTGGGACTCATCGCTGAGTCGCTCATTCGAGATGGGGTGATCGACCCGCTCGCTCCGGTGCCGACCATCCTGCCCGAGCTCGCCGCATCGGCATGGGGCGACGCGACGGTGCGTGATGTCATGGACATGCGAGTTGGGCTCGACTACGACGAGGACTACACCGACCCCGACTCCGACGTCTGGCGCTTCATCCGCTGCACGGGAATGATCCCACCCCTGCCGGGGCAGGAGGCGATCGGTCCGGCCGATGTGCTTCCGACGTTCAACAAACGAGGCGAACACGGTCAGGAATTCTCGTATCAGGAGCCGAACATCTTCGTCCTGAGCTGGCTCGTGCGCCGGGCCGCCCAGGCACCGCTGGTTGAACTCGTCTCGGACCGGATCTGGCAACACATCGGAGCCGAGCACGACTGCACCCACATGCTCGATCCGAGTGGCGGCGAGACCATGCCGGCAATGACTCTTCGCGACTTCGGCCGATGGGGCCAACTGGTTCTGACCCGCGGGCGGGTCGGCGACCGACAGGTCCTTCCGGCCGAGATCTTCGACGACATCTTCCAGGGCGGGGATCAAGCCGCCTTCGCGTCCGCCGGCTATGACACGCTCCCGGATTGGTCGTACCGATCTCAATGGTGGGTTCGCCACATCGACGGTCGGACCTGCCTCCAGGCCCGCGGGGCGTACGGTCAGTTCCTGTACATCGACCAGGTCAACGAACTCGTGATCGCACGGTTCGGTTCCGCCAAAGAGGCACCGTCGTACCTGCTCGATCACATCCTGTTACCGACCATCGACGCCATCACCGACTTCGTGGCCAAGGAGCGAGGCTCGTCCTGACCGACCGCCGCGCGGTCTGGGCCCTAGGCGGGCGGCGATGGCGTCGTCTCAGAGCCTCGTCTAGCAGTCGATGGCGGCCTGAATGGCGGCGCATGCTTCGGCGAGTCGGTTGTACGCATCGCTGGCCGACCCCTTCAAGGCCGACGCGATCGCCGCCGCAGTGGAGCTCCAGCGAGAGCACTTCGACCTGTTCGGCCTGCAACTCGGCTATGTCCACGGCGAAGGAGCACTGGTGCCCGAGGAGCCGGCCGCCGAGCCGAGTTCTGCCAGCGACTATGTGCCGACGGCGAGGCCCGGGGCGCGGATGCCGCACGCCTGGCTGGATGAGATCGGCAGCCGGTCGACGCTCGACCTCGTGCCGATCGGCCGTCCCGTGCTCTTCAGCTTCGGCGACCACGAGTCCTGGGCCGATGCCCTCGGCACCGCCGATGCGGCGACGGTCCGCGTCGGGGTCGACACGTCGGCGCTGGACCTGTGGCGAACACGGTGCGACGTCGGCGACTCCGGTGCCCTGCTCGTTCGTCCCGATCACCACGTGGCGTGGCGCGCCGGCAGCAGCGCGCAGGCTCCTGGGCTCGCCCAGGAGCTCGGCGTCATCAGGGGGTCCACGCCCTCGAACAACGGCGCACGGTGAGCTTCTCCCTCGCCGATGAGCTCACGCGACCCGATCCCGTGGGAATGCGCGTCTGACCTCGAGTGCTTCGGGGCTAGCTTCTCCTGATGGAGTACGACGATCTCATGCGCGTGGCGTTGGCTGAAGCGGAGCTGGCGATTCCGCATGGCGATGTCCCCGTTGGGGCGCTCGTTGTGGTGGAGGGTGAGGTCATTGCGTCGCGCCACAATGAACGGCAGCTGACCACTGACCCATCGGCCCACGCTGAGGTGCTCGCTATGAGAGACGCCTGCCAGCGGCTCGGTACGTGGCGGCTCGACAACGCCACGCTCATAAGCACCCTCGAACCGTGCACCATGTGTGCGGGCGTGGCTGTAAACGCCCGGATCCAGAAGGTCGTCTTCGGCGCCGCTGACCTCGAAGCAGGGGCGCTCGGTTCGGTCTACAACTTCGGTGTCGATCCGCGACTGAGGCACAACTTCGAGGTGGAGCACAACGTGCTCGGCGAGGAGTGCGCAGAGACGCTCAAGTCGTTCTTCGTGAATCTGCGCAGCTCGTAGTCTTCGGCGATGGCACGTCTCAGGGATCTCGGTTTCACGATCGGCACGATGCCGACTGGTGTTCACAATGCGATCACCGATGTCTCCGGTGTCTCTGTCGGGCATCGCACGGTCGTCAGTGACGAGCCCACGGTGGCGCGCACCGGGGTCACGATCGTGAACACGCGGCCGGTCGGCGAACGTTCCGACCTCTGCTACGGCGGCTACTTCTCGTTCAACGGCAACGGCGAAATGACCGGCTCGCACTGGCTCGAGGAGTCCGGGCTGTTGAGCGGACCGATCGGGCTGACCAACACGCATCAAGTCGGGCTGGTCCGCGACGTGCTGGTGGCGGCCGAAGTCGAACGGGACCCGAACGCGAGCTGGTGTTTGCCGGTCGTGGCCGAGACCTATGACGGCTTCCTGAATGACATCGACGCGTTTCACCTGACCGCTGACGATGTGCGCGCCGCCATGGACGACGCCGACTCACGTGCTGGTGGCCCAGTTGCGGAGGGCAACGTCGGGGGCGGAACGGGCATGGTGTGTCATCAATTCAAGGGCGGCATCGGGACCGCGTCACGGCAGGTCGAGTCGGGGGGAATCGCCTACACGGTGGGTGCGCTCGTTCAAGCGAACTACGGTTCGCGGGATCTGCTCCGCCTCGACGGTCGGCCGGTGGGACAGGAGATCGACGCGTCTGTCACCCCGCTGCCCACCGATCCGAGTGTCGCCGATGCCGGCTCGATCATCGTCGTCCTCGCCACCGATGCGCCGCTGCTGGCCGGTCAATGCAAACGCTTGGCCCGTCGGGCCACGGTCGGGCTCGCCCGAGTGGGCGGCACCGGGGGCAACGGCAGCGGCGACATCTTCCTGGCGTTCTCGACCGCGAACCGTGTGCCACTCGCCGCAACGGAACCGACGTCGGTGTCCACGATGCCGGCCGGCGCCATGACACCGTTCTTCAATGCTGCCGCGGAAGCCGTTGAGGAATCGATCTGGAATGCGCTCTGCGCCGCCGAGACGATGACCGGCCATCGAGGACGGATCGTGCATTCCATCCCCCACGACCAGCTCCTCGCGCTGGGCTGACGGACCTCCGGCACCCGCGGGTCGAGCGGCCTCACCTCAGGCGCTGTGTTTGCGTCGGTACGCGGTGAACCGGCCAACGAACTCGTCGCACTGCTCGGCTGTCCACTCGACGGCATCCCACCCGGATAGGGAGCGGCACCGCTCGCCATGGGCGGTGAACGATGGCGAGACATCCGCGCTGAAGCCGAGGCGCTGCAGGCCCGCCATGCGAACATGGATGGGCATGGCGACGGCTTCGGCGAGCGACACCCCGGGCCCCGCGAGCCAGCCGGTCTCTTCGGTCCACTGACCCATCTCGGCGGGGGCATCGGCGAGCTTCACGACAGCGCGAGCGATGCGGTCGGGGTCGGTTCCGTAGTACACCCCGACCATGGGCCGGAATGCGTTACGGTCGATCCACGCCATGCGTTCCCGAACGAGCGCGCGAGCAGGCTCGCCCGCCGGCAGGAGCGGGTGGTCCGGAATCTCGGACTCCATCCACTCGAGTACCGGGATGGAGTCGGCCAGGTAGCGGTCGCCGATGCGGAGCATCGGAATCTCGAGACGTGGGCTGTGCTCGACGAACTCAGGTGGCAGCTCGAAGACGGGGCCGCGTACCGCCGAGGGCGGCAGGTCGATGAGTTCGTGGGCAATGCCGCGTTGGCGCAGGGCGAACTGCACCCGCGTCGCGAACGGGCAGATCCAGTGCCCGTAGAGCGCGACGTCGTCCGTCATGCGAAGAGGGTCTCGCAGCCGGTGCCGGCGAGCACACCGTCGACACGGGCACGGTCGTCCGCGGCGAGATCGGCGTGCGCCTCTCGGAGCCACTGGAGGCACTTGCCCTGGTACTTGAACGGGCCCTGGCGATACTCGGCGCCCTCGATCTCGCAGACGATCACGTCGGCTCCCGACACGAGGGCCTCGTCGTTGGCCAACATGAATGGGGCGGAGGTGCGGCCGGCCTCGGTCAGGAGGTCGCGAACCGTCGCCTCGAGGTCGTCGAGCGCCGACCAGCCGATATCGCCGTCGACGGGCAGCCACGACAGATCGTCGACCCGTTCGATCCAGTTGACGGCTCGCGACGCTCGCTCGACGGCGATCGCCATCGGCGTGGGATCCCACCACACCAGGGGCTTGAGCTGTCCGTACAGCGCGAAGTCGGTCCGACCCGGCCGATCCCCGAACAGGAAGTCGCCCTGGGCAAGATGGGCATGGAGGATGTCCAGCACGTTCCGATAGGAGTCCTCGATGATGAAGTCGCTTGCCGCAGCGTGGGCGTCGTCGGACAACTTGAGGTCCCGATCCAGTGGCAGCAGCTTCCCGGCCTTCTCGATGTCGGGGTCGTAGGTCCAGCGATAGTGATATATCGCCTTGGTCACCCACTCGTCGGCGAAATCCTCGAGCGACGAAACGACCTTCCCCGACCTTCTCACCCGCTTCCATGGCCACGACGAGTGCATCTCGATCGAGTCGCTCGAACGCACCGCATCGCCCTACGAGCGTGTTCTCCACCACTTCAACGAGCGCTGAGGAGCGCAGCGTCCGAGCGCTTCCGCGGATCCCGAGCGCTGCTAGCCGCGATGAACGGTGGCGAGGACAGCGCGTTCGCGGGTCAGGGAGAACAGTCCGGCCGCACCCACGATCGCTGAACCGACCAAACTCAAGGCGTCCTGGACGTCGCCGAAGACGATGATCTGCAGGATGATCGCAAACAGAAGAATCGAATAGCGGAAGGGAGCGGTGAAGCTCATGTCGCCGACGCGAACGGCGTTGACGCTTGCCGTGTAGCCGACGCTGAGGAAGCCGGATGCCGTCGCCAGCAAGATCAGATGCTTGGCCTCGAATGGCTCCCACCCCTCGAAGATCGAGACCACCCCTCCCATGGCGGTGATGACGATTCCTGTGCCGAGGGCGATGATCAGGGACGGGATCTCGGCCGAGATCTTCTTCGTCACGAGTTCGCGGACGGTGACGATGACCACCACCGCAAGAGCGGCGAGGAACCAGGGGCTCGAGCTTTCAGCGCCGGGTCGGACCACGAACAAGACGCCGACGAACCCGGTGAACACGGTGGCCACCCGAATCCAGTCGACCTGTTCGCGGAGGAGCCGCGCCGCGGCGAATGTGACGGCAAGAGGTACGAGCTGCAGCACGGCGGTCATGTCGGCGAGCGGGAGATTGCTGAGTCCGAGAAGGAAGAAGCACGTGCCGACGGCTTCAAGGCCGATACGGACACCGACGCGACGGTTGCGGAGCATTCGCATTCGCCGATGGTCGCCCCTGACTCGGGCGATCAGGCTGATGAGCGCAACGAGCATCAGGCCACGAATGAAGATGGCCTGGAAGAGCGCGAGGTCTTCGACTGCCTTCTTCACGAAGGCGTCGTTCACGACATAGGCAAGCATCCCGAGCGCCATCTAGGCTGCGCCTCGGAGGTTGTCTTCGTTGCTCACTTCGGAAGCGTACTCACGTCGGCATGGCGCGCAGCATGGCTGCGAGAGCGCCCTGCAAGAGGTGATCGCATCAAAACGCAGCCCAACATGCCGATGGTCCGAACATGCGTAGAACCAGAGGGGCTTCGAACGGCTACCTGACCCGGGGGCAGGAACGGAGCGGATTCGCGCCCGTTGCCGGTCTGTTGATGGCGGGGATGCTGCTCGCCTCGTGCGGGTCTGCCAGCGATCCCTCCGCAGAGACTCCAGACGTGGGTGAACCCGCCGAGAGAATTGCTCGGATTGCGGAGCCCGACACGAGCGCGACGACGCCGACCACCACGACGACGACAGCGGCTCCGACCACCACAGCCGCCGCCAATCCGAGCACTACTTCGACCACCACGTCGACGACGACAACCACGACCACCACCACAACAACAACGACGGCTGCGCCGCCACCGACGACAACATCGAACGTCGGTAGTTGACCCAGCCCACATCGGGGGAAGCACCCAGTATGAAGCGTCGGACTCTGGCCCTCTGGCTCGTTGTCTCGTTGACGATGACAGGCGTTGCGTCGGTTTCGCCGGTCGCTGCGGTGGCCGGGTTCGGAGATGTCGCCTCGGACCGGTTCTACAGCGAGCCGATTCAGTGGATGGTCGACAACGCCATCACCACCGGCATCTCTCCGGAGTGTTTCGGGCCCAACGATCCGGTGACCCGTGGTCAGGCAGCGGCGTTCATGTGGCGAATGGAGGGGTCCCAGGTACCCGGTGGCACCCACGACTTCGCTGATGTCGAACTCGCGTGGCAACAGGATCCGGTGTCGTGGCTGTTCGACAACGGCATCACCATGGGCACGTCATCGACAACGTTCTCGCCCAAGGACCACCTGACTCGCGGTCAGCTGGCGGTGATGCTGCATCGCCTGGAGGACTCTCCCGATGCTCCGCCCCCGGTCCAGTTCCCTGATGTGGCCAGGGCCTGGCAGATCACTCCGGTGGGATGGATGCTGCAACAGGGCATCACCATGGGCACATCGTCGACGACCTTCTCGCCCGAGGCCACGGTCACCAGAGGTCAGTTGGCCACGTTCCTCCACCGCTACAAGGGGTCGCCCCCCGTCGTCGTCGATCCTGAGTCCTCCGGCTGCGAGACGTTCGACTCGCTCGCGGGCCTCAACACCATCGGCGACTTCAGCAGCTTCGTCGCCAGTGGTGCGGCCCGATGGGCATCGGCGGTCCCGGGAGTTCAGGACATCCGGATCCCGTCAACGGTGGACGGTGCCCAACAACCCGCCTTCTGGCTGCCGCCGACCGGCGACGGCGATCAGCCGGTGTTGGTGATCCTGCACTCATGGAGCGCCGGCTACACCCAGCACGCGGGGATCCCCTTCGCGAGGTGGGCCCAGGAGAACGGGTGGGCGGTCATCGCCCCCGATTTCCGGGGCAAGAACGATGACACTCTTTCGACGGGATCCGATCTGGCGGTCCAGGATGCGGCCGACGCGATCGACTACGCCGTCGCCCAGTCCGGGGTGGACGCCGATCGTGTGTACGTCGTCGGCTACTCCGGTGGCGGGATGATGGCGCTCCTCCTCGCCGGTCGCCACCCCGAGAAGGTCTCGGCCGTCTCGGCCTGGGGCCCGACCCATGACCTCGTCGACTTCTACGACTTCTCCAGAAGTAGGGGCCTGGGCTACACCACCCACATCTCGGTGGCCTGCGGAGGTGACCCGAGGGTGGCCGGTCCCGTTCGAGACGAGTGCCTGAAGCGGAGCCCGGTGACCTACCTCGACTCGGCTCGCGAGAGCGGGGTTCCGGTCTTCATCGCCCAAGGCATCCGCGACTCGTTCGTGCCACCGAACGCCGCTGCCGACGTGTTCAACCTGTTGGCCGACCCCGAGGATCGTCTCAGTGCCGCCGAGGTGGATGTCTTCGGCGGGGGAGCGGTGCCCGGCCATCTCTCGGATTGGGCCGCGACGGTGACGCACTTCGGAGGCGGTGACCCGGGTCCCGTCTTCGCCAGGCAGTCGGCCTCCGTCTTGCTCGTCTACTTCCAAGCGGGCCACGACATGGTCTACAACGCAACCGCACGGTGGTTCGCCTCCGACCCACGCTGAGCGACGACCGCGCTGCGGCCCGTCCACTGCGGCTCCGTTCAGTGCGGCGCCGCGGCCGAGAGCACTGGCCACCGGATGACGCCGTAGGGCGAACCTAGGTCATGATCACGCGGGGGCAGATCACGAGTTGGTTCAGCGGTCAGCGCCGAGTGACCGTGGTGGTGCTTCTGGGATGGGTCACCCTGGTCGTGGTCGGGGCTGGGAGCGCATCCGACGCGGCGGGTTGGATTGGTGTCCCGAACCTCCAAAGCGCATTTGTCGTCGTCTTCGGCCTGATCATCCTTTGTGGGCTTCTCCTGCTGCCGTTCACGTTGGGCCGCAGTCATGGCCCCCTCCAGCGCCGACGGAAACCGTCTTGGCGAGCCTGGCTTGTCGTGGTCGCCGTCACCATCGCATTGGCCATTGTGTTCAGGCCGGAGCAGCGGGGCGAGGATCCGGTCGGAGAGGACACGACACCAGCCACCGGGTCGCCACAGGCCATCACCGTCGATGAACCTGACGACGACCCGGTTCTCGTTCTGTTCGTCATATTCGCTGTCGCTGGGGGCATCCTGCTCTGGAGCGGCCGGCGTCCGACTCCCGAGGATGCCGATGCCGGGAGGGCGCAACGGTCCGCAGCCGATCCGGAACTCTCGACGGCTCGGACCCGGGTCGGGCCAACGCCCTCCTCGGAGACGTCGCGTGGCTCGTCGACCCTGAGGTGTCAGGTCGCAGCCCGACCATCGACGAACTCGACCGGTTCCTCGACATCATCCTGGCCGAGGAGTGCTCGCCGACTCGTCCAGACCACGCCGGAAGTGACTGATGCACACAACTCCACACCCCGCCCCGAACGATCCGACCGTCCTCGAGGCGGCAAGAACCTGTGACCGAATCCTCGACGCGCTGGAGACGGTCATCGTCGGCCTGTTGGCGGGCGGGTACGTGCTCCTCGAGGACCTCCCGGGGCTCGGCAAGACGCTCGTCGCCCGATCACTCGCGCAGGTGACCTGCTTGAGTGTCGGTCGTGTTCAGAAGACGACCAAGAGCACGCTGCCCCTCGACATCACCCGCCGGGTCGCGCCGGGCCCAGGTGGCGGCGTGATGCTCACTGCGACCATCCGGGGACAACCGGGCGGCGTGATGCGCCTCTTCAACCCCGTGATGAGACGCATGGTCGAGCGCAATGTGCGCAAGGACTACGAGCGACTGAAAGAGCTGCTCGACGAGGGCACGTGAGACCGAGGGCCACCATGCCAGCCTGGCTCAGGTGCTTCCTGAGCCGAGAACGCAGAACTCGTTGCCTTCGGGATCGGCGAGCACGACCCACGGCTGTGAGCCCTGGCCGATGTCGACACGCGACGCACCGAGGGCCACCAGCCGCTCGACCTCCGCAGCCTGGTCGTCGGGTCGGAAGTCGAGGTGGAGCCGGTTCTTGGCCATCTTCGCATGGTCGGCGCGGAGAAAAAGCAGCCCAGGAACACGGTCGGCGGTGGGCCGGATCTCGAAAACGTCCGTTCCCTCGTCGACGATCACCCAGGTGAGCGCCTCGGCCCACCAGCGCCCCAGACGCGCGGGATCATCGGCGTCGATGGTCGTCTGCTCCCATTCGAGACTCACGGGTCGAATGGTAGTTCGGCCCGAAGGTCCTGCCAGGTGCGGAGCGGCCGCGCCCTGCCCGTCCGTCCTCGGCAGTGTCGGTCATGGCCGCCGACGATGCCCTCGAAGTTGGCGATCCCTCGGTAGTGACCCTCGGGAACGATGAAGTTGCGAACGAGCGGCGCGAACGGGTTGTCGGCTTGGGCCGCGGTGAGGTGGTCGCCGATCGTGACGAGGACCTGACCGAACACGGTCTGACCGAAGATCCACTCGTTGAGCGCATCATGATTCGGGGGTGTGGCGCCGGGTTGGGAGGCGATGGCCTCGTGGTAGTAGCCCCGCAGGTCGTCGGCGAGGTGACGAAGCACGAATGGCATGTCGTGGGCGAGCTCGAAGTCGGTGGTGGGGCTGGATTCGAGATCACCGCCCTCGGCGACGGCGCCGAGCGCTGATGCCACCGCGTCGATCTGATCCGGGGCGGCTCCGGAGAGTCCGAACAGCGTGCGGCCGCGTCGACGACGGGTCTCCGCGGCCCACGGGCGAAGCCGGTCGACCTCGGCCATCAGCCGTGCGGAGAGTGAGTCGTCGGTCGGCACGGCGAGGTTCAGCGGACAGGCCCAGGCTTCAGGCCCGGCTCCGGGGGCATCGATCGGATAGTCCTCGATCGTGGGTTCGGTCGCCGTATGCAGCATCGCGAACGCGGCGCGCATCACGTCGAGTTGGAACTCCGCATCGCCGGGTATTCCGAGGGGTCGCCCGAGCGGAAACGGAACCCAGAGCGCCCGTGGGGGTTGCACCCGTTCGGTTTGTTCCCGCACCAGGCTGATCGGCACCGTCGCGACGCCAGAACGTTCGATGTAGTGGGCAAGGGCGCCGACCGCGCCCGAACACAGGGGTCAAATCGGTACGAGGAGCGCGACACCGACGCCATCGGCGGCGAGAAGACGGCCGACCTCGGTCCCGACCTCTTCGAACATCTGTGGTGCGGGGTGCGCCCCCATGAACACGTAGTGCCAGTCGGAAACGCCGCCGATCTCACCGGCTTCGGCGAGCGCTTCGAGGCGGTCGAGCGGCATGGCGACATTGGGATCGTCGGCGAGTCCGCTGCGGTCGAAGTTCGCGCTGATGTGCGACATGACGACGTCGACCCAATCGATCCTGCGAGGAAGGAGTCGGTAGTCGACCGCGCCGGGGGTGAAGGGTGGATCGTCGTGTCGATGCATCCCGCAGGTCGAGATGATCGCGACGGTGGACTCCGCCAGCGGCCGAGGGGTCAGCCACTGCTCGCACGTCAGCTCGGGCATGGCGGCAGCGCGCGCCCGGATGTGCGGTCGAGTGATCCGGGGCTCGTCGCGTTGCTCGAACAGCAGGCCAACGCGCTCATGGAGGCGCTGCCGCCCGCGCCGCACTTCGTGGCGTCGGTCCGATCGCCGCCGGTTTCGCCATGTCGCCACGCACGCTCCAGCGGCGACTCGCCGAGGAAGGGACGACGTTCAACAGTGTTGTCGACGAGGTCCGACATCATTCGGCCAAGCTTCGCCTCGCTGATGGCGCGCTGACCCTCGCCGAGGTCGGCTATCTCGTCGGCTTCGAGGAACAGAGTTCCTTCACACGTGCGTTCAAACGGTGGACGGGTGTCAGTCCGCGTGAGTACCGCCGGCGTCTCGCCGCGGGCTGACCCGTCCCCGCTGGGGTTCAGGCCCCGGCTGGGTTCGCCGCGAGAGCGCCGATGTGGGTGACGACCTCGGTGATCTTCACGTCGGGGGCGCCGGCCACCAGGGGCATCAGCTTCCCCATGACGGCGCCATGCTCGGGGGATTCGAGACAATCACGCATCTGGTCGGGATCGGCCCAATAGCCGACGGCGCACGCAACGCCGTTCCCGGGATCGAACGACAACTCGGCGCCCCGCCAGCTGGGGTACTGACCCAGGACCTGGGGTACGTCACGCTCGAAGGTGGTGGTGAACTCGGTCAGTGCGTCGGGCTTGAGTTCGAGGGTGGTGATGACGAGGTTCATGGCGTTGTCCTTGCTGTGTGGTTGATGCCCACAGCCTGAGGACGAAGCGCGCCGATGTCTTGGCCGGAGGCGTCGCACAGTTGGCTTTCGGTGCCGTCTGTCTTCCGGCGTTTCGAATTGTCGTGGGCATCGTCGACGCGGTGGTCGACTAGGTGGTGTCGATGTCACGCCGATCGAACAGGATGATCCCGGCTGTCGCGGTGACGGCGGCGATGAGCGACAACACGGCCACGGAGATCCAGCTCTGATCGCCACCCGGTAGATGGGTGACGTGACGAATGGGGGAGAGGTTGAGTGCTGGGTCCGGGAGCCGGATCAGCTCGCCGAACAAGAAGACGACCACCGCGACGGTGAACACGGTCCAGACACCGAGGGTGAAGCGGCGGGCCCAGCCGTAGAGGCAGACGCCGAGTCCGGCCATCGCCCAGAGTGCGGGGACCCGCACCAGGCCGGCGAAGATCGTCTCGCGGAAGTCGGTGAACTCCCCGACGACAAGCGCATCAGTGACGGAGAGACCGACCCCGCCGGCGACCATGAAGACCGGAGCGGCGAGCGCACTGAGCAGCACGTGAGATGAAAGCCAGCTCCGGCGCGAGATCGCCCTGCCGAGGATGGGTTCAGCGCGACCCGCCATCTCCTCGCTTCGCGGCCGCAGCACGGACTGGATCACACCTGCCGTCGCAATGAGAGCGATCATGGAGAGAATCACCGTGATGAAGCCATCGCGGAGTGCATCGCCGGTCATGCCCATCGCTTCGAGCACGTCTCGCATCGCTTCGTTCTCTTCGACGAAGTCATCGATCGCGCTGATGACCGACCCGTACATGGCGCCGAGGAAAGCGGCCCCGACCGTCCACCAGAAGAGAACGGATCGCTGCAGACGCCACGCGAACCCGATCGGGGTGCCGAGGTGTCGTCCGGCGGTCGGTGGGCCCGGCCGCTGCCGGATCAGGCCGGCACCGACGTCTCGCCGCTGGACGAGCATGATCGCGACGCCGATCGTGGCGGCGGTGACGAGAATCCCGACCATGAACGGCCAGAGCAGGGCCTCTCCGAATGGATCGACTGCTTGAACCCACCCAAGTGGTGAGGTCAGGGACAGCCAGTTGTCCTGTACGTCGCCGATGGCCCGCAGCGCGAATGCGACGGCGAGGCCGGCCAGCGACATTCCGGTCGCGGCGCGCCCGTACTCGAAGACCTGCACCCAGATCAGGGCGAAGGCGGCGAACAACACCCCACACATCGCCAAACTCGCGCCGTAGATGATGGAGCGCCCGGTGTCCTGGCCGTCGGCGATGAAGACCGAACTCGTACCGAGGCCGAGGATCAGATTTGCGGCGAGAGACGCGAGGCCCACCCCGGCGAGTGAACTCCACGGACCCACGACGGCAGCGCGCACGAGTTCCGCCCGTCCCGATTCCTCCTCGGCGCGGGTGTGGCGGGCGATCAGCAGGATGTTCATCAGCGCGATGATCGCGAGTGTGAACGCACCGATCTCGAACACGTAGCGGCCGCCGAACGTGTCGAGGGCGTCCGGGGGACCCTGCAGGGCGATCGAGGCGCCGTTGGTCTCCAACAGCACCGCCTGCTCCGCGAGCACCTGCTCGGCCGTCGATCCTTCGGCTTCTGCCTCGGCGTCGATGATCGATCGCAACGACCACGGGGTGATTGCCACCAGAATCAGGAGCCCGAGCAGCCAGAGCGAGAGCTTGATGCGGTCGAGTCGGACGATCAGGCGCAGCAGCTTCCACGTCGCCGCGAAGCCATGGCGCGTCATCGGCGTTCCGCCTCGTGATCGTGTTCGGTCGCGTAGTGGCGCATGAACAGCTCCTCCAGCGTGGGCGGCTGACTCTCGATGGCTTCGATCCCGAGTGCGGCCAGCTGGGTCATCACGGCGCCGAGGTTGGCGTTTTCGACGCTGAAGGACGCATGCCGGTCGTTGCGGGCGACGAACCCGGTGACACCGCCGGCATGCCGGATCGCGTCGATGGGCTGGGTCGTGGTTGCCTCGACAGCCGTCCTGGTGAGATGACGAAGCTCGGCCAGGGTCCCGGCTTCCACGGTGCGGCCCTCGCGGATGATGGTCACCTGGTCACAGAGTGATTCGACCTCCGCGAGGATGTGGCTCGAGAGCAGCACCGTCTTGCCGTCGGTCAACATCTCGCCGATCGTCTTCTGGAACACCGTCTCCATCAACGGGTCGAGCCCCGCCGTTGGTTCGTCGAAGACGAACAGATCGGCCGGACCGGCGAGGGCGGCGACGAGGGCGACCTTCTGCCGGTTGCCCTTCGAGTAGGTGCGACCCTTCTTGGTCGGGTCGAGGTCGAAGCGCTCGATCATCTCCGCGCGACGTTTCGGGTCGAGTCCCGCGCCAAGACTGCCGAACAGATCGATCGTTTCTCCACCGGTGAGTCCCGGCCAGAGATTGACGTCGCCAGGGACATAGGCGATACGGCGATGCAGGTCGACGGCGTCACGCCACGGGTCCTGTCCGAGCACGGTGACCTCGCCCGAGTCGTGGCGCAACAATCCCATGAGCACTCGAATGGCCGTCGACTTGCCGCTGCCGTTCGGTCCGAGGAAGCCCATGACCTGCCCCGGTTCGACTCGCAGGTCCAACTCGTCGAGCGCCTGGGTCGTGCCGAATGCCTTGGAGAGTTTCTCCACGTGGATTGCGGTGGTCATGTCGTCTCCGCTCCTGCGGGCCTCTGGGGAGATGAGTCCCGCGTGACGAATCGTAGGGGACGGCCGTTCCTCGGCCGCCAAGATGCCGTCGTCTCCATCCTCGACCATGCTGGACGCCATGACCTATCCGAGGGCCTTCGAAAGCGCTGAATACGATCGGCGGGTTGGGCTGGTCAAGGAACGGGCCGCGAACGCCGGGTTCGACCTGCTGCTCTGCCAGGACCCCGCGAGCATGGGATGGCTCACCGGGTTCGACGGGTGGTCGTTCTACACGCCTCAGGCGGTGCTGGTGCACGTCGACGAACCGGCGCCCGTGTGGTTCGGCCGAGCCCAGGACGCAAGATCAGCGGAGATCACGACCGACCTTCCGGCCGAGAACATCGTCGCGTTCTCCGAGCCACTCGTGCACCACCCGGAGATGCACCCGTTCGATGAGTTGTGCGAGCTGATCGACGCACGCGGGTGGGGGAGCGCCGCCATCGGAGTCGAACTCGACGCTCACTACTACACGGCCCGAGCGCACCGTCATCTCGTTGCCGGCCTGCCGCACGCCAGGATCGAGGACAACCGGGAGTTGGTGAACTGGGCTCGACTCGTGAAATCCGACGTCGAACTCGCCTACATGCGCGAGGCCGGTGAGATCGTGACACTGGTGATGAACACTGCGATCGCGCGACTCGAGCCCGGGGTACCGCAGTCTGAGGTGATCGCCGACGTGTACCACGCCCAGATCACCGGGTCGGGCGAGAAATTCGGCGACTACACGAGCCTCTGCCCGCTGATCCAGGTCGGTGAGGGCACGAGCACCCCCCACCTCACCTGGACATCCGAACCGATTCCTGACTCAGGTCTCGTCGTCATGGAGCTCGCGGCAGCGCGGCGGCACTATCACACTCCGTTGACGAGGACGATGCATCTCGGCGCACCATCCGCGGAGGTCGCACGGCTGGCGGAAGCCATCGTGGTCAGTGGTGACGCCGCACTCGAAGCGGCGAGGCCCGGTGCGACGTGTGAAGAGGTCGAGGCGGTGTGGCAACGCTCGCTGAACCGCCATGGCTACGAGAAAGCGAGCCGAGTCGGCTACTCGATCGGTCTCAACTATCCGCCGGACTGGGGGGAGCGGACTGCGAGTCTGCGTCCTGGCGATCTCACCGAACTGGAGGCCGGGATGTGCTTCCACTTCCAATCCGGCGTGTGGCTCGATGACTTCGGTGCGGCTGTTTCCGAACCGTTCGTGGTCACCGAAGCGGGCGGTGAACGTCTCAGTGACGTCGCTCGCGAACTGATCGTCATCGACTGACGTCTCCGAGATCCACGGCGCGTCCGTCGGCGCTCTGTGGGCTTCAGCGGCCGACCGATTCCGACGCGCTGGACCGCACCGTGGGCAGGGCAGATCGAGACCAGCCTGGCGGTTGCCGCCTCCTCGACGTCGTCGGACTCGTAACGATCGGCGCCTCCGCCTAACGTCCGGACATGCACGGAACGGACCTGAAACAGCGTCGAGCCGAAGTGATCGCCGAAGCGATGGATGACATTCGCAATATCGAGACGTCGCACGGAGTGACTCGCGAGGGTGTTGAATCCATCCGTGATCGGCTGATCCAGTTGTCGGCGCACCGAGAACTCTTCACGTTCGATGCGTTCCCCGCTCCGGAGAACGACGACAGCAGTCGTCGCCGCGGCATCCTCTATCGGATCTCGCAGGATCCCGACGACCGCTTCGCCCTCTACATGAACTCAACCGACGGCGAGGTGTCCACGCCGGCGCACAACCACACGACCTGGGCGGTCGTGGTGGGCCTCGAAGGCCAGGAGCTCAACCGGTTCTACGAACGCACAGTCGACGGACGGGTCGAGGTTGTCGGGGAACACATGGTGGAGGACGGCACGGGTGTGGCGATGCTGCCCGACGACCTGCACTCGATCCATCTGAGCACCCGGTCGCTCAACTTCCACTGCTACGGGCTCGCGCTCGAGCGATTGGCCGAGCGCGAGTACTACGACGCCGAGGCCGACACGTGGAAGATCTTCCCCGCCGGGGGCAACATCGCCGAGGCCCGACCCGACTTGGAGCTCTGCTAGCTCGATGGCCGAATCCCTCGACCCCGCAACCCTCACGTCATGGCTCGTCGACGGTGACGAACTGGCCCTTCTCGATGCCCGCGAGCTCGGGGTCTTCTTCGACTCGCACCTGTTCCACGCCGTATGCATTCCGCTCTCCCACTTGGAGTTGATGCTGCAACGCCTGGTGCCGCGGCGAGACACCCGAACGGTCTGGTGCGACGCGGGCGATGGTCCTCGCCACCTGGCCGCCGATGCGGCAGCGCGGGCCGAGGCGCTCGGCTGGACGAACCAACACGTTCTCACCGGCGGCTGTGCGGCGTGGGCGGCTGCCGGGGGAGAGCTCTATTCCGGTGTCAACGTCCCGTCGAAGGCGTTTGGTGAGTTCGTCGAGCACACCTACGACACGCCGCGGATTCCGGCCACCGACCTCCAGGCAATGCTCGACGACGACACCGACCTCGTCGTTCTGGACTCTCGTCCGATGAACGAGTTCCGCAACATGAGCATCCCAAGCGGTGTCGACTGCCCGGGGGCCGAGCTCGTCCACCGGGTCAAGGAGATGGCGCCTGATCCGGCCACCACGGTGGTCGTCAACTGTGCGGGGCGGACCCGCAGCATCATCGGCGCCCAATCGCTGATCAACGCCGGGCTCGAGAATCGTGTCGTGGCGCTGGAGAACGGCACGATGGGGTGGGAGCTCGCCGGTCTCGCCGTCGACCGCGGTCGTGATCGGCACGCCCCGGATCCGACGGCATCGAGTCGGGCATGGTCGGAGACCGCGGCTGGGGCCGTCGGCCACCGTTTCGGCGTCGAGTCGATCGATGTCGAGCAGCTCGAGGCCTGGAAGGCCGACCCGACCCGCACGACGTTTGTGCTCGATGTCCGAACCATCGAGGAGTTCAAGGACGGCCATCGTGCCGACAGCTCGCATGCAGCGGGTGGCCAGTTGGTCCAGGCCACCGACGAATACGTCGCGACCCAGAACGCCCGCATCGTGTTGGTGGACGACAACGGCGTGAGAGCCACGATGACGGCCTCCTGGCTACGCCAGCTCGGCTGGCATGACGCGGTGGTGCTCGTCGGCGGTCTCGATGGTGCACTCGTGTCCGGACCCGAGCCTCGTGCGGCAGCGGACAAGGTTCCGACGGCCAAGGTGTCGGAGCTGGCATCGGTGCTCGGGACCGATGGCGTGGCTGTGCTCGATGTCGACTCCAGCGTCAAGTACCGCAACCGGGGCCACATCGTCGGCGCCTGGTGGGGCGTACGGAGCCGCCTCGACGAAGCGCGGTCGGCGATCGGTCCGGTCGATCGACTCGTACTCACGTCCTCTGACGGCCAACTCGCACGCGTGTCGGTCACCGACGCACAGGCGCGCTGGCCCGAGGCCGAGGTGGTGGCCCTCGCGGGCGGAACGCGAGCGTGGCGCCACGCGGACCAACCGATGGCGCTGGGATTCGAACGGGCGACGACCGAGCCGAACGATGTCTGGTACAAGCCCTATGACCATCCCGGCGATGTCGCCGAGCAGCACATGCGGGACTACCTCACCTGGGAGATCGCGTTGGTCGACCAGATCGAACGCGATCCGACGATTTCCTTTCCAGCCTTCCCACCGGCGCGATAGTCACTCAGGCCCGGGCGATGGTTTGGCGCCCTGCTTTCGGGCGTCGATCAGGTGTTGGGCGGTGGGGGTGACGAGGGCGACGAACACGCCGACACCGACGACGACATAGACCATCGTCAAGATCTTGCCCGCGTTGGTGGTCGGAGAGATGTCGCCGTAGCCCACCGTGGTGAGCGTGATCACGCAGAAGTAGAGACTGTCGATCCAACCGAGACCCTCGACGAACCGGTAGAAGACTGTTCCGCTCGCGATCACGCTGCCGGCGACGCCGAGTACGGATCGACCAGCAGGGTCGTGCCAGAAGCCGCGGAGTCCACGCAGAAGGGAGCGCATCTGAGCGCACGCTGGCCGGTCCCGAAAATCGTATGCTGACTCGGCGCGTCGGTGAGGGGATCCGAGTGGTGCGTCGAACGCTTCTGAATGTGCTCACCGCCGTCTCGCTCGTCTTCGTCCTTGCGGCAACGGTGATGACGTTCGCACAGGATCGCTTCTTCGACCCATCGTCCTTCTCGACCACCCTGGCTGCCTCGCTCGAGGATCCGGCGGTCAACGAGTATCTGGCCGACGCGATCAGCGCAGCGCTGATCGACGAAGTTCCGAACCTGGCGATCGGTGGGCCTCTCCTTGCCGACATCACGGCGTCGGTCCTGGCCTCCGACGTCGCCATTGGCGTCGTCGAGGCGTCCGCGTACCAGGTGCACGCCACCCTCTTCGGGATGGCTCCGGCAGTGTGGTCCTCGATCTGGCCGACATTGTGGTGCACATCGAGCAGGCGCTCGCCGCGGTGTCGCCCGAACTGGCGGACGAGATCCCGGATGGGATCTCCACCCTGGCGCTCGACATCAGCTCGGGGAATGTGATGACCGACGTGGCGCAGCTTGCGGAGCGGCTTCGGCTGATCACATCTCTGTTCCTGGCCGTGTCCGCGGTGCTGCTCGTGGCCCTCGTCGCGCTGGAATCGAGCGTCTTCAGCGGCCTCACCCGAATGGGACTGACGCTTGCCGCGGTCGGACTCGCGCTGGTGGTCTTGCGCGGCGTCGGGGCCGCAGTCGTGGGGTCCTATGGCGAAACCCGGCTGGAGACCGATGCCCTGTCGGGAGCATGGGATGTCGTGTTCGGTGACCTGGCGACCTGGGGTTGGGTCCTCGTGGTCGCCGGCGGCTTCCTGGCCGCCCTCGGTTGGGCGACGGTGCAGGCCGTGAGCGAGCCCGGTCGATCCGTCCGCCTGCTCGAGCGGCTTCGACAAGAGCCACAGACCTCGCAGGCCCGGGTGCTTCGCACGATCGGCTTGCTTCTCGTGGCTCTGTGGGCACTTCTCCAACCCGCCACCCTGTTGCTCGCCGCAGTTCGTGTCGCCGGGTTCGTGGCGGCTGTGTCGATCGTGTCTCGAGTGCTCGACACGTCGGGTCTGGCGGCCCGGTTGCGCCGCATGGTTCCCGAGTCTGCCGATGAGGTCGTCGGGCTCGGATCGGTTGCCCGAAGAGCGTTGGCGTCGCTGGCAGTGATTGGTGGTCTTGGCGCGGCCGGGGTCCTGCTGCTCTCCGCAGACGACGATGCGTCAGCGTTGGCCGATCCGGAAGCATGCAACGGCCACGCTGCCTTGTGCGACCGCCGGCTCGATGAAGTCACACTCGCGACTTCGCACAACGCGATGTCGTCCACGGCGACGGGTTTCCTTCTCCCGAATCACCTGACCACCATGCGAGCCCAACTGGATCAGGGCGTGCGTGGCTTCATGATCGACATGGTCTACGGGCGTGAAACGCCTGACGGTCCGGTGATCACGAGCTTCGAGCCGGTCAGCGCCGGCAGCCTGGATGACGCGTCGGTAGTCGCCGCTGAAGCCACCCGGAACCTCGGAGGATCCGAGTTGGCCGAGGAGCGCGTGTATCTCTGCCACGCGTTCTGCGAGATCGGGGCGGTTGACGCCGTCGAGGCCTTGAGCGACATGCGCAGATGGATCGACGCTCACCCTCGTGAGGTCGTGGTCTTCATCGTGCAGGATGCCACCTCACCTGACGACACGGCGGCGGTGTTCGACGACGCCGGTTTCGGCCCACTGGTACACACCCAGGAGCCTGGCGAGTCGCTCCCATCGCTTGGGGAGCTGATCGATTCGGGCCGGCGCGTTTTCGTCCTTGTCGAGGAGGACGCCGGCGAGATCTCGTGGTTGCACGACGCGTTCGAGTTCAGTCAGGAAACGCCGTTCAGCTTCGGGTCAGCTGACGAGTTCACCTGTGCCGAGAATCGGGGAAAGCCGGCGAGTCCTCTATTCGTGGTGAACCACTTCATCACGTTCGCGCGAGCCGGCAACCGGACCATCAACGACTTCGACTCACTCCTCGCCCGCGCCGAAGAGTGTGAGGCAGAGCGGGGTCTGCCGCCCAACATGCTCGCAGTCGACTTCGTCTCCGAGGGAGACGTGATGGCGGTCATCGACCGCCTGAACGGCGTCGACTGACGTCGCTCGGCCCCCTGATCCAGAAAGCTGGTTGAGGACGCATCGGACCAAACGTCCTACTGTCCTCGAGTCGATCGACGTCTGGCACAAGCCCTACGACCATCCCGGCGATGGGCGTCCACCCGGCTGAGCCCCGGAGTGATGGAGAACCTGGGCATCGAGGCGATCCTGACGTTCGAGAACGGTGCCGGCTGGGGTGGCACGATCGAGGCCTACGCATCGAGCAGCCACGCCGACATCGCCGAGGAGGGATACGCGAGCTCGCCGCTCGCGTCGATGTCGAGGGCCGGATTCACCCCGAGCAGGCACGTCTGGAACGAAACGTCGTACTGTCCTGGGGTCGAGCACAGGAGAGCTGACCATGGATTTCGACATTCCCGAGGACCTCGCGGCGTATCTGGACGCGCTGGACGGTTTCATCGCGTCGGAGATCGAGCCGCTGCAGGCCCAGGACGACAATGAGCGCTTCTTCGACCATCGTCGCGAACACGCTCGTACCGACTGGGACAACAACGGATGGCCTCGAGCGGAGTGGGAGTCATTGCTCGGGGAGATGCGACGTCGTGCCGATGCCGCAGGCCACTACCGCTTCGCGTTGCCGTCGGAGTATGGCGGCAGCGACGGAACCAACCTGCAGATGGCCGTGATCCGCGAACACCTGGCCACCAGAGGGCTGGGGTTGCACAACGACCTGCAGAACGAGTCATCGATCGTCGGCAACCACCCCTTCATCAAGATGATGATCGAGAAGGGCTCCGACGAACAGAAGGCGGAGTTCATCGAGGGCAGCCTGACCGGTCAGCGGCGAGTGTCGTTCGGTTTGACCGAGCCGGAGCACGGCAGCGACGCAACCCATCTCGACACCACCGCGGTCAAAGACGGGGACGAGTGGGTCATCAACGGGATCAAGCGGTTCAACACCGGGATGCATCACGCCAGTCACGACATGGTCTACGCCCGCACCGGCGGAGAGGACGGCGACGCGGATGGCATCACGTGCTTCCTCGTGCCCACCGATCTCCCCGGGGTGGAGCTGGGGACGTTCTGGTGGACGTTCAACATGCCGACCGATCACCCCGACGTCCACTTCAACGACGTTCGAGTCGGCGATGATGTGATCTTCGGCGAGCTGGGTCGTGGCCTCGAACTCGCGAACATGTTCGTTCACGAGAACCGCATCCGTCAGGCCGCGTCCAGCCTCGGAGCGGCGCAGCACTGCATCAATGTCGCGGTCGAGTACGCCAAGGAACGCAAGCCGTTCGGCAAGCCGTTGTGGCTCAACCAGGCGATCCAGTTCCCCCTCGCCGAACTCCAGACCGAAGCCGCGATGTTGCGAGCCCTGATACGGCAGACGGCGTGGCACATGGACAAGTACGGCCACATGGAGATCTCGGATCAGGTGAGCATGTGCAACTACCGGGCCAACCGGTTGGTGTGCAACGCCGCTGACCAGGCGATGCAGACGTGCGGAGGCATTGGCTACACCCGCCACATGCCCTTCGAACACATCTACCGACACCACCGTCGCTACCGCATCACCGAAGGTGCCGAAGAGATCCAGATCCGCCGTGTCGCCGCCATCATGTTCGGCAAGAGAGCCAAGCGCTAAGGCACGCTGGGGTCTGTCCCCAGCGTGCGTTATTCGGCCGCGAGGGCGAAGTCGAGGCCGGCGCGAACCGCGGCCAGCTGGGCGGCAGTGCAGATCTCGGGAGTTGCCCGGGGGCTGTCGGGATACACCTCGGTTGTAGTCGTGAAACGGGCGCCGGTCATGCCGGCGCAGAGCCCCAGCTCGGTGTTCGGGTAGTCGATGACGCCTCGCTGCGACACCGGTGACCCGATGATCTCGCCGGAGTCGTCGGCCTCGGCGATGTGGGTGACGGCCTCCACCCCGCGGATCACGGCGGCTTGGAACTCTGGCTGAGGGTTCTCGGTGTCGCCAACGGTGTAGTAGCCGTCGGGGATGATCCCCGGCGTGAACGACGAACCGTCTCGAGCGGCAGCGGCCGGACGAAACTCGCTCTCGTCGCTGTCCGTCGTCTCGTGCAGATCCATGTGCACGAGGAAGTCGAGGTGGAGGTCGTCGATGAACTGCATCAGTGCCGTTGCCTCCTGCGACGGACTGCCGGGAAAGAAGGAGCGGTTCGGGTCGATGCAGTCGGGGTTCCACCGGTTGATGACCTCGTATCCCCACGGACTCACGCAGGGAGCGACGATCAGACTGAGCCGGTCTGCATAGGCCGCGGCGGCGGTCTCGATGAACGCGAGCGCGCCGTGGACCCCGCTTGTTTCATAGCCATGCACCCCGCCGGTGATCAAAGCCCAGGGTGCCCCCGGGATCGAAGCGGGGAGTCGGAGCGCCTTCAGCGGGTATCGATTCGGGGCGATTGCCAGCGCGCCGTAGTCGATGACCTCCACCGACGCATCGAGGGCGCCGATCGGAACCAGTACGTCATCGTGATAGCTCCGCTCGATCGAGCGGGCGGCGAGCCACTCGGCGCGCTCTGCGGGACCCCAGGGGTGCCCGACCGTGCCGATCGGATAGAAGCGTGCTTGGTCATTCATCTCGGCCCGATCCGCCGCCTCGCCCGGACCTGCGAGACTGGCTTCGCCGAGTCTGTATCGAAAGGTCGTTCCTGTCGAGTCGTCGCGTCGCCGTGCTGGGGATGTTCCTGGAGAGCAACTCGCTCGCCCGCGACGTGTCCGAACAGGGGTTTCGCGGCGCCCGCTGACCTCGGGGTCGATCTCGCCACCGATCGAACGATCGGGGTGAAGGTACGCCGCTCGGTCCCGCCGGTCCGCGACCCGTCCACCCTCGCGCGGCCGTGACCAGCACCGAGTCATCACCCGCCAGATTCCCCTCTTGTTTGGTGCCTCCGGTACGGTGACGGCCAAACCTTCCAGATCTGGAGAGCTCAGAGCATGCGCGAAGCAGTATTCGTTTCCTACGCCCGGACCGGCATGGCCAAGGCCGGCCGCGGCGGCTTCAACATGACGCCCGCGATGTCCATGGCGGCCCACGCCATCAGCAGCGCCGTCGAGAAGTCCGGCGTCGAACCCGAGGCAGTCGAGGACGTTGCCCTGGGCAATGGCGCCCACGGTGCCGGCAACCTCGGTCGCCTCTCGAGCCTGCTGGCGGGCCTGCCCGTCACCACCGGCGGAAACACCATTCAGCGCCACTGCTCATCTGGTCTCAACTCGATTGCCGTCGGCGCCAACCACATCAAGGCCGACGGCGCGGATTGTGTCGTGGCCGCCGGCGTTGAATCGATCTCGGTTCCGAGCCCCGGCTTCGGTGGTGCCGCCAACATGGACCCCCGCCTGCCCGAGATGTACCCCGCCATCTACATGGCGATGATCGAGACCGCCGACATCGTGGCCGACCGCTACAACGTGTCACGCGAGTACCAGGACGAGTTCTCGTATCAGTCGCAGATGCGTATGGCTGCAGCCCAGGAGAATGGTCTGTTCGAGGACGAGATCGTGCCGATGGACACCCAGATGAAGTTGGTCGATCGCGAGACCAAGGAGGAGACGATCGTCGACTACACGGTTGATCGCGACGAGTGCAACCGTCCCACAACGACCCTCGAAGGTCTCGCGAAGCTGGCACCGGTGCGGGGCGAGGGCAACTACATCACCGCCGGCAACGCCAGCCAGCTGTCTGACGGTGCTGCTGCCGTGGTGATGATGTCCGACGAGGAAGCTTCACGCCGCGACGTCGAGCCGATGGGTGCCTTCAAGGGCTGGGCCGTCGCCGGTTGCGAGCCCGACGAGATGGGCATCGGCCCGGTCTTCGCCGTTCCGAAGCTGCTCGCCCGTCATGGTCTCTCGGTCGACGACATCGACATCTGGGAGCTCAACGAGGCGTTCGCCAGCCAGTGCCTCTACAGCCGTGACCGTCTTGGTATCGACCCCGAGAAGTACAACGTCAATGGCGGCTCGATCGCCATCGGTCACCCCTTTGGCATGACCGGCACCCGCTGCGCTGGCCACCTCCTGCAGGAGGGCAAGCGTCGCGGTGCCAAGTGGGGTGTCGTCACCATGTGCATCGGTGGTGGCCAGGGTGCCGCCGGCCTCATCGAGATCTACTGATCTGGCGCGGACTCGACCCCGATGGGAATCATGCAGAGGGCAGAACAAGCCCTCGCCGAGGTCGAGTCGATGCCTGCCGGCGAGGCAGTGCATCGACTCGACGACGCCTCGGTCGTTTTTGTCGATGTCCGCGACATCCGTGAGGTCGAACAGAGCGACACGATCGAAGGGTCACAGCACGCTCCACGCGGGATGATCGAGTTCTGGTTCGATCCCGAGAGCCCGTATCACCGCGAGATCTACGGAGACCCGGGCAAGACCTACGTCCTGTTCTGCAACGGTGACCCGCGCTCGGCACTGTCGGCAAAGGCGCTGCTGGACCTCGGTATCACCAACGTCGCCCAGTTGTCCGGGGGAATGCCGGCGTGGCGAGAGGCCGGCGGCCCGACGGTGCAGAAGGCTCGGAAGTAGGGCTGCCGGCTGGGTGTGCCGGTTGGTTCAACCCCCGTGGATGAAGGCGTCCAGCTCGGCGGTGAGTTCGAGGCGGTAGTCGTCGTCGATCCACGCGGAGTCGATGCCGTGCTGCATGAATCGAACGATCTCGGCTCTGCTGAACGGCGCCGACTGCATCGCGGCGACGAGGGTGTTGTTGATCCATCCACTCCCGAACTGGGCGGGATCGTCGGTGTTGAGAGAGATCCGGATCCCCGAATCGAGCAATGCCCGGATCATGTCGAGTCGCTCGATGGGCGCTGATTCCTGGCCGGCGTAGAAGGTGGGGCAGCCGGTGAGGGCGATGTCTCGTTCGAACACCAGATCGATCAGTGCCGGGTCATCGACCGTGTTGAGCCCATGGTCGATTCGCTCGACGCCAAGGTCCTCGATGCACGCTCGGATGTGTTGCCTGGAGTCGGGTTGGTTGACGTCGCAGTGTGCGGTGAGACGATACCCGCGTTCTCTGGCCCGGTCGTACGTCGGCTGGAAGTGGGCGGGGAATCCGGGGGTCTCGAAGTTGTCGACACCGATCCCCACGATCTCGGTTCGGAATGGATCGGCTTCGGCGATGAGGGCGTATGCCTCATCGGCGGGATGATCGCGCTGGAAGCACATGATCCACTCCGAGCGGACACCATGGTCGCGTCGCCCTTCGGCTCGTCCCTGTGTGATCCCCTCCATACAGTCGCCGAACGGCACGCCCTGGCGAATCGCCTGTTGAGGATCGAACATCACCTCGACATGGCGAACACCTTCGGCACGGCACCGTCGAAGGAAGTCGAGGGTCATCCGCCGGTAGTCGTCGGCCGTTCTCAGCACCCCCCGGCTGATGTCGAGGCAATTCAGGAAGTTCGTCAGGTTCTCCGTTCCTGCCGTCTTCTGACTGGTCTGGAACTCGAGCACTCCATCGGGACTGTCGTAAGGGAGCGCGATGCCGTTGGCCTCGGCGAGATCGAAAAGGGTCGCCGGTTCGAGGGTGCCCTCGATGTGGACATGGAGTTCCACCTTCGGCATCGCCGCCACGAACTCGGCGTCGGACAGGTCAGGGCGCAGTGCTTCCATCGAGGACCAGTGTCGCGCACGAGTTGCACTCGTCGAGATCCGGAGGATCAGAGGTCGCTCATCAGGGCGACTGATCGTGCAGTCGACTCACCTGCCAGGTCCAGTGGTGACCATCTGGAGACACGGAGAGCTCCCAGCCCAGTTCGTCGCCGGGAGAGACCTCCAGCGGTTCGGCGAGCGGCATGAAGCCCTGCGACCAGCTGGAGTCGGGCCGCGGTGGTGCGTTGTCGATCGTGACGCCCGCGCAGAGGAGCGAGTCGAACCAGCAGGTCAATCCGTGGATCGTGCCGTCCCGGTCGATCTTCACCCGGCCCGCGGATACGACAGGCGCGCTGGGCGCGGTGGGGAAGTCGATGTCCGCGGCGAGCTCGGGCTGCCCGAGAAGGTTGTCCGATGGGATGAAGTTGAACCAGAGGCTCCTCGCTGCCCGGCGAAGGGCCGCGGTGTAGTCGTAGGGGAGCTCTGGGGTCCACCAGTCGGAGAGTAGAGCGTGGTCGTCGGGTGACTCGGTCGGCGCAACCCACAGCCGAAGTCGTTGCGGCAACATCACCGCTCCGGGGCGCAGGAACCGCTCGCGGGCGTCACATGCCCACGCGATGATGCCCTCGTCGATTCCGGCACTGCCGATCGTCTCGGTGATGAGCACGTCGGCCTTCTCGGGAATGTCGACATCGATGGACCACCCGTCGAGGAAGACGATTCGATCGGCGAAGCCGTTCTCCGCCGCCAGCTCGCGTGCGACTTCGATGATCGGCGCTCCCTCGATCGCGTACACCCGAGCGGCTCCCGCCTCACAGGCCATGAACGACAGCACGCCGGTCCCGCAGCCCACGTCCACCACGATGTCGCCAGGCTGGACCGAGGCGTCGATCGCACGTCGAAAGGAGTCCATTCGAACCGTGTCGAGCAGCATGCTCAGGTGGTAGTCGAGGACCTGAGCGTGGGAACTGTCGCGCTGCCAGATCGGGCTCTCGGGCAGCTGGGGCATGGCGCTGAACCTACTCGCCGGGGCTCCACTCGTGCGGCTGCTACGTTGCGGGTGTCGCACGGCCAGGAGGGATCGACTCGATGCTGATCGAGAGTATTCTGAACACCAGCCGTTACGCGCTGCTCTCGGCGGACGACCAGCAACGCGAGCGATTGGTGGAGCGCAGCCGTAGGGACTTGAGGGAGCAGCAGTACTGCTCGCTGCCGCAGTTCGTGACAGACGTTGCGCTGGAGGCCATGCGCGAGGAAGCCACGGCGCTCCAGCACGTGGCGTACCACAATAATTCTCTGCGCAACTGCTACCTGCACAAGCAACTCGACCCCGCGTTGCCGGATGATCATCCTCGCAACCTGCAGGACCGCTCGAGCGTGCGCATGATCGCGTACGATCAGTTGGCCGCCGACTCGGTGCTGAAGTCCTTCTACCATGCCGAGGCGGTGCGATCGTTGGTGGCCGACATCGTCGATGAAGGGCCACTCTTCGACAACGCGGATCCGTATCAGCCGGCGAACTATGTCTGCTACCGAGACCAGGACGAGTCCTCCTGGCACTTCGATGCGGACAACTCGTTCACCATGACGCTCATGGTGCAAGCCGCCGATCACGGTGGGGAGTTCGAGATGTCGCCGACGACACGCGACGACGATGATCAGAACTATGGCCGGGTGGCCCAGGTCCTGAATGGCGAACTGCCCGACAGCGTCGTGTCGGTCGCCCGTGAGCCGGGAGCGCTCTGCATCTTCAAGGGATGCAACTCCCTGCACCGGGTCTCACCCGTGGTTGGTGACACCCTGCGCATCATGGGCGTGTTCGTCTATGAGTTCACCCCGGGAGTCGTCGGAGACAGCAGGGTGAACGCCACGATCTACGGATCACGCGTCGCGTAGCTCGCGAGCTCATCAGTTGCGGTTCGCCGCCGAGGCGATCCGATCTCCGGCCATCGCTGCCACCATCGCCGCCTCGTCGGGGTAGGCGGAGGGATCCACACGGTCGAGCCGGAAGGGGTCCGGATCGGTGAACGGGGCCTCGCCCATGATGAGCTGGGCGACCAGCTTGCCCATGCCGGGACCGTGCGTGATCCCCGACTCGCTGTCGCCGGCGAGGGCCCAGAGCCCCTCGATTTCGGGCACGGCACCGGCGTAGAGGCCTCCGTCGACGGTGTACACCGGGACTCCCTGGATGGTCTCGGCCGGGGCCAGCCCCGAGAGGGCGGGGAAGACTTCGGCGACGTTCTCCTGAAACGTGAGCTGTGCATCGAGCAGCGTCTGCGACACCGGCCGTTCGTAGCCGAATTCGAGTCCCTCCGCCTGGAGGGCCGACACCAATCGGTAGGCGAATCCGCCGCCCCACGAGAAGGCACCGTGGAGCTCCCGGAGCCAGAGGTGAAGCTCGAGACACTGGACGGTCGGCATGAGCGGGGACAGCCCGACGGGCTCGGAGACGAAACGGGTCGCCACCATCGGGACGAGCGGGAGGCGACGATCGACCGAATCGAGCAGCGCCGATGTCCATGCTCCGGCGGCCAGGACGACCGTTGCGGCGTCGATCGTCCCCTGAGTCGTCTCCAGCCCAGTGGTCGAGTCGTCGACCACGCTCACGCCGGTCACCTCGGTGCCCCACTGGACCTCCACGTCCGATTCCTCGAGCCGCCGGAGCACCTCCCGGTTGGCGAGCGCAGTGGTGAGCTGGATTCCCTCGGGCATGTAGACGCCGCCGGCGACGGCTGCCGGGTCGACTGCCCCTTGCATGACATCGACCACACGGTCCGCGTCGAGCCGCCGGGTGGCGGCGCTGACTTGGGGATGACCGAGAATGCCGTCAGCCAACACCTCGAGCACTTCGGGTGTGCGAGCGAGCACGAGGTTGCCGTTGCTCGCGAACTCGAGGTCGGCACCGGACTCATGCATCCGCCGGTAGAAGTCGAGGCCGTAGTCCTGCAGCGGGATGGTGCACGCGCCGAGCCGGCGGTTGTGGTCCGATCCGAAGCGAGCCACGAATCCGGCACCGGCCGGCGTCGTGCCACTCAGTGGTTGGCCCGCATCGACCATCATGACTTCTCGTGCGCCCGCCTCGACGAGATGGAGCGCCGCCGAGGCACCGATGATGCCGGCGCCGACGACACAGATGGGTCCGGGATCATCAGGCATGCCCGACACTAACCCCGCGACCACCGCCCCATGACCGAATGGCTCGGGTTGGTGAGCTAGTCATCTAGGACCATGTCGCGTCGGCAACTTGATCACCTCCTGTAGCAAGTCCGCTCCTGTCGTGTGTGCGAGGAACAGCTCGATCACGAGCCGAGGCCGATCGTTCAACTCGGGAGCACCGCCAGGATCGTGATCATCGGACAGGCCCCTGGGCGCCGGGTCCACGAGTCGGGGATTCCATGGGCCGATCCGAGCGGAGCGACCCTTCGACGCTGGCTCGGCCTGAGTGATGATCAGTTCTACGACCCCGACACGGTTGCACTCGTGCCCATGGGCTTGTGCTACCCCGGATCGGCATCCTCCGGGGTCAAGCCACCCCGCCCGGAGTGCGCTCCGCTCTGGCATGAGCAGGTGCTCGACCACCTGCCGGAAGATCGACTCGACGTGATCATCGCGATGTACGCGCAGAAGCGCTACATCGCCGACCGCAAGCCGACGCTCACCGAGACCGTTGCCGAGTGGGAGCGCTACCTCCCTCGACAAGTCGTCCTGCCCCACCCTTCGCCTCGCAACCAACATTGGCTCCGCAAGAACCCGTGGTTCGAAGACGAAGTGCTCCCGGTTGTGCGTGAACGAGTCTCTCACGTGCTGCGCGGTCTCTAGGAGTCCGGCTCACGACGCCGGCTGTCAGGGTGCCGAGGGGGTGAACTCCCGAGCAGCGCGACCCTCGATTCGTGCCCCCTGGTCGACGAGATGTTGCCCCATGGCCGTCCACAGTGGCTTCAACCGATAGTGCGGGACACGGGGGAACATGTGGTGGAGGAGGTGGTAGTCGTGGCCCCGGATGAGGAAGGTACTTCCGGGGAAGGTGAACACCCGAGTGTCCCGATAGCGGCCGAGCTCGTCGTGGGGATGGTGGGGCAACCACGCGAACACGCCGGACAACCAGATCCGGCCGACCCACACCGGCACGTACCACAGCAGCCACACGACCGCCCCGTATCCGAGCGCGGTGCCCATCACCAGAACGGCGAGGTGGGAGATCGCAACGCGTCGAGCGTGGGTGACGGCGTCTGGCCCACGGAGCTGCGCCGACAACACCAGACGTTCGCGGATGGCAGCCGGAATGAGCCGTCCCAGCGCGGGGATGAGCGCGATGATCGGCCCGAGGGGGTAGACGACCATGCCGATCATCGAGCGGATCACGATGTCTCTTGGTGAGCCCTTCGAGTTGAGTACGTCGGGGTCGCGCTCGTCGTTGGCGTGGGTGTGGTGGATGAGGTGGGTGATGACGTGGTCCCGGAAGCTCACCAGCATCAGCCACCCGCAGACGGAGCCGACGACGCGATCGAGCCACGCCAGGTTCGGGCGACCACCGGACAGGGTCTTGTGGACGGCCTCGTGAACCGGCATGTACGCCGCCTGGAGGAAGAGCAGGGACAACAGCGCGGCCGCCCAGAGCGGGAGTCGCTCAGCCAGATAGAGGCCGACCGTGCCACTGAATCCGACGAGGACCCATGCTGCGTTGAAGACGCTTCGCCAACCGATGTCGCCCACATAGGGCGACACGGTCTCCTTCTCGTAGTTGAGTCGGTCGATCCCGGTGAGGCCCATTCCACGTCTCCTGTGCTCGGATCCCAACGACTGTATCGAAGAATTGGAGAGGCGTTCAAATCTGATGGGAAATGCCACCGCCAGTCCGAGAATCGGACCCATCTGTGGCTCATCATTTACTCTGCTTTCTAAATTGAGTACTGTCGTGCGATGAGTGCACGTCGGCCGAGCGCAACGCCCGCAGCGCAAGCGCGCAGGGACCGGATCGTGGGAGCCACCCGTGAACTGTTGCGGGAGCGGGAGGCGGCCAAGGTGATCGTCGTCGACATCGCGGAACGGGCCGGTGTCGCACCGGCGACGGTGTACAACCTGATCGGAACCCGTGACGAGGTGTTGGTTGCGGTTCTCGACGGCGCTGCCGCCTGCGTGGCCGCCGGTCCGGATCTCGTCGATCCTGCGCAGCCGGTCGAGACGGTGCTCGATCTGATCTGGCGGACCGTCGAGGTGACGACCGGTGATCCGGTGGCCTTCCGGCGGGCGATCGGCGCAATGACCGACACGAGCCCGGGCGTCTTCCTGGGCACCAGCCTGAAGGAGATGCTCGTTGACCGCCTACGCGTCGTCGAAGGCTCGTTCGATGGGTCGGTCTCGAGCGAAAGGCTCGCCGAACTGATCCACACCGGCCTGCGCGGCGCACTGATCTCATGGTCCTACGGCCACCTCGCCGACGAGGAACTCGGTCCAGTCGCGATTGAACTCGCGCTGCACGTGCTCGGCACCACCGCACGGCCCGACATCGCCTTCGACATCAAACGACGTCTCATCTCACTCACCAAGGAGCAGCCATGACCGGAATCGACCACCGCGAGATCAGCGAACAGGCGGTTCCGCCCGTCAGAGACTGGGCGACGGACTGGGACCACCATGATCCGCGATGGACGAATGATCCGTTCCCGATCTGGGAGGAGATGCGCTCCGGTTGTCCGGTTGCGCACACCGATCGCTACAACGAGGGCGTCTGGCTCCCCACGACCTACGAGGATGTCACCACGGTCGCCCAGAATCCCCAGGTGTTCTCGAGTGCTCACAACGGCGTCGCCGCGGGAGGGTCCGTCGAGCGGGGCAAGTTCGCACCCATCCATCTCGATCCGCCCGATCACGCTCCGGTGCGGCGGTCGATGCTGCCGTTCTTCAGCCCGAAACGAGTCGAGTCATGGCGACCGCATATGCAGGAGCTCTGTGACCATCTGATCGACGGGTTCGCCGAGCGGGCTGAAGCCGGTGGGACGGTGGATGCGTCAGCTGACTACGCCGCACACATCCCGGCGGGAACGATCGCGGCGATTCTCGGTCTCCCGACCGACGACGGTCACGAGTTCCGTCGATGGATCCACGGGCTCGAGCTCGGTGACAATGATCCCGACCTCCGGATCCGTGTGGTCCAGGAGATGGGGGAGTACTTCGGGGCCAAGATCGACGAGCGTCGTGCCGAGCCCGGTGATGACCTGATCACCGAGCTGATCCATCTCGAGATCGAGGGTGAGCGACTCGACGACGACGAACTCCGGCGCATACTCACGCTGCAACTCGTCGCCGGCATCGACACCACATGGGGTGTGCTCGGGGCGTCGATCTGGCACCTTGCCACCCATCCGGAGGACCTCGCGGCACTCGTCAGCGGCGAGGCCGACCTACAGACTGCGATCGAGGAGTTCCTCCGGTCCTACGCATCGGTGAGCCTCTGGCGCACGGTCACGGAGAACGCCGTCATCGGTGACACGTCGGTGTCCGCCGGCGACACCGTCATGATGGCTTTCCCGGCCGCGTGCCGGGATCCGAAGGTGTTCGACAACGCGAACGAAGTCGACATTCGCCGCGCCCGTAACCGCCACGTGGCCTTCGGGTCGGGAATTCACCGTTGCCTCGGCTCCAACCTCGCCCGGCTCGAACTGTTCGTGGGCCTCGACACCTGGTTGCGACGGTTCCCGGAGTTCACGCTCGCGCCCGGCGCGGACGTCACCTGGGCCGCGGGAGCGATCCGGGGTCCGCGGCAGATTCCCGTGATCGTCGGTGGCTCCGGCTGACGCCGGGGAATGCATCAGGCGAGGCCGTCGACAGCGGTGTGCAGCCTCGCGACTGCCTCCTCGATCTGATCGGTCGGAGCGGCGATCGTCATGCGAGCGAATCCGGCACCCTCTCTCCCGAACCAGTGACCCGGGCTGAGCGCGAGCCGAGCAGATTCCGAGAGCCATGTCGCGAGTTCGGGAACCTCCAGGCCGAGCCCGCGCAGATCCAGCCAGGCGAGATAGGTGCCTTCGAGATCGATGAGGCGCAGCGGTGCGGGGAGCCCTTCCTGGAGCATCGCCACGTTGGTTGCGGTCAGCGCGAGCACGGCGTCCACCCAATCCGCGCCTTCGAGGTAGGCGGCCTGCGCGGCGGCAAGGCCGAAGACGTTGTTGCGGGTGAGGTGCAGCCGCGAACTCACAGACTCGAATCGGTCGGTGAGATCACCGTGATCGGTGACCACGAGGGTGTCGCAGACCCCGGCCAGGCCGAACGTCTTGATCGGTCCGTGGAGGGCCGCCCATTTCACGTCGGCGGTAGCGGCCACCGTCGCGAAGGGTGTGAACCGGTGGGGGGCGAGCGTCAGGTCGGCGTGGATCTCATCGGCGATGACGAAGACGTCGTGGCGGGCGCAGATGCCGGCGAGCTCAGTCAGTTCCTCTTCGGTCCAGACTCGGCCGACCGGGTTTTGGGGGTTGCACAAGATGAGCGCGGTCGTCGATGGATCCATCGCTTGCTGTTCGAGGCCGCCGAGATCGAATCCGTATCCGTCCTTACCGAGCGCGAGCGGGTTCCGCACAGCGTTGCGTTCACTGGCCGTCACCAATGGCTTGAAATCGGTGAAGACCGGTGGCTGGATGATCACGCCGTCCCCCGGCTCGGTGGCCACCTCGATGAGTGTTCCGATGGAGGTTCCGACGCTTGGGCTCACCAGCGTTCGGAGCCCTTGTCGAGACCAACCGTGGCGACGGTCCATCCACGTCCAGAACGCGTCGCCAAGCGCCTCGGGCCTGGTCTCATAGCCGTACCAACCCGAGGCGGCCCGATCCTGGAGCGCCTCGATGACAGGGGGTGCGACCTCCAGGTAGGGCTCGGCGATCCACAAGGGCAGCAGGTCGTGGCCACCGCCGAAGTGTCGCTGGAGGCTGGCGTCGTCGATCGCCTGGGCGGTCGGCGAGACGAGGGGCTGGTTGTGCTCGCTCATGGCGTCAGTCTAAACAATCATATTGACATATGTCGAATCGATGGATATCGTTCTGAGACGGACCGCTCGACCTCCTGAGGGAGCAACATGACAACCATCGAACAGCCCAGCACCACCGGCGCGTGCGCATCCGCCGGCACGGTCACCGGCGGATGTACGCAGGGATTCCTGGCGACTCATCTCGCCCCGGTCACCGATGCGCTCGCGGGTCTCGACCGGGCCCTCGCCGGCGTTCAGACGCTGGATACGAAGACCGACGAATTGATCCGCTTCGCGCTGTCGATCAAAGCGCGATCAGAACCATGTGTACGCAAGCACTTCTCCGGGTCGCTGGCCGCCGGGGCCACCGAGGCAGAGATCGCCTACGTGTTCGCGCTGACGATGCGTGAAGCGGCAGGAGCCGACGGCTGCTGGACCCATGGCGTCATCTCCGATTTGGCCGTCTCGGCAGAATCGGCTGCGATCGACGACGACGCCGGAGGTGGGTGTTGCGGCTGAGCAGCGCCGCGATCCACTGACCCTCGCCGACTCGTACACGAGCCCCAGACACCAGGCTCTCCGGGAAGGCTGGACTCCAAGCCTCAGTCGACGAGTCGGCCGAATCGTACGGCCGATTGTCCCTGGTGGTTGTTCTGGTTGGGCATGACGAGCACACAGTCGTCGTACGGTGTGACGACCTCCGTTTCACCGTCCCAACCGATGACGCTGCGGGCGTCGTTGATGACCTCGAAACCCGTGTACGGCTCGGCAAACCGGAAGGGCACGTCCGCAGTGATCGTGTAGGGGCCGGTCACGTGGACCACGGTCTGTTCTGAGGCTTCGGAAGTCTGGCTCGGGCTGAGGGCTTCGCCGCAGTCGAGCGCGAAGTGCGGTCGGGTTCGCTGGTTCCGCTGAGTGGCGATGCCCATCGACTCGAACTCGAGATCTGGCTCTACCGCAACGCATGACGACGCCGCCCCCTCGTGGATGAGGTGTGGGAGGCCGCCGCAGAGTGCGAGCTCTGAGCGATCCAGCGATTCTCAGCGGGCGTCGAGTTCGGCGATCAGCTTCTTCGGTGCCGTCTCGCGAAACGACGTTTCCACGAGCTCGGCCACTTCGTCCCAGTCGACCTCGCCGCTGAGATCGAGCCCCAGCCAGCCGGACGGACCCCAGTAGGCAGGGACGAAGAAGCGGTCGTCCTGTCGGAGCGCCGGTGCCTCCTCGGCGTCGGGCATCACAATGACCGCCTGGTCGTAGCGGCCCGAGTGATGATCGCCCTTCACCACCGCGCCATAGCCCGCGAAGATCTTCCTGGTGAAGAACGACGGCCTGCCGTGGGAGACCTTCACATCGGCTCCGGGAAGGGCCAGACAGATCTCGCGGAGCCGGGCGAGGACAGGATCGTCATCATCGAACATCTGCGGATGGCTGATGACGGCAACGGTAGTTGCCCGGTGATTCAGATGTCGGCGAACGAGGCCGACGACCCGAGGATCTCGCTGTGCAGGTGCTCGACGATCGCGTCGTGGCGGTGGTCGGCAGTGCCGATGCGCCAACAAATGTGGTGGCCGCCGTGGCGCCGCTGGACGATGGGGCCGACCGGTACGAGCAGGCCCCGCTCCACCATGTCGCTCAGGAGATGCTGCCAGCCGAGAGCGATTCCGTTGCCCGCCAGCGCCTCCTGGATGACGGTGGGGTAGGCGTTGTAGTGGAGCCGCGGTTCGGGGGGCGTGATCGGCTCGTCGCTCGCCTCGGCGAACCATTCGAGCCAGGTCATGTTGGGCCGACCGACATCGTCGATGTGCAGCAGATTGTGGGACGCCAGTGCAGCCGGCGATGAGTCGCCACTGAGCCCGAGCCCGTCGGCGAGGCTGGGGGCGGCGAAGGGACGAACGGCCTCGCGGAACAGCATGGTGGACTCCCAGCCCGGCCAGTCGCCGGTGCCCGGCACGATCGCCAGGTCCCAGTCGCTGCCGTCGAGCTCGACGCTGCGTTCGAAGATTCGCAACCGGATCTCGGCCCCGGCCGATGTCTCGAGCTGATCGAGGAGCGGGACCACCCATGTGGTGGCCATGGCGGGCTGTACGGCGAACACGAGTGTGTCCGCCTGTCCGTCGAGTTCGGTGAGGGTGCGCTCCAGGCCCACGAACGCGGAGTCGACGGCCTCTGCCAAGGCACGGCCGGATGCAGTCAACACCAACGACCGGCCGGACCGATCGAACAGCTGCACATCGAGCTCGTTCGCGAGAGACGCCATGTGGCGAGAGACGGCAGGCTGGCTGATCCCGAGCGCTCGGGCGGCCGACGTGAAGTCGCCGGCGGTCGCCACCGCGTCGAACACGGCGAGCCGGTGGAGTTGCGGCAGGCGTGAGATGAGGGGACGCATCCGACCACCGTACCCATAACGATTTGTTATGCGTAGCGTGCAGCATTGCGCCTTGTGCGGGTGGGACCGGGGTCCCAGGATGGCGACATGAATGCGGTCACCTACGAGAACTTCCCCACCCGCGCCCGAGTCGTGGTGATCGGGGGTGGGGTGGGCGGTGCGAGCACGTTCTACCACCTGACAACGCATGGATGGCGCGACGTCGTGCTCATCGAGCGCGACGAGTGGGCGTCGGGCACCACCTGGCACTCGGCTGGCCAGGTCACCCAGTTCGGCACGGTTCAGACGATGGTCGGACTCAAGAAGTACTCGTGTGAGCTCTACGCCCGCCTCGCAGCCGACCCCGACCGGCCGATCACCTACCGCAGCCACGACGGCGGGATCCGGCTCGGCTACGACCGGCAGGACCGCGATGGCTATGAGCACTTCGTGGGCATGGCCAAGGGCATGGGCGTCGACTTCGAGGTCATCGGCCCGAGCGAGATGGCCGAGCGGCATCCGCTCCTCGATGTGACGGGTCTGACCTGTGGCCTCTGGGATCCGGTCGACGGCGACATCGACCCGACCGGCCTGACCGTCGGTCTCGTACACGCCGGCCGCAAGAACGGCGGCGAGGCCTACCGGTTCACCGACTGCATCGGCCTCACCCAGACCACCGACGGATGGATCGTCCACACCAACCGCGGCGACATCGAGTGTGACAGCATCGTCAACGCCGGCGGCTACCGGGTGCACCAGGTCGGCAACTTCTACAACCTCGAGCACGCGGTGTCCTCGATGGAGCATCAATTCTTCCTCACCGAGGAGCTCCCGGAGCTCGAAGAACTCGGCCA
>JAERSO010000139.1 GCA_016845585.1 Acidimicrobiaceae bacterium | reverse complement strand
GGCGTTCCCGGAGGGCGTCGAAGGCGTCGTTGCGGAGGATGTCGCGTTCGACGCGGCGGGTGGCGCCCCGCCGACCGGGGCGGACGATGAGCACCAGCTCGCAGTCGGGCGCCGAGCGTAGGAGGCGTTCGACCAACGCGGTGCCGAGGAAGCCGGTGCTTCCCGTGACGGCGATGCGCCGCCCCGCCAGAGACTCGGGGATCACGGGGTGTTGTCTACCAGATGGTCAGGTCAGCCCTGCCGTGCACCATACCACGGGGGTGACATTCGCTGGTGTCAACCCGTGGTGTCTAGAGGGGTTGACTAGTCGTCGTCCTCGTCGAAGATGATGTCGTCCATGTCGACCTCGTCGAGGTCGTCGAGGTCCGGGTACTCGTGGTACGCCCCGTCGAGGGCAGCGTGTCGCATCATCGGCAGCTCCCTGCCATTCACGACCGAGAACACGACCTGCGGCCCGCACATGCAGGTGCCGGCCGCATCGCAGGCATGTACGAACGGCTCGTCCGGGACCTGATGGATCGACGTCACCGACCCGCCGTCGTCGACGGTCATAAACGTGTGGAACCCGAGGATCTTCGGCAGGCCCCGGTGAGCAAAGCCGGTCACAGGACCGTGTACAGGTCCGTGCGGCGCCCGTCGTTGCGGCACCGGCCCCGGAACAGGGCGTCGACCTCGATCGACGTCAGGACGTCATGGGACGGCTCGAGGCGAGCCTCGACGATCTTCCGGTGGTACACGTCGTCGTGATGGAACCCGTCGATGTGGAGGGCGTTGAAGTGATACGAGCACCAGTCGTCCCGGTACCGGGGCTGGGCGCACCTGCCCCACTCGGACAGGAACTCACAGGTCGTCTCGGAGTCTTTCACGGGCCCGTCTCCAGAGCTTGTGGACGTACGAACGGGAGATGCCGAGCAGCTCGGCGCACTCCACCTTTGTCATCCCACCCCAAACGAGACACTCGACGACGGCCCGCTCTAGATCCGGGAGGGCCTCGACGAGGCCGGCGATGCGGTCCCGTTCGGGATCGTCGGCCTCTTCTGGTGCCGGCCGGCGAGCGAGGTGGGCTGGGTCTACCGGGATCTCACGGGCCATCGCCGACCAGCGCCCTGACCGTGTCGACGAAGTCCTCCTCGGAGCCATCGTTGGCGATGACCCCGTCCCATCCGTCCCAGTCGTCGAGGGCACTCTCGGTTCGATGATCCAGCCGGGGCACGCCCGGCCTGTCGATGCGGTACAGCGACCCGCCGAACTCCCGGATAAGCCGGGCCTCGTCGGCGAACCGCAGGTCGGTGATGACCACGTTGCTGCCGGCGGCGACCCGTTCGGCGGCCTCGGTGACCGTCACGTTGGACCACACGTCGGGGTACAGGTGCATCCTGCCGGCCATCCCCAGCTCCTGTAGGAGCCGGCGAACCTCGTGGTGGTCCTGCTTCACGGTCTCCCACCCGGACCGGATGAGGAGGTGGCCGAGGCGTGTCGCCCCGAGGGGGCCGTAGTGGATCACCGGGTCGAGGTCCTCGAGGACCCGTCGGATCCGATCGGCGAACGCCATGCGCTCCCACTGGGGGCCGAGGGCCCGGGCCGCCGTGTCCTTGCCGACACGGGACCGATGCCCGAAGGCGATGAGGCGGCCCGTCATACCTGCGGGACCTCACCGGCCTGACAGGGGGACTGCTTCCAGTCCTGCCCCACGAGCATCGAGTGGGCCATGGCTGGGATGTCGGCCTCGTCGACGATGCGGCGGAACTTCGTCACGTCGAGGATCCACTTGCCCTTCGTGGACCGGTCGACCCGGGTCCGTTCGACGGCGATCAGCTCCCACACGGGCACGAGGAACAGCCGGGGGTTCTCGGGGTCGGAGGCGTTGTCCCGCAGCAGGTAGAAGACCTCCGGGTACCAGCGGAGAGCCTTGCGGACCGTCAGCTCGTCGAGGATGAACAGGTTCTCCTCGGGGACGCCGTCGATCAGGTGCCACCGGTCGGTCAGCGGCTGGTTCTTCTCTTTGATCTCGACGAAGTACCCGGGGATCCAGATGTCGAGGTCGTCCTTGGCGTCGAACCGGGTGTGGCAGGGCACGCCGAGCCGGCCGGCGACGTACTCCTCGTAGGCACGAGCGTTAGCGAAGTCATGCGCCCGCTGGGCCGCCGTCCGGGTGTACGGGCTCACTGGTTAGCCCGGTCCCAGCCCTGCCTCCATTGCCACGCCTCGAGGAGCTCGAGGCCGAACGCCCAGTCGACGACCATCAGGGTGCCGGCCGAGTCGGCGGCACGGCGGTCGCCGGCGGCGACGACCAGTGCCCATTGGTCGCCACCGCCGGCCGCCCCCCGTAGGGCCCGCACCCACTTCGGGATCTCCCACCGTTTCCGATGCTTCGCTTCGACCGGGAACGGTGGACCGTGGAAGTCGTTCGACGGGTTCCCCGCCTTCGCCCGGTCCGTGTCCGGCCAGATCCGCTGTAGGCCTTCGAGCACCTCGTTCTCGAACTTGGTGCCCTTGGCCCGGGCTTGACTCACGACTTGAGTGTAAACGCTGTCTGACCTGTGGAAACAGGACCGGGAATGTCACCGAGCTCGGAGATCGGGAGGTTCCAGCAGTCCGCCTGCGCCACCCATCCGTTGTCCCCGTCCTGCTGGCCGGCGTGGACGAACCGGGCCCGCCGGTAGAAGTCTTCCCGGCTGATCGCCCCGCACCACCACGCCTCCTCGAGGTTGGCCGCAACACGCACGAACCCGTAGTAGTCGCAACGCTGCCGGGTGTTGGCAGCTGCCACCGAGCAGTCGTAGTGGGGCTGCGGTTCGACGGTCGTTTCCTTCGTCTTGACCTCGACGGTGTGGCCGCCGAGGACGACCACGTCGTAGTCGTAGGTGTCGATCCGCCAGCCTCCGTGCAGCTGGAGGACGACGAGCTCGACGAG
>JAERSO010000138.1 GCA_016845585.1 Acidimicrobiaceae bacterium | reverse complement strand
CCGCGAGTCGTCTTGACTCTTGACAGCGATGACCCGGTCGGCGAACGCCAGCACCGACCAGTCGACCGGGGCCCGGTGGGCGCACGCCGCAGCGGCGACCGCGGCCGTGGCGAGCCGCTTGCCGCTCATCGAGCCGCTGCGATCAATGACGAGCGCGAGGGCCGTCGCCGGCTGGGTCCAGTGCCGAACCCGGAGATCGCCGGCATCGATGAGCTCACCGGTGGCCCGTGCGTGGACGAGGCCATCGAGGCTCGCGTCGCGGTCGAGGTCGCCATCGACTCGGTCGGCCGGGGACGACGCCATTGCGCCCACGCCACGGGCCTGAACCGGGCCCGCCTTGGCCACGTCGAGCACAAGCCGACCGGCGAGGCGGGCCGCCAGGGCGGCGAGCTTCTGATCGGTGGCCCCTCGCATCTGGGCGAGCAACGACATTGCGTGGTCGGGATCTTCGTCGACGAGATCGGCAAGGGCGTCGTCGTCGATCTCTCCCACCTCGGGGCTGATCTCTTCGAACTTCGGATCGCGAGCGAGTTGGGGTCGTGGGGTGGTGCGACGGTTGTCGTCCTGGACGGCCTGGCGGGCGTCGTCGCCCTCCAAGGTCAGGGGGACGCCGGAGTCGCCCCGTCCGGGGCGGTCGCTTTTCCCGACGACGAGTCGTCGTCGTCACGGGGATGTTCCTGGGCGAGCACCGCGTCCCACAGGTCGGTGATGACCGACTCGGGCGTGGAACTCCCGCCCTCGTGCAGTCGGATGCGTCCCGACAGTGCGGTGAGTGCTGCGTCAAGGCCGACGCTGGGGTCGGTCACCTGGGCGCTGCGCATCAACGCGAGTGCGTGGCCCACCTCGACCAGATCGATCGCTCCGCGCACGGATGAACCGACGCGCACATCGGGGTGGTTACGAGTACCGCGTGTGACGGCGACGGCCCGGCGCCGCAGGACTCGATCGTCTTCGGAAGTGTTGCGCACGACGATGTCGGATTCGTCGTCAAGGGATTGGTATCCCATCGAGATGCGACACATGCGGTCATAGACCGCACCGGAGACCCGAGCGGTGCCGATGTTGTCGAAAGGATTCATCGCTGCGACCAGACGGAAGCCGTCGGCTGCCGGGATCGTGCCGAGACGGGGCAGGGTGAGTTCGCCCTCCGACATCACGGTGATGAGGAGGTTGACCGTTTCCTCCGGCACCCGGTTGAGCTCCTCGACATAGAGCAGCGACCCATGGCGCAGCGCCTCGACGAGCGGGCCATCGACGAAGACCTCGGGGGTGTAGCCGTCCTCGAGCACACGAGACGGGTCGAACTGGCCGGCGAGACGCGCCGGGGTGAGTTCGGCGTTGCCTTCGACGAACACGAATCCGGTGCCGGCCGCTGCGGCGACCTCGCGCAGGATCGTCGACTTGCCGGTGCCGGGCGGTCCTTCGAGCAGCACGTGGCGATCGGCGGCGAGCGCGGCAACGAGCACCTCGAGTTCGCGTCGTCGACCGACGACACGCGCACTGAGGGCGTCGACGATGTCGGGTGCGGAGAGGCTCGTCATGGAATCAGTCTGGCGCTGATCGGCCGCCGCGGGTCAGTCGAAGGTGATGACGCCGCGGATGTTCTTGTTCGCCATCATGTCGGCGTAGCCCTCGTTGACCTGGTCGAGGGTGTACGTGTTGGTGATCATCTCATCGAGCTTGAGCTGACCGGCCTGGTACATCGACAACAGGTGCGGGATCTCCTTGCGCGGGGCGGTGGAGCCGAACAGGCAGCCCTTCAGCTCCTGATTCATCATCGAGAACATGAAGAGGTTGAGCTGAACATCCATCTGCGCAGCCGGGGCAACCGCCGTGGCGACCACCGTGCCGCCCTTGCGGGTCAGGAACTGCGCCGGAGCGATGAGATCACCGGTGAGCACCGACGGCGTGAGGATGACCGAGTCGGCCTGCACGCCCTCGGTGAGGCCGCCGACCAGCTCCATGGCCTCCTCCATCGACGGGGCCGTGTGGGGGGCACCGAATTCCATGGCGCTCTCGCGCTTGAACTCGCTCGGGTCGATGGCGACGATGTTCTTTGCGCCGGCGACCTTGGCGCCCTGGATCGCAGCGGTGCCGAGACCGCCACAGCCGACCACCACGACGGTGTCGCCGGCGGTGACCTCGGCGCGGTTCACGGCTGCGCCGTAGCCGGTGGTGACGCCGCAGCTGACGAGCGCGGCAGGACCAGCGGGAACGTCTTTCTGGACCTTGATGGCCGAGTCGACGCTCAGGACCATGTGTTCGGCGAAGGTGCCGAGCTTCAACAATGGCGTGAGCGTGGTGCCGTCGGAGGTGTGGTGACGGAAGGTGCCGTCGATCATCCCGGGCTCCATCAGGTGGGCACCGAGGTCACACAGGTTCTGCTGGCCGCGAGCGCACCAGGTGCACTTGCCACACGACGGGATGAACGAGCACGAGATGTGATCGCCGACCTCGAACTCGGTGACGCCCGGGCCGAGCCCGATGACCACACCGGCCCCTTCGTGACCGCCGATGATCGGCAGCGGTACCGGCATCGTGCCGTCGTGAGCGTGCTCGTCGGAGTGGCACATGCCGGCAGCGGTGGTTTTGACCAGGATCTCGCCGGCCTTGGGTTCGTCGAGTTCGATTTCCTCGACGCTCCAGTCGGCGCCGATTTCTCGCAGGACGGCAGCACGGGTCTTCATCGGGTCTCCTCACGGCAGGATGAACGCCGCGAAGGTACCAGCGGCCCCACGTGTGGTCACGTTGAGATCGGTTCTCGGGCGCTGGTCAGTTCGCCATCCAGTCGACCATCGCTGCCGCGATCGCCTCGCCCTGGTCGTCTTGGAGAAAGTGTCCGCCGGGTGTGAACTCCTGATGGGGCTGACCTTCCGCACCGGGTACCCGCTCGATGAACTCGTGATGCAGTTGGCCGAGCACGGGGTCCTCCGGGCACCACAGCGTGAGGAAGGGACGGTCGAACATCTCGAGCCCCTGCCA
>JAERSO010000137.1 GCA_016845585.1 Acidimicrobiaceae bacterium | reverse complement strand
ATCCCGTAGCGCTCGATCGCCGCTCGCACCTCGTCGGTTGTGGCCTGGCCGTCCTCGGCCAGGGCCGACAACACGGCGACCACGAGGTGCTCGGCGTCGACCTCGAAGAAGCGGCGGAGCGCCTCTCGGGTATCGGAGCGTCCGAATCCATCAGTGCCGAGGACGTGCATCTCGCGTGGAGTCCAGCGGGCGATCTGCTCAGGGACGATCGTCATCCAGTCGGAGACGGCGACGATCGGGCCGTCGCTGTCGTGGAGTTTGCTGGTGACCAGCGGGACGAGCGGTTCCTCGCCTGGCGCAAGACGGTTGCGGCGGTCGCAATCGAGGGCATCGGCGCGCAATCGTTTGTAGGAGGTGGCGCTCCAGAGTTCGGCGGCGATGCCGTGCTCCTCGGCGAGGAGGCGCTGGGCGTCGATCGCCGCGCCGACGGCCGACCCGGAGAACAGAACCGTGGCGTTCCGGTCGTACTCGCCGGTTTCGGGGCCGTCGCTGAACTTGTAGAGACCGGACGTGATCTCCGCGTTGTCGACGTGATCGGGGCGCGGAGGCTGGACGTAGTTCTCGTTGTAGATGGTGATGTAGTAGAAGACGTCCTCGCCATCGGCCGCCTGCGCGGGGTACATCCGGGCGAGACCATCCTCGATGATGGCGCCGAGCTCGTAGGCGAAGGCGGGGTCGTACGCCTCGCATGCAGGCACGGTGGAGGCCAGGAGTTGGCTGTGCCCGTCCTGATGCTGGAGGCCCTCACCCATCAGAGTCGTGCGCCCCGCGGTGGCCCCGAGCAGGAATCCCCGTGTGCGGGCATCGGCGGCGGCCCACAGTGAATCGCCCACCCGCTGGAAGCCGAACATCGAGTAGAAGGTGTAGAAGGGAACCATCGGCACGCCCGTATTGGCGTATGACGTACCCGCCGCGATCCACGAAGCGGTGGAGCCGCACTCGGTGATCCCCTCCTCGAGGATCTGGCCGTCACTGCTCTCGGAGTACGACAACAGCAGATCATGATCGACCGGCTCGTAGAGCTGGCCGCGTGGGGCGTAGATCTTGAACTCGCGAAACAGCGAGTCCATGCCGAAGGTGCGGGCCTCATCGGGCACGATCGGGACGACGCGCTCACCGAAGACCTGGTCGCGCAACAGATCGCGCAGCAGCGCGGTGAAGGCCATCGTGGTGGAGACCTCCCGACCCGCTGACCCCTTCTGCAGGTCGATGAACGGGCCACCCATCGGCGCGGTGATCGGGCGGCGATCACGGATGATGCGCGACGGCACGCTGCCGTCGAGCGCCTTGCGTCGCTCCATCATGTACTCGTGCTCGACGCTGTCGGGCGCGGGCTTGAAGTACGGCGGAAGGCCGTCTTCGAGCGCTTCCTCGGGGATCTCGTCCTCGACATTGAGTCGTTCTCGCAGCTCGATGAGCTGGGCTTTCGTCATCTTCTTGATCTGGTGCGTGGCGTTGCGTCCCTCGAACCCTTCGCCGAGGGTCCAACCCTTGACGGTCTTGGCCAGGATCACGGTGGGCTGCCCTTTGACCTCGCTCGCGGCCTTGAACGCGGCGTAGACCTTCTGATAGTCGTGGCCACCGCGCGGCAGGTTCTCCAGATCATGATCGGTCAGGTGCTCGACCAGCTTGCGGAGACGGGGATCGGGTCCGAAGAAGTGTTCACGGATGTACGCGCCATCCTCGGTGGCGTAGCGCTGGTACTCGCCGTCGACGGTCTGGCCCATCTTGTTGAGCAACACGCTGTCGACATCGCGATGGAGGAGTTCGTCCCACTGGGTGCCCCACACGACCTTGATGACGTTCCAGCCGGCGCCGCGGAAGACACCTTCGAGCTCCTGGATCACCTTGCCGTTGCCACGGACCGGGCCGTCGAGACGCTGCAGGTTGCAGTTGATGACCCACTTGAGGTTGTCGAGGTCGGAGCGGCCGGCAAGCGAGATGGCGCCGAGCGTCTCGGGCTCGTCGCACTCCCCGTCCCCCAGGAACGACCAGACGTTGCTCTGACTGGTGTCGTCGATGTGACGCTGGTGGAGGTACTTGTTGAAGCGAGCGTGATAGATCGAGTTGATCGGGCCGAGGCCCATCGACACGGTGGGGTACTCCCAGAAGCTGGGCATCAGCCGCGGATGGGGATAGCTCGAGAGTCCGTTTCCGCCGATCTCCATACGGAAGTTGTCGAGCTGCGCCTCGGTCAGGCGACCCTCCATGAAGGCTCGGGCATAGACGCCGGGCGCCGCATGGCCCTGGAAGTAGATGTGGTCGCCCGGAAGACCGTCCTCCTTGCCGCGGAAGAAGTGATTGAAGCCCACCTCATAGAGCGCCGCGCTCGAGGCGAACGTGGAGAGGTGGCCGCCGATCCCGTCAGCCGCCTTGTTGGCCCGGATCACCATCGCCGCAGCGTTCCACCGGATGAAGGCGCGAATGCGACGTTCGACGTCCTCGTTGCCGGGGAAGAAGGGCTGTTCCTCGGCGGGGATCGTGTTGATGTAGGGCGTGGATGTCGTCGGGGGCACACCGACCCGGAGTTCATTGGCGCGTTCGAGCAGCTTGGCCACGATGTAGCGGGCCCGTGGCGCGCCCTGGGCACCGACGACCGCATCGAGCGAATCGATCCACTCCTTCGTCTCCGTCGGGTCGATGTCGGGGAGCTGTCGGGAGTAGTGGTCAATCATAATTCCAGCGAGTATTTCAGCCTTTTGACAACTTCGGGCGCGTTTCTGCCCAGATATGGTTTGCCACGTGTCACACCCACCAACCGTCGTCTACACCGATGGCGCCTGTCGAGGGAACCCGGGCCCCGGTGGCTGGGGTTGGATCATCCCGGATGGGATGTGGGCCAATGGTGCTGATCCGGACACGACGAACCAGCGCATGGAGTTGACGGCGGCGCTCGACGCACTCCGCACCATCGAGGGCCCAGTCGAGGTGGTCTCCGACTCGACCTACGTCGTCAATTGCTTCAAGGACGGCTGGTGGAAGGGCTGGCTCAAGCGGGACTGGAAGAACTCGAAGAAGGAGCCCGTCGCCAACCGCGACATCTGGGAGCCGCTGATCGAGCTCTACCGTTCGCGGGCCGACGAGATCACGTTCCGGTGGGTGAAGGGTCACGCCGGCAACGAGTTCAACGACATCGCCGATCGTCTGGCGGTGGAGGCATCACATTCACAAAAGGGCCGTCACGGTGTCGGGACACCGGATGATCTTGGGCCACCCGATGAGATCAGTGTCACCGGATCCGCCGCTGAGGCGGCCCCGCCGCCCCCCGGCCCGGATGGGGTCTATGACCAGACGTGGCGGCCAGTGGGTCGGGCCATTGCCGTCACCGGCCATCAGCCATCCGAGATCGGTGGGTTCGCCGATGACCCGAGCGACCCACCGGTCGGCCATGTCGCGATACGAGACAAGCTCACCGAGATCCTCGCGGCCAAGAAGACCGTCGAGCTCGACCTCATCGTCCTGACTGGCCTTCGGCTCGGCGTGGAGACGCTCGCCGCCGAAGCGGCGCTCGCGGCCGGGGTGCCGTTCGCCGCGATCCTGCCGTTCCCCGACCCCGATGCGAACTGGCCGGGTGCGGCACGACGGAGGTTCGCCGAGCTCTGCACGGCGGCCGATGCTGTCGTGCGGTTGGAGCGCAAGGCGCCCGAGTCGGTGCAGCGGGCAGGACAGGCGCTCGACCGTCGCAACGGCTGGCTCCGGAAGGTCGCCGACGAGGCGCTGATCGTTTGGGACGGCAGCGAGCGGCGGGTCGGAAGGGTCGTGGCCGATTTCGAGAAGAGCCATCCCGACGACGTCTGGGTCGTCAGCCCCTGAGCGTTGCCACCAGAGCATCCTCGAGTCGGGTGTGTTCGAAGACGAACCCCTCGCGTTCGAGGACCATCGGCGAGACATGGGCGCTGCTGAGCAACAGCTCACGGGTGAGCTCCCGCCCGAGTTTCGCCGACAGGGCGATCGTCGGTGTCGGGACGAGTGTCGGGCGGCGCAGGACGGAGCCGAGCGTCCGAGTGAACTCCCGGTTCGTGACGGGTTCGGGCGCGGTGAGATTCACGGCGCCCGAGACCGGGTGGTTCAGCAGCCAGAGCATCGCAGCCACGTGATCGGCGAGGCTGATCCAGCTCACCCACTGGTGCCCCCTCCCGATCCTGCCGCCGAGGCCGAGCCTGAAGAACCGCACCTGCTCGGCGAGAGAGCCCCCGGCGGCATCGAGCACGATGCCGGTCCGGAGGTGTGCGACCAGCGTCTCGTCGCCGAGTGGCGCAGTGCTCGATTCCCACGCCTGCACGACCTCCGCGGCGAAACCGAGGCCGGGCTCTGATTGCTCCGTGAGCCGCTCGTCGGCTCGGTCGCCGTAGTACCCGATGGCGGAGCCGGAGAGGAAGACTGCAGGAGGCGACGCCAGTTCGGCCATGCTGGACGCCAGGAGGCGGGTGCCGTCGACTCTGCTGGCGAGGATCCTCGCCTTCTGCGCCTCCGTCCAGCGCCGTTCGGCGAGTCCTTCCCCGGCCAGGTGGACCACGGCATCGAGGTGACCGACGGCAGCGAGTTGTTGCTGGTCGATGGTGCCGGCAGCCGGATCCCAACGGACCTCGGGTTCGGTGCCGGAGCCGGGGCGGCGAACGAGACGAACCGGTTCGTGACCGGCGGTGCCGAGCGCGGCGACCAGGGCGCCGCCGATGAATCCGGTCGATCCGCTCACGAGTACTCGCATGAGACGATCGTCCCACGATCACCTCGGCAACGCGACGTCAGGCAGGGCTACCATCGTGTGAATCGACGAGGGAGCAGTGATGGACGACGAGAGCGTTGAACAGCCGGAGAAGCGGAGCCCTCAACTCGGCCTGATCGTCGCGACCCTCGTCGCCGCTGGTCTGGCCGCGTTCGTGCTCCAGAACACCGACTCGACACCGGTGACCTGGCTGATGTTCGACGGCTCGGCGCCGTTGTTCCTGATCATTCTGGGATCGGCTGTCGCCGGTGCCGTGCTGAGTGAGGCCGCCGGATGGATGATCCGGCGGCGACGCCGCAAGAACCGCTAGTCGCGAACGCTCAGGTCAGGCCGACGCCCGGTCGCGTCGCCGCTTGGTGACGACGACCAGGAAGATGCCGACGCCCAGCAGTGTCACGGCGATCTGAGCGAGGAACTCGGCGTACGTCGCACCGGTGATGGCCAGACTCGGACTCGAGGTTCCCCCGGACGTGGATCCACTCGATCCACCGGGGGCAGTTGTGGGTGTGGTGGTCGGACCAGGGCCACCGGCCACTCCACCGCTGCCGTCCTCACACGAGCCATCGACTGGGTCGTCGCCGCTGTGACAGACGAGCGTGAGGACAGCCGTGGCCGTTTCGGGGCCGCAGGTCGCCTGCACCGTCTGATCGGTCCCGGCGAGGAGTCCATCGGGGAGATCGATATCCCTGACGCTGTAGAAGCCACCGGCGTCGGCCGTGCCGGTCGCGAGGACACCGGGGACGCCGATGATCGAGATCTCGACGGTGGTGCCGGCAGCACAGAACTGACCGAACACATCGAAGGTCTCATCGACCGGGAGCCGAGGCGGTGTCACGAAGATGGTGACGCTCCCGCCGCCGTATTGGGCTGTCGCGGGCGCGGCGGCGCCGAGGATGAGGGCGGCGGCGAGAAGCAGGGCGGCGAGGGGGCGAGAAGGCGGCATGAGGAATCAGGGCCCAGTGGCCCACCCACACGATCGGCACAGGACCACGGACATTTAGCGAACCACTCGCCGTGCCGTGAGCCGGTTCCTACTCCGGCGTGAGTCGGAGGTCGGTCGTGACCGCGAGGCTGTCGGCCACCACCGTGGAGTCGCCGTTCACCGTGACCCGGGCGGTCAGGATGTCGTCGCTGACGAGCGGTTGGTTGGGTACGGCCAGGACATAGTCGTCGAGGTCGTCGATCTCGAGGCGGCCTTCGAGGTCGATCTCGATCACGGTTTCGCTCATCGATGGAATCTCGACGGTGAAGGTGATTGCCTCGGCGCCGAACGCGGCGTCGCGCGCGGCGGGAGTTTCGGCTCCGTCGACGCGAACCTGAACGAGATCGAGTGCGGTGTGGAAGCTGACCAGGGCGACATTCGTCCCGAGAGGGTAACCCTGGTCGTTGCTGCCGATCACCGACAAGGGGAGCCCTTCAGCAGGAGCCCGGTTGGTGAGCGTGATAGTGGCGGTGGCAGCGGCGCGGCCGTCTTCGATGATGACCTCGTAGTCGAGCGTGCGGGTCAGGTAGACGTCGAGTTTGTTCTGCCCGGAGTTCTGGTGCACCAGCCCGATGAGGTCGCCGTCGCCGGGGAACGGGAACGATCCGTCGAGGCCCGCGGTGTCGATCAATTGGGCGACGCCGCCTCCTGACATCCACCAGACGCCCAGGCGGTCGGCGTCGATGATCGGCCCGATCTTGGCGGCGATTCCCCGAGGTCCGGGGAGCGCAGCACCGGTGAACGCGTCGAAGGCCCCGGTGACCAGTTGCCCGAGGGCGAGGATCCGGGCGGGGTCGTCGCCGACGAAGCGGTCGTACTGGTCGACGAGCAGGAAGTCGACGACGTTGTCACTGCTGAGCCGGATGTCGCCGGCACTCACCGGGCCACTGAGCTCGAGTATCGCGGCCAGCGCGTAGGGATCGAGCATCACGACCCCGTCGATCACCTCCCCGGACGCCTGTTCGTACAGGTCGGCAGCCACCGCGGCAACACTCGGGAGATCGGGATCGAGGCCGACGTCCTGGAAGAAGACGTTGGGTTCGTATGCCGCCCAACGATCGAGGTAGTCGACGGGCCCGCTGAGCTCGGCATCTACATCGGCCAGCCGCCTGTTCATGTCCTCGTTGCGGCCCGCGTCGGTGATCTCGAAGCCACCGTCATCGGCACGGATCACCACGAAGTTGCCGACGAGTCCGCCGACACCTCGTGCTTCGGCGGGGGTGGTGATCAGGACCAGCCAATTGACGGGGCCAGTACCACCCAGCATCGCCGGTGCTTCTCGCGCCGCCTGGGCTGCGGTGCGCGCCGCGGGGAGAGCCCGTTCGAGTTCGCCGAACAGCTCCTCGAGTCGAACATCGACCGGCTCGATCAGCCACGGGTCGCGAACGTCACCGATCCTGGTGTGGGCTCGGCCCACGGATTGCTCGGCCCTCGACAGGACCGGTGCGAGCTCGTCGAGGATGCTGAGATCCACTCGCCGGTCGACGAGTCGGATGTCGTCGAGATCGACGGCGAGGGTGGTCTCCGCGGCGGTGTCGGTGAGCGACACACCTTCCGAGGCCACGACCTGCACCGCTCGCACGTGCTGCCCGACGATCGGCACGAGCCGAGCCGGCAGACTCCAAGGCCCGCCGACCTTGCGCTGCACGGAGCGGAACGCATCGGCTGAGGACTCGAACTCCCGGGCGGCGTCGGCCTGCGCACCGTCGGAGGCGAGCTCAAATCCCCCTCTGGCGTGGTCGA
>JAERSO010000136.1 GCA_016845585.1 Acidimicrobiaceae bacterium | reverse complement strand
GCGGTGTCGTCGCGGCGAGTGGTGCGCACCCGCCGAGGCCGTTTCACCCCGCAGATGCCGAGCTCGCGCATCAACCGGGCGACTTGATCACGGCCGATGTCGTGGCCGGCTCGGCGGGCGGCGATCCAGAGCTTGCGGGCCCCGTACACCGAGTAGTTGGCCTTCCACAGCGCCAACAGCATCGGCATCATCACCGCGTCTCGCATCGCGCGAGCCGACAGACCCCGGCGTTTGGCTGATCGGTACGTGGACGGAGCCACCCGCAGAGATCTGCAAATGGACTCGACTCCGAACTCGTCTCGGTTGTCGTCGATGAACTCGACGATCATCGCTGTTGGCGGTCGAGTTAATGGCGTCAGTGCGACGTTCCAGGTGGAATGTTGTGCTGCTGTAGCCGGGTCAGCACTAGGTCGAGTTGGACTTCGAGTCCTAGGCGGAGATCGTGCGCCCGGCGATCTGCGGGTGATCGAAATGACTTGTGGGATGTCGTGCCTTTGAGCACTGGACCATTAGCTCGCCAGACAATCACCCCGCGCAGCGCTTACATCAGACAAGCCATCAGGAGAAGCCATGACAGTTCTGTACGTCGGCCACGATTGGGCCGAAACCCATCACGACTACCACGTCGAGAACATCAACGGCGACTGCGTAGCGAAGGGACGGGTTCTCGAAGGCGCGGCCGGGGTTGGTGAGTTCCTCGACATGATCGCCGAGCACGGCGCCGACCCCGACGACGTGTTGATCGCGACTGAAACAGATCGCGGATTGTTCGTAACCGCGTTGATCTCCGCTGGGTTTGAGGTCATCGCGCTCAACCCGATGTCGACCGCCCGATACCGAGAACGGCTCTCGAACTCCGGCGCGAAATCAGATGCCGGCGACGCCAAGACGTTGGCGGCGGTCGCTCGACTCGATGGACACAACCACCACCCGGTGTTCGCGGACAGCGAACTCGTCGACGCGATCAAGATCACCGCCCGGGCACATCAGAACCTGATCTGGACTCGGCAACGTCAACTGAACCAGCTCCGCTCCGCGCTTCGAGAGTTCTACCCTGCAGCGCTGCAAGCCTTCCCCGAGCTAGCCCACGGCGATTGTCTCGGGGTGCTCGCCGTGGCCCCGACCCCGACACGGGGACGCAAACTCACATTGACCCAGATCAAAGCAGCGATGAAACGCGGCGGCCGCAAACGCGGCTTCGAGCGACGCCCACCAAAGATCCAGGCCGCGTTGCGCAGCGACCAGCTCGCCGCCTCCGAGCCGATCGAGGCAGCAATGGGATCACTTGTCACCGCGCTGGTGAGCGTGGCCACGCAACTCACGACCCAGATCAAACGCATCGAGGAAGAGCTCGGCGAACTCTTCGACGCCCACGACGATGCTGAGATCATCCGCTCGATCCCCGGACTCTCAACAACCCTCGGTGCACGCGTTCTCGGCGAGTTCGGTGACGCCCCAACCCGTTTCGCTGATGCCCGCTCACGAAAGAACTACGCAGGCACCTCACCCGTGACCCGAGCATCAGGACGCAGCCACGTCGTGCTCGCTCGCCACGCCCGCAACCTTCGCCTCGCCGACACCTGCTACCAATGGGCCTTCGTGACGATCACCGCCAGCGAAGGCGCACGCCTGTTCTACGACCAGCGACGAGCAAAAGGCGACAGCCACAGCAAAGCACTACGAGCCCTCTCCAACAGGCTCGTCGGAATCCTTCACGGCTGCCTCGACCACCGCGTCCTCTACGACGAACACACCGCCTGGGCACACCGTCAAACAATTGCTGCTTGACACTTATCCGGATGGGATGTCTCCGCCCCGAAGAAAGCCGAAGCCCGCTGCAAAATCTCGTTCGCCCGCTTCAACTCGCGGTTCTCCTGACGAAGCCGTTTGTTCTCCACAGCCTCAGCCGACGTCGTCCCCGACCTGGCCCCGGTATCGATCTCGGCCTGCTTGACCCACGACCGCAACGACTCCACCCCGATCCCGAGCTGATCCGCGACCCGTTTCACCGTGCCCTGCGACGAACCCAGCTCCGCACGCAGCGCGAACACCATCCGCACCGCCCGCTCCTTTTGCTCCGGCGAATACCGCCGCGTCGTCGGCTTCGATCCCACATCTGTATTCATAGCTCTCATCCTCTTTCAAAGGTCGAGGGCCTCCGCGGAACCCAGGGCGGATCATTCTTCCTTGTGTCGGGGCCCCGTTGGTGGGACCGCTCTGTGGTTCGGTTCCACCTTCGAGGAATGCAGCCATGGATGATTGAAGACTGTGTGGAAACAGCGTGATGATGCGGCGCTGCCCCGCCGGGAGGGCCTACCCGAACAGTGGCCAGTCGATGAAGATCTGTGGCTGCTGTTCGGCGGTTGCGAGGTTCGTGTAGCGCATGGTCCACACGCCCGGTTGGTCCAGAGACGCGAAGGTCACATCGGTCGCGTCTCCGTTTCCGCGGTATCCGATCGCCGGCTGCTGATTGCGCTGGAACTCGAGTCCCATGCCCCCTCGGTTCTCACGAAGCCGGCCAGGTCACCCGCCTGCGTCAGATCCATTGCGATGCTCATCGATTCTTCGGGCCCGACCGGGCCCGGTTGAAAGGCGAAGTACGGGTCGGCGGGAATCCACTCGATCGTGATCGACGCCGAAGCCTCCTCAGACGTCGAGCCGATGCGGATGCCCACGTGTTGGCCCCCCGAGGTCGGTGGCAACTCGACGATGCCTGCGACGACTTCACGACATCCGACATGATCCCATCGTGCTCCCCAGGAGTCAGCGGCTGGGTCTTCGATGCCTCCCATGCTGTCAGCCGGACAAATCGTCAATTCGCCGGTCGATTCGATGGTGATGCGGATGGCAGCTTCGGTGGGGTGAAATGCGAACCCGATCCCAGTCTCCCCCAGGGTCGCACCTGTCACGGAGACGGCTTGCCGGTCAGCGGAGCCGTCGTGCTGAGTGGCGAGGTCAGACGCGCCACATCCCGCCAGGACAGATCAGCCCGAGCGACCCGACGAGGTGGCGAAGCATGCAATCGAGAGTACTGCCGTTCGATTCGCGGACGCCGCAACCGATCGACCGGCCAGCTCCCCCGGGATCGGCAGCTAGCCTGATTCGAGATGTCGATGGCCCGGAACCGCTGAGAATGTCGCTTGCCGACTACCCCGTCCTGGTTCGCGGTGGTGGTGATCTCGCCACCGGTGTCATCCACCGGCTCTGTCAGGTCGGCTTCTCCGTCGGTGTGCTCGAGTTGGCCCAACCGCTCACCGTTCGCCGTCGAGTGGCGCTCTCGAGCGCCATCTACGACGGGACGATCACGGTTGAAGGACTGACGGCGCAACGGGTCGACAACTCTGAGCAGTGGCAGCGAGCGGTGGCGGCGGGCATCGTCCCGGTGGCGGCGAGTCCCACCATCCCAGCGTGGATCCCCACGCCGGAGGTCGTCATCGACGCCAGGCTGGCCAAGCGCAACATCGACACTCGCCGCGACGACGCGGAACTGGTGATCTCCCTCGGACCGGGCTTTGAAGCTGGGCACGATTGTGATCTGGTGATCGAGACGAACCGTGGAGGCCGACTCGGGCGCGTAATCGAGCAGGGCGCCGCCGAGGCCGACACTGGCACGCCGGGTCTCGTCGCCGGTCATGGCAGCGAACGAGTGCTCCGGGCGCCGCAGGCCGGCCCGATCGAGTGGCGGGTTCAGATCGGTGACGCCGTTGCCACGGGTGACGTGCTCGGCCGTAGCGGCGGCGAGGAGATCGTCGCGCCGTTCCCAGGGGTGATTCGCGGCTTGCTGCATCCGAGCTGTGATGCTCGGTCGGGGATGAAGGTGGGCGACATCGACCCTCGGTTGGACACTCCGTGCGACGAGATGTCGGACAAAGCGCTTGCGATCGGTGGTGCGGTCACGGTGGCGACGCTGGACTGGTTCCGACGCCGGGCGTCGATGTGAACGACGTGGTCAGCCGCGTCGGCCTGGGGGACCACGAGATGGTCTCCTTCGTCGGTGGAGGCGGGAAGACAACGCTCCTGCACACGTTCGCGAGTTCGCTGACCGGTACACGAATCGCGACGACAACCACCAAGATGGATCCTGGCGAGAGCGGGGAGCTTCCCACGTTGGTCGGCGCATCCGACGACGAAATCGTTCTCGCTGCAGCTGCCGGGCCTGTCCTGGCCTGGAGGACACTGACGGATGGGAAGGCCGTCGGGTTGGAAACCAGCCGATGCAACACCCTGTTCGGCCGGGTCGATCACGTGCTCGTCGAAGCCGACGGGGCACGATCGATGCCGTTCAAGGCACCCGGCCCGTTCGAACCGAACGTGCCCTCGCTCACAACGGTCATGATCTCGGTGATCGGGGCAGATGCGCTGGGCCGAGTGATCGCAGATCAATGCCATCGGCCGTTGCGCGTGGCCGCTCTCGCGAACTGCGGGCCGTATGAGCGGCTGTCGCCCGAGGCCGCGGCGACGGTCTTGTTGCATCCGAGAGGTCAGCGTGCCGCTCTTGTCGAGCATGGGCGACTGATCATCGCCGTCACCAAGGTCGACGAGGTCAACGCCGATTTCGTTGAGGCCCTGGTTGAAGAGGTGGCACGCCTGGAGCCTGCCCTCGCGGTGATCCCGGTCGCCCGCACGGCGGGGACTCGTTGATCAGGCCCATCCGGGATCGAACGGAGCCTCGCCGGTGTCCACGTACCGGGTGTGCGTCACGACCGACGGGCCGTCGATCAGATGAAGCTGATATCCCCGTGGGTCCCGGATGATCGACTGACCAGCGCCTGGCCGCAGATCCAGCCCGACGTGATAGGTCCCTGCCGGGCACACCGACGTCGTGACTCCCTCGACGGTGGTCACGACGGGCCGGTGGAAATGACCACAGAGGATCCGGGCGATCTGGGATGAGTGGTCGGCAATCACTCGTCGAAGCTCAGCCAGCCCGGCAAACCCTGACGAGTCCATCCATTCGACACCGGTGGCGAATGGGGGATGGTGCAGCGAGAGGATGACCGGCCCGGTGGCAGAATCGAGGCAGGAGCGGAGCCACGTCTCGCGGCTCTCGTCGAACACGCCGCCATGGGAATCGGGGTCGGTGGAGTCGAGGCCGATGATCGTGAGGTCATCGAGATGCGTGATCCAACTCGCGTGCTCGGCATCGACCCACGGAGCGCCGGGGAAGCTCTGCCTCGTCAGGTCGCGAACGTCGTGATTCCCCACCAACGGCAGCACCGGGAGTTGAAGGTCCGAGATGATCTCCTCCAGCATCTCGTACTGGCCAGAGTGACCCCAGTTCGTCAGGTCGCCCGTGGCCAGAACGAGATCTGGCCGCGGATCCTCGTCGTTGAGCGACGCGATGATCGAGGCCAATGAGGCGTTGTTGTCCACGAAGTGCTGCTCGTCACGTTCGAGGACATGGGTGTCGGAGATCTGAGCGATGATCACCAATCGATTGTGACATAGCCCCGGACTCAGAACGGACTCAACCCCATGCGGTTGCGCACGGTGATGAGTTCACCGAGATGGTTGTAGCCGTGACCGATCGCCTCCCAGGCCAGGAAGAAGTGAGCGGGCTTGCCCGCCCACATCGAATACAGCCAATCGAAGCGGTCGGTGGGTGCGCCGATCTGCTCGAGGGTCGCGCCCGCGTCGGGGGTGCCATCGAGGACACCGAGATCGCCGTCGGCGACCCACGTTCGCGTTTTCTCGATCACGGCGAGGACGTAGCCGCCGACGGCCCCGGGATCGAGCATCGGCACGAGATCGAGATCCTCGGCTTCCGCCAGCCCTCGCCAGGTGTCCTCGGTGACCCCTACCCGGTCGCCCCAGTCGGCAAGCACCTGTTCGCCGCCCCGGAGCACCCCGTTCACCGCGACATCGTGATGCCTGGCGGTGTGCCAGAGCGCGTAGACCGGAGCGATCCCGCCGCCGTCAACACGCTCCGCCATGCGTTCCGGCGGGATGATGTTCAACACGCCGTTGGTGAGGCGGTTCCCCAATGACTCGAGGTCGGCGGTGATCCAGCTCCGAAGTTCCATGGAGCGATCGTAGGCATTGAACGGTCTGTGGCGCTCGGCCGGAGCCATCGTGTGGCGGCCGCCTAGGGTCGTGGGATGGTGATCGATCCGTTCGCGTTCCAGATCCCGACTCGTCTCGTTTGGGGATCGCCGGTTGGTGAGGCTGTGCCGGCTGAGGTCGACGGTTTCGGTGCGCACCGGGTGTTGATCGTCACGGACCCGGGGATGGCAGCGACGGGACTGCCAGGCGAGTTGGGCGCGGCGCTCGAGGCGCGCGGCGCGTTCGTCCGCTTTCACTCGGAGGTGAGTGGCAATCCGACCACCGATGATGTGGCCGCCGCCCGTGGTCAGGCCGAGGAGGTCGGGTGCGATGTGATCCTTGCGATCGGCGGTGGTTCGGCGATCGACACCGCCAAGGCGGCCGCGATGCTGCTGACGAACGGCGGGGACTATTCGAGCTATTAGTGGGAAGGACGCCCGATCACGAAGCGGAGCCACCCATTCATCGCCGTTCCGACGACGGCAGGCACCGGGAGCGAGGTCAGCAAGGTGGCGGTCATCTCCGACCCATCGCAACCATTCAAGAAGGGTGTCCTGAGTCCGCTGATGTTCGCTCACGTTGCGATCCTGGACCCGGCGGTCACGATCGGCCTCCCGGCGGGCCTCACGGCGGCGACGTGTTGGCCGTGGAGTCCATGCGCTTGACCTTCGAATACCTGGGGCGGGCCACCGCTGACGGCAACGACCTCGAAGCACGTCAGGCGATGATGCTCGCGGCCGTCTACGGAGGCATCGCCATGGATCAGGCCGGCCTGGGCATGGTGCATGCACTGTCCGGAGGTGTCTGCAGCCATCTCCATCTTCACCATGGGCTGGCGAACGCCATGATGCTCCCCGAGGTCTTCGAGTTCAACGTCGACGCGATCGCGGCCGACCGGCGGCAGAGGATCTCGGTGCTGGCCGGACTGGAGCCGGACGCCTCATCCGCCATGTTGGTGGCGGCCATCTCCCGACTCGTCAGCGGACTCGGCTTGCCGATCGGCCGGCAGACCCGGTCGATGGGCGACGCGGTCGACTGGGACACGGTCGATTGGCACGCGGTCGCCGAGGAGTCAATGCGGATGGTGATGATGGACAACAATCCGAGGACGGTCGGGCTCGACGACTGCCATCGGATCCTTGCTTCGCTCCGGGGCTAGGGCGACGATTACGCTGCCGCAATGGCTGGATTTCTCGAAGACCTCACTGGGCCCGATGCACTGGAACTCCTGAGCAAGGACTCGACGGTCATCATCCCTGTCGGAGCGATCGAGCAGCATGGACCTCACCTCCCGTTGTCCGTGGACCACATCGTGGCCAGCGAGGCTGCCGCGGCTGTCGTCGACCGGCTCGGTGATGAGCTCGACGTATGGGTGGCGCCGACGCTGCCGTACTCGAAGTCGAATGAGCACGCCTGGTCAGCCGGCACCATCTGGCTCTCCAACGAGACGATGCATCGAGTGCTCGACGACATCGTTGCGTGCCTGGCCTTCAGCGGGGTGCGGCGAGTGGTCTTCCTCAACGGACATGGTGGGAACAGCACGCTCTTGAACGTTGCGTGCCGTGAGGCACGACTCGCTCACGGCGTGCTCACCTTCCTCATTCACCCGTTCATCCCGCCGGCCTATTCGGCACCCGACCCGGAGGCCGCCGCCACCAATGAGCTCGGGATGGGAATCCATGGCGGGCTGGAGGAGACGTCGGTGATGATGCATCTTCGTCCTGATCTGGTCGATCTCTCAAAGGCGGTGCGGAACGTGCCCGAATGGCTGGCCGAGAACGATCACGTGAAGTTCGGTGGCAGCGTCCAGTTCGGCTGGTTGTCGAACGACTTCGGCGAGATCGGACACATCGGCGATCCCGTCGGCGCCACTGTCGAGTTGGGTGAGAAGCTCTTCGACGAATCGGTCGGCTTCCTGTGCGATCAGCTTCGGGAGATCGTCGGCTTCGAGTTCAAGCCCGACGAGTAACCGGGCGGGGCCGCGGGTCCGTAGAACGGGGTCTCGTTTTTCACCGCGGCCCATCGCCTCGTGCCGTACTCGAAGTGCCACCACTCCTCGGAGAAGACGACGAAGCCATTTTCGGCCATGGTGTGGAAGAGCGCTCGCCGGATGTGTCGATTGGGCCCTGGCTCCGATTCGAAGTGAGCCGTGTGGGCTCGAGTCGTGGTGTCGTCGAAGCCGGTCCCCGCTGCGATCGGGTTGCCGTTGAATGTGAGAGTGAGATCCACGGCACCGCCGGTCAGATGTGGTGGCGGGGTGGCCGGGTCCGGTGACGGCTCAGCCATGAGTCCCGGGTGGTCAGCAGCGGCGACGAAGAGCTCGTACTGCAGCTCGAGTGGTCGCCACGCGTCGAACACGGCCAGACCCCACGCCTCGGGAAGCGCGTCCGCCACGCTCACGAGTCGCTCGAACGCTGATCGTCGGAGCCATGTCTGCGCGATCGCCGTTGCCCAGCCAGCATGCCAGTAGTTGGCGAGGCTGCGAATGCGGCGGTGTTCCACTCGAACCAGCGGTTCGTCCGAGGCGTCGACAACCGCCTCGGCATCTGGATCGAGAAGCGGGGGCAGAGCCCCACCCTCGTCGATCTCCGGCGCACGGGTGCCGAAGAGTGTGCTGGCTGTTGTCGTATAGGTCGGCTCGCCGATACGTGGCTCGGTCACAATCCCTCGAGCGCGGTCGCCACGCGTCCCAGGTAGGCGCCGGCGTCCGGCATGTCGAAGATCGGGAGCAAGAACTCCTCGAACCCGTGTCGATCGATCAGATCGGACAGCTTGGTCGCACACTCGGTGGACGTGCCGGCGATCACGAAGGGACCGATCCACTCGTCGCGGACGTGGCGGGCCGCTTCATGGACGCCTCCCTGCAGAGCGTGTCGGAGGTCGGAAACGGCGCGCTCGTCCATGCCCAGCGCGTCCTTGACGGGTGGTGGCGCATCGACGAGCCGGTAGGTCATGTGCGGTCGGACGGCTTCGAGATCTTCGTCGGAGGTCACGATCGCCGTCGAGTAGCAGATGCGAGGTTTCCGGCCGTTCTCATCGGCGCCGGCTCGCACGAGTGAGGTGTATTGGCCGATCGACGGCTGATGGATGAAGTCGAGCATCACGCCATCGGCTTCGGCGCCACCGAGATGGAGCATCTTCGGTCCACGGCCCGCGAGCCAGATCTCGATGTCGGGGCGGCCGTGCCCGAGTTGCGCCGATCGGAGTTGGGTGTGGATCCCGTCGAGATCGGTGGGCTGGCCCGACCACAGACCCCGACATGCTTCGATCGTCTCACGAACAGCGGTGAGTGGCTTTCGCCGGTCGATCCTGAGCGGGTCGAGCGTGAGGCTGCCACCGGCACCGACCCCGAGGAAGGCGCGACCATCCGACAACTCGTCGATGCTGGCGATCGCGGCAGCAGTCTGCGCCGGGTGACGGGTGTACGGGTTGGTGATGCCAGGCCCGAGCTCGAGCCGTGACGTGGCGGTCGCGATCGCACTGAGGGTGACATAGAGATCGCGCGTGGCGAGTCCTTCGTCGTACACCCAGCACCGATCGAAGCCATGGGACTCGGCTTGCGTCGCGAGACTGACCATCGCGGCCAGCGGTGCCTCGGGGATCAGATTGATGCTCTTGGTGATCATTGGCCGTCAACCACCACGACGGTGGCCGATCACCTCGGCGAGGATGCTGATCGCGATCTCTTCGGGAGTCTCGGCATTGATCTCGAGGCCGATCGGCGTGTGGATCCGAGACATGTCGAGATCCGTCGCACCGAGTTCCTCGAGCTTCGACCGGGTGGTCTGCCACCGTCGAATGCTGCCCATCAGGCCCACGTAGCCGGCGTCGGTTCCCAGCACCAGGGGCACGACCTCGACATCGAGAGTCACGTTTCGGCTGACCATCACAACGGCATCGTTCGCGGTGAGTGAGGCTTCGTTCAGCGCGACTCCGGCGTCGCCGGTGAGCAGCGTGCCGATCGCGTCGTCCTGAGCGAGTTCGGTGACGAGGTCCTCGCGGTCGTCCCAAATCGTCGGGCGAAACCCAAGCCATTTGGCGAGCTCCGCGACGGCCTTTCCGACATGGCCGCCTCCCACGATGAACAAGACCGGAGTGGGCATGAAAGGCTCCATGTAGATGTCGACACTGCCGCCGCAGACACCCGGGTCCCCGGTTGAGGGGTCGACCAGGTCGTAGGCAACGAGGCGAGGTTTCCCCTCGGCCAGGGCTTGGGCAGCTTCCAGGGTCACGCGATGCTCCATCGCTCCGCCGCCGACCGTGCCGATCGTGCGGCCGTCGGCGAACACGAGCATCTTCGAGCCGGCGCGGCGGGGGACAGAGCGGTCGGTGCGTACAACCGTGGCGAGCACGGCCGGCTCACGTCGTTCGATGGCCGCGGCCAGTTCCTCGATCACGATCCGCTCCACAGGCGTCGGGCCTGCTCGTTCGTGCGAGCGCGAAGGCGTGCCATGTCGGTATCGAGGACCTCGCCGGATCGCACGCGCCAGGTGCCGGCCACCATCACGTCGCTCACGTGATGGTGATCACGCCACAACAGGAGCTGCTCGAAGAGGTTGTGGCTCGTGAGCGGGGTGGGGAATGTGGAGTCGACCAGCTGTAGGTCAGCGGACCATCCCGGATGCAGTGCCCCAACACGCTCCAGGCCGAGCGCTTCGGCGCCGCCCCGTGTGGCCATGTGCAGCACACGGTCGGCGGGCATCGCCCCGGGGTCCTGAAGTCTTGCTTTGTGAATCAAGAACGCGCCCCGCATCACCGAGAAGAAGTCGTTGATGTAACCGTCGCTGCCGAGGCCGACCGTGGCACCGGCATCGATCAACTCCGGGATCGGCGCGATCCCGCCCCCCACTTCGCAGTTGGCCAGCGGCATGTGCGTGATCTTCACATCCCGCATCGCCAGCAGTTCGCGCTCGCGCTCGGAGAGCTGTACGCACTGGCTGGCCAGGAAATCAGGGCCGGCCACACCGAGTTGGTCATAGTGCTCGACAGTTCGGTGGCCGTTGTTCTCCACGCACCACAGGCCCTCGTGGATGCCTTCGTTCACGTGGGCGTGACTCAGTACGCCACGATCGGCCGCGAGTCCGAACGCCTCGGTGATGAAGGCATCGGAGCAGGTGAACGTGGTGTGCCAACACATCAGCCCGCCGACCAACCCGCCGGGGTCGCAGGCATCGATCAAGGCGGCGTTCTCGCCCAGCCCCTGCCGGGCGATTCGTTCACCGGCGCGTTCGGTCGCCTCGAAGCTCAAGAGGCCGCGCATGCCGCGCCGTTCGACCACCGCCTTCTGCGCGAGCAGCGCGTCGGGGATCGCATTCGGCGCTTCGAGGATGTCGTAGAAGGACGTGATCCCAGAACGGAGCATCTCGGCGCACACATAGTCCGTGGCGGCCTCGATCATCTCGACGTCGAGTGCGTCCTCGACCTTTGGCCACCAGTAGTCCTCGAGGAAGCTCCAGAAGTCAGACGGTGCGTCATCGACGGGAATGCCATGAGCGAGCGTGCCGTAGAGATGGACGTGTGCATTGACGAACCCCGGAAGCAGGATCGACGCCGGCGCATCGACCACCTCGTCATCGGGGAACTCGGCCCGCAGTTCGGTGTGCGAGCCGACCCGGTCGATGACCGAGCCCGAGACGCGCACACCCCACCCGGCCCGCGGTGGCTGATCGGCCGCCGCAACCAACCACCCGGGGAGAATGAGCGTCATGCCGGGTGAAGGGCGTTCCAGACCCGCTCCGGCGTGAACGGCAGGTCGTTGATGGCCACACCGGTTGCGTTGAGGATGGCGTTGCGCACGGCAGGGGCGACCCCGTCCTTCGGGATCTCGGCAACGGCCTTGGCGCCGAAGGGGCCACTGTCCTCCATCGTCTGGACGAGGAACACCGTGGTCTCCGGCATCTCATCGGCTCGATAGATCTTGTAGGGACCGAATGACGGGTTGATCATCCGCCCGTCTTCGTCGAGGGCGTACTCCTCGCAGTGCGCGTAGCCGAGCGCCTGGAGCATGCCGCCCTCCACCTGTCCACTCGCGGTGATGGGGTTGATGGCGACGCCACAGTCGACAGCCATGACCAGCTTCGTGACCGTGACCTGACCGGTGTCGACATCGACCTCGATCTCCGCCATCTGGGCGCCGAACGGCGGCGGACAGTCGGGCGACACATGGGAGGCCGTGCCCATGATCTGTTCTTGCTCCTGGGTGTGCAGCGAATCGAGCGCGATGTCGCCCATCGAGACCGAACGACCGTCGGGCGCGTAGGCCCGGCCGTCGCGAAGCTCGATCGTGCAGGGGATGTCGACATCGAGCAGCATCGCGGCTCGTTCCTTGACCCGGTCTCGCACGGCCTTCGCCGCTTTGAACGCCGCCGTGCCGGAGATGAAGGTGGTCGAGCTGGCGTAGGCGCCGGTGTCGAAGGGCGTCATGTCGGTGTCCGATGAGTACACCTTGATGTCGTCGAGAGCGACACCGAGGACCTCCGCCGCAATCTGGCCGAGGACGGTGTCGGCCCCTGTGCCGAGATCGGTGGCGCCGACGAGCATGTTGAACGAGCCGTCGTCGTTGATCTTGATCGAACAGCCGCCCATGTCGAGGAAGGGGATCGCCGTGCCATGCATACAGAAGGCGAATCCGATACCTCGGCGGATGTTGGGGCGATCGGCCGGCTGCACCCACGCAGGGTCGTCGCGCCGGTGCCATTCGATCTCACGCATGGCCTGGGCGACACATTCCTCGACGCCCGAGGAAGCGACCTTCGGGTACTCGTCGAGCACTTCGTCCTCGGCAGCCCGTTCACCGAGATGAGGTGCGATGTCGAGCTCGGATCCGACCGTGACCCAGTTCTTCCGTTTGAACTCGATCACGTCCAGCCCGAGTTCGCGGGCGATGTCCTCCATGTGGGACTCGAGCGCGAACTCGGCTTGGGGTGCGCCGTAGCCGCGGTATGCGCCCGGCACCGGGATGTTGGTGTAGACGACGTCGCAGTGAAAGCGCTTGTTCGGTGCGTTGTACGAACTCAGGCCTCGAAGACCCGTCACCGTCTGCACGGTGTAGGCATGAGTTCCATAGGGACCGGTGTTGCCGAGGACGTACATGTCCTGGGCAACGAGGTTCCCCGCCCGGTCGACGCCCGTGCGATAGGTGATGGTCTGAGGGTGGCGGGTGCGGCTCGAGACGAACTCCTCCTCGCGGGTGAGTTCGAGGCGAACAGGACGCCGAGTGGCCTTGGCGAGGAGCGCAACGATGTCTTCGATGAGCATCTCCTGCTTGGCGCCGAAGCCGCCGCCGATCCGCGGCTTGATCACACGGATGTCCTTGATCTCCATGTCCAACAGCGGCGCGACCATGCGCCGTGTGTGGAAGGGGACCTGTGTCGCGGTGCGGATCACCATGCGCTCGTCGCCATCGAGCCACGCCACCGAGATGTGAGGCTCGATCGGCGCCGGCTGAACCTGGTGCACCCGGAAGGTCTGCTCGAACACGTGGTCGGCGTCAGCGAGCGCGGCCGTGACGTCGCCGCGCTGGGCCTTGATCTCGTGCACGATGTTGCGATCGCGGTCGTGGATGCCCTCGGTGTCGGCCTCATCGTGGATGACCGGTGCACCGGGAAGCATGGCTTCGCGTTCGTCGAAGATGGCAGGCAACAACTCGTAGGTGACGTCGATGAGTCGGAGGGCCTCCTCCGCGATCTCCAGGGTCTCGGCCGCGACGGCGGCGACCCGGTCGCCGACATGGCGGACCTTGTTGTCGAAGCTGACCTGGTCGTGAGGGTGGGGATTCGGCCAGCTCTGGCCGCCTGAGGCGTACTTGATCCGTGGGCTGTTGCCGTGGTGGAGCACCGCGTGCACGCCCGGCAGTGCCAGCGCGGCACTGTCGTCGATGGCGACGATGTTGGCGTGGGCGTGAGGGCTGCGGAGCACCTTCGCGTACAGGAGGTCTCGCATCTCGAAGTCGTCGGTGAACGCGGGGTTGCCCTTGGCGAGCTTCACCGCGTCAACCTTCACTTCGGGCTTGCCCACGACGGCCATCTCCGGGACATCACGTGAGGGAATCAGCCGCGGGACCGAGCGCGGGCCGGCCGGGGCCTCCCGGCTCGGGTCGTACTCCACCGCGTTCGTACCGTCGGTGAGTGGCTCGAGAATGAGAGGGGCAAAGGGTTCAGAGGATTCACCGCGCATCACCGCTGCAGCGCGCTTCACGGCCTCGACCGGTTTCACATAGGCCGTCTCGCGATCCAGGATGCCCGAGAGCATGTCGCGGATCTCGCCCTCGGTCGGGTCTGGGTTGTCTCTGAGCAGGGCGAGGGTGCCGAGCACCATTGCTCCCGCCGAGTAGCCCGACTGGAACGCGCCGGTCGCGGTGAAGGCGGCCTGAATAGGGTGCAGATCGCGTTCGGTGTTGAGCGCCTCGACGGTGGTGACCGCGTGGCCGGCGACCTGGGCGGCCAGAATCAGGTCGGCGCTGGCGGGGCGGCCGTCGAGGAGGATCGTGGCGGCACCGGTCTCACCGCTGCTCGATCCGAACTTGACGCTCAGCATGCCGAGTCGGCGGAGGAGTTCACGCAGGTTCTCGCTCGCCTCGACCGTGGTGGTGACCGCCGTGCCGTTGAGTTCGAACGTGATGGAGTGGCTGTTGCTCATCGGACGGCGTCCATCACTCGAGCGGAGAGTATCGAGGCGAGGTGCAGTCGATACGACGACGAGCCCCGGAAGTCGCCGGATGGCTGGAGCGCGGCTGTCGGGTCGTCAGAGTCGACGAGGACCGGCGTTTCCGACACGCCGGTGAGCGCAAGGGAGGTCCTGCCGTCGGCCGAGCGGGCGACGGCAGCCACGATCGGAGTGTCAGCAGGTGTGCGGCCAGTGGCTTCGATTGCGGTCGTTCCGGACGCGTCGATGGTCACCGCGGTGATGATGGCTCCGTCCCGAACACCGGTTTCGAGGAGCGAGGCGAGCGACGTGTCGTCAGCGCCGGCGAGCTCAACCTGTGCATCGTGCACCAGCAATGCTGCGAGAAGTGTGCTCTCGGCATCGCGGGAGGCAATCGTTCCCCCGACGGTGGCGATGCTGCGCACCGAGGCCGGCTGGTCGCGGCGGGCGAGTTCACGAATGGTGCTGGGCGCTTCGGCGCACTCCGCCACGTCGGCCAGGCTCGTGGTGGCCCCGATGCGAAGTCGTCCGTCGGTCAGCTCGATGCCGGTGAGGCCGAGCGCCTGGAGGTCGACGACCTCCAGATCCGAGGCGTCGCGATCGGCATTGATCACCGTGCCTCCGGCGAGCGGTTTGCGGTTGGGGGCGGCCAACAAGGTCAGGGCTTCATCGACGCTGTCGGGCCGGTGGTACGCGGCAATCAAAGGCACTGGGTGCTCCGTCTCTGATCGGCCCTCCCGCGGATACGCCAGCGGTCGCGTCTACGATCCAAAATGAATTATTCGCATGTTAGCCGAGCTGAGTGGGCCGCTGCGAACGCGGGAATTGGCGTCTAAGGTCGTCGCTCGATGCACCAAGCGATCATGCCAGCCGACATCGCGGCACCCGCCGCCAACTACGCCCACGCGTGCCTGACCATCGATGCGACCCGGTGGCTCCACACCTCTGGTGTTGTACCCATTGCCGCCGACGGAACGGTGCCGGCCGGGATCGCTGACCAGGCCGAGGTGGTGTGGCGCAACATCTCCGCGATGCTCCGGGACGCGGCAATGACACCGGCACAGATCGTGTCGGTGACGACGTATGTGACGCCAGGCCAGGATCTTGCTGAAGTGATGGCGGTGCGTGATCGTGTGCTCGATGGTCACCGGGCCGCGTCGACGCTGTTGATCGTGGCAGAGCTGGCCCGACCGGAGTGGCTGATGGAGATCGCGGTGGTGGCGGCCGATGGCTGACGCCAACGACCAGAGCGGCCGCTTCGGTGGCCAGGTGGCCGTGGTGACCGGGGCAGCCACAGGCATCGGGCGAGCGACAGCCATGCGGTTCGCCTCCGAGGGGGCCGCCGTTGCCTGCCTCGACATCGAGGAGGCAGAGAACGAATCGGCGGCTGATCTCTGCCGTGCGAACGGAGCCGATGCAGTCGCGCTCGCCTGCGATGTGCGATCACGCGACGAGCAGCAATCTGCAATCAGTGCCGTGGTCGAGCGCTGGGGGAGGATCGACGTCCTCGTCACCAGTGCCGGGATGTACGTGGGGGGACCGCTGCGCGAGATCCCACTCGACCGCTGGGAGAACCTGGTGGCCGTCAACCTCACCGGCGTGCTCACGTCCAACAGTCTCGTCGCCCCGATCATGACCACACAGGGGCGCGGCAGCATCATCAACATCTCCTCCATGGCGGGCAAGACGAGCTGGCCGAACTCGGCGGAGTACTCGGCGACGAAGAGCGGCGTGATCGGGCTGACCCGCTCGGCCGCCATGGAACTCGGCCCTCATGGGATCACCGTCAATGCGGTGTGCCCGGGCAACACGCTGACGGACATGGTGTCGAAGGTGGCGGTCGAGATAGGGGCCACCCTCGACATGACCGGTGAGGAGTGGCTCGCCATGCGCGCCGAGGACACTGCCTTGAAGCGGCTGGCCCAGCCCGAAGAGATCGCCGGCGTGATCGCGTTTCTGGCGAGCGACGATGCCCGCTATCTCACCGGTCAGGCCATCGAAGTCGACGGCGGATTGATCCTCAGCTGATCCGGTCGAGCATGTCGCGCCGGATCTCGTACACCGCCGGCTCACCGGCCAGGTGGCGGCGGATCTCCTCCACGGCCAGCTCACCCATACGGTTGCAGTTCTCGATACAACCGGCGATGTGGGGTGTCACAACCACATTGTCGAGAGACCGCAGCGGGCTGTCGAGGGCAGGCGGTTCGGGATCGGTCACGTCGAGGAACGCAAAGATCCGCTCTCGTCGGAGCTCGTCGATCAGCGCGGATTCGTCGATGATTCCGCCGCGGGCCGTGTTGATGAGCAATGAGCCATCAGCCATGGCCCCGAAGAACTCGGCATTGACCATTCCCCGCGTGTGTTCGTTCTCGGGGCAGTGCACGGACACGATGTCGGCTCGTGCCGCGAGATCGGCGAGTTCGACCCGTTCGACTCCGAGCGCGGCAGCATCATCGTCGCTGAGGAACGGATCGGCGACGAGGATCGTGGACTCGAACGGCGCGAGCAGTTCGATCACATGACGGCCCACGTTGCTGGCTCCGATGAGTCCGACCGTCGAGCGAGAGAGTTCGCGTGCGTCCCACCGGTCCCAGACCGGGCTGTCCCGCCATCCACCATCGGCCACGTGACGCCCGAGCGGCCAGATGCGTTTGCGTCCGACAATCATGAGACCGAGGGTGGTCTCGGCGACGTCGCGTGCGAGCGTGATGCCCGCACTGGTGACTCGGATTCCCCTGTCCCACAACGGGTCCGAGACGAAGCGCTTGATGCTGCTCCCCATGTGTGACATCAACTCGAGAGAGTCGGCAGCGTTCACGACATCGGCGTCGAGCTGGGCCACGCCCCAGCTCGTGATACAGGCGCGGGCGCCGGGCAGCAGCGCGATGAGGGCGTCACGGTCCGCCGGCTCGTCATCGTCGTGGTGCACGACGGTGGCCACCTCGTCGAGCTGACCCCACGCGTCTGCACTGAACATGCGGTCGTAGTGGGATCGTCCGATCGTCACGGCAACCTTCGGCTTGGTCATGGTGTCGCTCCTGTCATGAGTCGTCGGTACTCGGCATAGCGTCGGTCGCCGACGTCGTCTTCGGGTCGTTCGGGATTCACGGTGGTCGACGGCAGGACGGCCGTCACGTCAGGCGACCACCCCAACGACTCGGCTGCGAGTCGAGCGGCGCCGAGAGCCGGCCAACTGGCATCGGAGCGGACGGTCAACGCCACGCCGAGCGTATTGGCGATCAGCTGGGTGAGGTGCCGGCTGCGAGTGCCGCCGCCGACGACGCTCAGCTCCTGCAGTCGAATCGCAGCACTCGTTTCCCCGACAGCCCGACGCACTTCGAACGCACACGCCTCCATAGCGGCACGCACGCGCACCTCTGGGTCGCGACCGGCACTGGGGTCGGTCACGGTGCCCCACCCGGTGCGTTCGTGGTCATGGATCGCCGGGAGATAGTAGGGATCATCGAGCGTGGGAGTGCCAGGAGCAACGGACGCATCCAGCCGAACCAACTCCGCCGCGAGCACCGCCCCAAGTCCTCCGAGATTCTGTGAGAGCGACCACCGCTCGGCGGCGACGTGAGGACTGAGGTTGAACCCAGCAGGAATGGCCGTGACGTCGGCCCGGTCGGTGATCATCGTCAGCACCCACGCGGTGCCCATCGACAGGAAAGCCGCACCGACATCGGCGACACCGAGACCGAGCGCGGCGCAGGCCTGATCGTGGCCGCCCACGACCACCGGGATGGGGCCGGAGAGCCCGATGGCATGAGCTGCGGCTGGACCCAGCACTCCAGCCGGTTCGCCGGATTCCCGGATCGTTGCGAGGGCCGATGGATCGATGCCCGGAATCGCGCAGAGCTCCGGACTCCAGCGCTTCGAGGAAACGTCCATGAGCTGCATGCCGGCAGCGTTCGACGGATTGGTGATCCACGAACCGGTCAGGTTCCAGAGCAGATAGTCGTCGACCGAGGCCCATCGTCTGACGCTCGGCCGGGCTTGGCCAGCCAGCCAGGAAATCGTGGACAATCCCAATCCGGGGGAGGGCATCCAGCCGCTACGCGATCTGATCGTCTCCACGATCGGTGCGTCCCAGGATTCGACGAGGGGGAGCGAACGCGAGTCCATCCACGTGAGCGCCTCTTGGGCAGCGCCATCGTCTGCTCCGTCGATGATCGGAATGGTCGATCCACTCTGGGCGGCCACCGCCAGGCCGCGCACGTTCGATGGCGCATCGAGTGCACTCACTGCTCGCCGACATGCGGTGCAGAAGGCGGTCCAGATGTCGGCCGGGCTCTGCACACTGGCGCCGGGCGTCGGGGTGTGTGTCGATATGGGGTCGGAACTGCCGGCGGCGACGGTGACTCCCGAGGCGTCGATCAGCACCGCCTTGGTCGATGTCGTGCCGGCATCCACACCGATCACGACATCGACGGGTTCAGACATCGGGCTCAGCCCTGCAGGATCGCCAGCGCGTCGTCGACCGTGGCGTTCTCGTGCACGATGGCGACGATCGAGCGAGTCATGGCCGTCGGATTCTCACACTGGAACACATTGCGTCCGATCGCCACGCCCTTCGCGCCGGCCGCCATGGCCTCGTGGATGTTGGCGAGCATCGTCCGCTCATCTCCCTTGGAACCACCCAGGATCACCACCGGAACGAACGTGTTCCCCGTGACCCGGCTGTAGTCCTCGCAGTACGGGGCCTTGATGAAGTCCGCGCCGAGCTCAGCGCCGAGTCGCGCCGCCAGGGCCACGGCGTCGGGTCCGCGGGTTTCGGGACCACCGTTGAACCCGCCAGGCACCATCTCGCCGAGAACCGGGAGTCCGACCCGGTGCGCCTCGGCGGTGGTGCGCGCCAGGTTCTCGAGCGTTGCTGCTTCCTTGTCGGAACCGGGAAGGGCGGTGACGACGAGGGCGTCGGCGCCGAGTCGCAGGGCGTCGGTCGGGCCGTAGAACTGTCCGAGGGAGCCGTCTGACGGTGTGCCCAGGTTTGTCTCGGCACCATCGCTGCGAACGATGAGACCGACCCGGCTGAGTTCGGTCGTGTAACGCTCCGCGATCCCGAACGACGTGAGGATCGCGTCGGCGCCGCCCGCCACCACCGCCGCGATCGTGGCACCAGGATCCTCGAATCCCTCGCAGGGTCCGTCGATCAGCCCGTGGTCGAGCGCAATGATCACGGCGCGTCCGTCGGGAGCGAAGATGCGGTTGAGGCGGCGAATGGTCATGGGTGGCTTCCTTTGATGATGGGGAGTGAATCTCCGATGACGGCGAGGTTCTCGTCGAGATCGGGTGAGAGTGCGTCGATCAGCACGGCATGGAGATCATGGCTTGCTGCCAGTGTTGCCACCTCGGCGGCACATTCGGCGGGGGTGCCGGCGATCTGGTAGCGGTGCAGGAGGTCGTCGGTCACCAACGGGTCGACCAGCGCGGGGTCATTGGTTCGAGCGGCATGGCTGATCGTGGCGATGGCCTCCGAATCGAATCCCAGCGACTCGAGGACCCGAGGCGGTGAGTCCATGAGGACGAACGAAAGGGTCGACCGTTGTCCCTCGACCAGTTCGGGTGTGTAACAGATGCGGCCGAGGTATATCCGCTTCGGCGCCGCTCGGCCTGCCCTTGATGCCGCATCGTTCACGATGTCGAGGGCCGCGCCGAGATCGGGCTTGACCGTCAGGATCACGCCGTCGGCTTGCCGGCCGGCCAAGCCGAGCACCAAGGGCCCGCGGCCTGCGATCCAGACCGGGATTTCCTGGGCACCCAAGCCGAGTCGGGCATGGTCGAGGGCGACGCGCTCGCCCTGCCAGCTGACCTCGTCGCCTGACCACAGTTGCTGCGCGGCCGAGACCGTGTCGGCGAGGACGCGGTACGGGCGGGTGCGTTCGATCGCCATCGGGCCGAGCACCATCGACCCGCCCGCGAGGAGCCCGGCGATGGCTCGCCCATCGGACAGTTCGTTGACGGTGGCGAGGGCTGCGGCCGTGACGGCGGGGTGGCGGGTGTAGCCGTTGGTCATCACCCCCAGGCCGATGGTGTGCGTCTCACGCGCCGCGGCGCCGAGGCAGGCATAGATGTCGGGGTGGACGCCCTCGTCGGCGACCATGCAGTAGTCGTAGCCCAGCCGTTCTGCTTCGACGGCCAACGCGATCACGTCGGCGGCCGGCATCAATGGAACGATGTGGATCCCGGCCGCGACCATGAGATCAACCGTGCGCGTGCTTGCGGTGGCCGAAACGCTGCCCGCCGTCGACGGTGATCACTTCGCCGGTGATGTAGTCGGCCCGGGCCAGGAACAGCGCGGCCTCTGCCATCTCCTCGGGTGTACCCCATCGGTCGAGGAGGGTGTCATCGGCGACGCGTTGGTAGGTCTCGTCGTCGTAGTCATCGGGGCGAAGCGCGGGGCCCGGTACCACTGCACTGGCACGAATCGTGGGGGCCAACTCGAGTGCCAACTGGCGGGTCAGCGACAGGATCGCGCCCTTCCCGACGGCATGGCCGGCAAACCCGGGCCACGGCTCGAACGCGCTGAGGTCGCCGATGCTGATGATTGCGCCTCCGCCTCCCTTGATCATGACGGGAGCGACCTGATTGGCGCAGTAGAAGGGACCGTGTACGAGCGTGTCGATCGATTGGTGCCACACGCTGAGGTCGTTGGTCGGCAGGGGGTCGGCTTCGAACGACGAAGCATTGTTGACGAGCACGTCGATGGTGCCGAAATGGTCGGCGGCCTGAGCCACCATCGAGCCGACCTGCTCATAGTCGGAAACGCTGGCCTGGATAGGAAGGGCACGAACGCCGAGTGCCTCGGCCTCGGCGGCGGTCTCTTCAGCTCCGGTGGCGGAACTGTTGTAGTTGATCACCACATTGGCGCCCGCCCGTGCGAAGGCGAGCGTGATGCCTCGGCCGACGCGTTTCGCGCCGCCGGTGATGAGTGCGGTCTTGCCTTCGAGTTCCATGTCGACCTCAGGGTGTCGGTTGGGTGGGAGGATTGTCGAGCCGGGTCAATCGGCTCTCGATGTCGGCTCGTTGGAAGACCCCACGGGCGGACGCGTCGGCCTGGTGAAGCACGTCCGCCTCGTCGATCATCGTGAGAACGCCATCGTCGATCAGGTGGCGGCCGGCCACGATCACGTGGGAGATGTCGGCGGGAGAGGCACAGAAGACCAGGGCACTGGCCACGCTGTGCACCGGTGCCACGAAGACCGACTCGAGCGACACGACGAGGATGTCGGCGAGCATTCCGGGGGCGAGAATCCCGATGTCGGATTGGCCCATTGCGGCGGCGCCGCCCCGACACGCCATACGAATGGCGTCCTCGGGCTGGAGGGCCATGGCATCGAGATGGTGGATCTTCTGCAGAAGGATCGTGGCCTTCATGACCTCGAACATGTCCTGGCGGTTGTTGCTGCCGGGGCCGTCGGACGCGAGGGCGATGCGGATCGACCGCTCCCGCATGTCGAGGATCCGTGGCACCCCGGAGGCGAGGTACATGTTGCTTACAGGGCAATGAACGACCACGGCATCGCGGCGGGCGATGAGGTCGAGTTCGTTGTCGTCGAGCCAGACACTGTGTGCCAGCTGGAAATCAGGACCCAGGAGTCCGAGTTGATCGAGCCACTCGACATGGCGGACACCGCGCTCCTCGAGACTCATCTCGACTTCGACCGCGGTCTCGGCGCAGTGGATGTGCGTGCCGGCGCCCCAGCTCCGACCGTCGGCCACGGTGGCCTTCATCGCGTCATCGGAGCAGCCCCACGGAATGAGCGGGGCGAGTTCGACCCGGATGCGGTCGTCGTCATGCCCGTGCCAGCGGTCGCGCACCCGGCGTGTGCGTTCGAGGACCTGCTCGGCTGACTCGCTCAACGATGGCTCATAGTTGCGGTCGGCCCAGCCGCGGGCGAGGAGGAAGCGGACGCCGAGTTCGTCGGCCGCGGTGCAGACCCCGTCGTCGATGCCCTCGTCGATGTGCACGTACTGGTGATCGATGATCGAGGTCGCGCCGCCTCGGAGGTTCTCGATCAGGCCGACGGTGGCGGCGAGCTGCGCGGACTCGCGGTCGAGATGTACCGCGCCTGGCCAGATGCACTCTCGCAGCCAGTCGAGTAGTGGCTTGTCATCGGCCAGGCCACGGAAGAAGGTCTGGAACAGATGGGTGTGGGCGTTGGTCATGCCCGGCATGACGGCTGAGCCGGTGGCGTCAATGGTGTGCGCCGCGGAGGTGACGACATCGAGGGGCGGCTCGCCCGGCCCGACCGCAGCGATGCGTTGGCCGACGATGAAGACCCAACCGGGATCGTGGATGGTGAAGTCGTCGTCGACGGTGACGACGGCACCACCGGTGATGAGGATCGAACTCATCGGTTCGCCGTCACGACGTTCTGGAGCGGCTCGTCGGCCAGAAGCGCACGGACATTCGTGAACTCGTGGCGTCGGAGCTCGACATCTAGCACGAGGTCGGCTTGGGCCGAGTGGGGAGTGAGGATCGCATTGGCTCCGGGGTCTTGGGCGAGAGCGACCAACGGGTCGTGGGGTCGCACGGGCTCCCATCGATGTCCGTCGGTGGCGACACCGGCCAGGTGACCTGACCGATAGGCCGCCGCGACGGCGTCCTCGTCGAGCAGGGTGCTGGCTCCCGAGCTGACGAGGAACGATCCCTCGCGCATCTGTTCCAGGAATCGGTTGTCGATGCTTCCCTGGGTCTGCTGGGAGTGGGGGAGAAGGAGCACGACGATGTCGCTGCGACACAGGAGGTCGTCGACGTCGCAGTGGGTCACGCCCAGTTCCTGCTCGGCCCATGCCGGGAGGCGGGTGCGGCGGTTGTAGAGGACCGTGGCGTCATACGGGCGAAGCATGCCGGCCAGATTCGTGCCGATCTCGCCGAATCCGATGATGCCGACTGTGGCGCCCGTGATCTGACGAACCCCGGAGAATTCGCTCCAGTTGATGGCAAACGTGTCGGCGTCGCACTCCTGGGGAGGACCCCAGCGGTCGCTCGCCTCCGCGACGACGTGGCCGGCAGGGCGGGTGCGTTTCACGAGTGTGAGGATCTGCATCATCACGTGCTCAGCCACCATCGAGAGCTGGGGAAGCGGCCAGTTGCAGACTGGCACGCAGAGGTCTGCCGCCGCCGTGAGGTCGATGTCGTGAATCTGTCGGCCGAGCCGTTGGATGAGCCGAAGCCGTGATCCCGCCTCGATCATGTCGCGGCTGATCTCACCGGTGCGCTCCGACACGAGGACGACGGGATCGACGGCGCGCACGGCGGCGACGATCTCCTCCGGCGTCGGTGCGACGAGCATGGTGACCTCGACATCTGCGGGTGCGGCCCGGCAGAGCAGTTCGCGATGAACGGCCGGTCGACTGGAGATGATCAGCGCCGGGTGTGTCGTCATCAGCGGTGCCGTTTCACGCGGTCGGCCAGGCGGAGGCGAGGCCATCGACTCCGGCCCGTTCGGCGACTCCCCGAAAGCGGCCCCTGACGTTCGCCAGGATCGCCTCTTCGTCCATCGTGAGCACCTCGCGAGCGCGCATGATCACCCGACCGTCGATGACCACGGTGTCGACGTCGCCGCCCTGGGCCGCGAAGACGGCGGTGGCGGCCGGATTCCACACCGGCTGCAGGTGAGGCGCATCGGTGTTGATGGTGATGAAGTCGGCCTTCTTCCCGGCTTCCAGCGAGCCGGCATACGAGTGGGTTCTGAGGGCGCGGGCGCCGTTCAGCGTGGCCATTTCGAGTGCCATCTCCGACGTCAACGCGGCACGGTCACCGGCGCGCTGTCGAGCGGTGTGGCAGGCGATCCGGAGATCTCGGAGGAGATCCATGTTGGCGTTGGTCGGCGCGCCGTCGCAGCCGATCGACACGTTCACCCCGGCATCGAGCATGTCGGTGATGCGTGCCGGCCCCCAGGCCGCCGCGGCGTTGTTGCCGGCGTTGTGTGACACCGAGGTGCCCGTCTCGGCCAGGATCTCGATGTCGAGTTCGTCGGCGATGGTGCAATGGGCCAGAACCGTGCGCTCACCGAGGAGACCGTGACCGGCCGCGAACTCGACATGGCTGCGATAGCCGTGCTCGCGGGCATAGTCGTTGTCGTGAGGCAGCTCGGCGAGATGGATGGTGAGACCCATCTCGCGTTCTCGAGCGAGATCGGAAACCTCCCGAAACAGGCTCGGGTCGTTGGCCGGCTCGGCTGATCGACACCCGAACCAGATCTGGAGCCTGCCGTCGCCGGCTCCGTCCCAGGTTTCGTGGGCGGCCACGGTCCCCTCGATCGAGGACTCGCGGGTCTGCCACATGCCCGGGTGCCAGCCGAGCTCGTCGCGGGTGGCGGGGCTGACATCCATCACCACCTTGCCGAGCGCGGCCCGGATCCCGGAATCGATGCAGAGCTGCGCGATCTGGTCGACGCCGTAGCGCTCGGCGAGCAGGCATTCGACGAACCCCGTCGTGCCTGACTTGAGCATCTCGAGGATGCAGAGCGAGGCGCTCGCCAGCGCATCCTCTTCGGTGTAGGAGCCCTGCAGTGGGAAGATCCGGCCGAACAGCCAGTTGGAGAATTCGCCAACGGCGCCGCACTCGGAGATGCCTCGCAGCATGCATTGAGCCGTGTGGACGTGGGTGTCGATGAGGCCGGGCATGACGATGTGGCCCGAGAGGTCGATCACGTCGTCATCGGGGTGAGCGGTCACGAGATCGCTGGTCTTCCCGATCGCATCGATCCGATCGTCGCTCACCCGTATCGCGCCGTCCTCCACGATCTCTCGTGTCGAGTTCATCGTGAGGACGGTGGCGTGGGTGAAGAGCATGTTGAGGAGGGCTCAGGGTGTCCAGTCGCTGAAGGTGTCAACGACCGGACGAATGTCAGGCATCAGAGGGTAGAGGATCGGACAGGTGACGCCTGCGTCGATGAACTCGGCGACTTTGTCACGACACTCGGCCGATGTGCCGACCGCCATCAGCTTGCGCACGAGATCATCGGGGATCAGATGGGCCGCCTTCTCGTAGTCCTCTTCGGTGGCCGGCCATCCGACGATCTCCTGGACCCGTTCGACAAGCTCTGGGTCCGCGCCGGAAGCCTTCATGATGTGTGGCTCGGTGCCGAGGTAGTAGGCGACCAACGACTTGCCGGTCATGATGGCCGCTTCGGGATCATCATCGGAGAGTGAGCAGGCGAGAAGCTCGGGGCGATCGATGGCGGCGAGCGACTTGCCCGCCTTGGCCCCGCCCGTCTCTACCCGGTCGACGGCGTCGCGGATGTAGTCGGTGGACACGACATAGTTGAGCACCGGGCCATCGCAGATCTCGCCGGAGAGCTCGAGCATCTTCGGACCGGTGGCGCCGATGTAGATCGGGATTTCACGGGGACTGGTGTCGCCGTAGGCCACGTCGAGACGAACACGGTCGAGGTGCACGAACTCTCCGTCGTAGCTGACTTCTTCCATGGTGAAGAGCTCGCGGATGGCCTCGATGTTCTCTCTCATCGCCGTCAGGGGCTTGCGGCGGTCGGCGCCGACGCGGCTGGCGATGGGCTCCCACCACGCGCCGAGCCCGAGCATCACTCGACTCTCACCGTCAGGCGTGAGGCCACCGAGCTCCCACATGGTGCTCCACGAGGCGGCGATCACCGCTGGGTTGCGGGTGTAGATCGGGAGGACACCCGATCCGATCCGGATTCGACTCGTCGAGGCGAGAAGTGCGCTCATCATCACCACGCAATCGCGGGCGAGGCGAGTGTCGGCCTGCCAGATTTCGGAGAAGCCCTTCTCCTCCGCGTACTGGGCGATCTCGATCTCGTACCGGATGTCGTGCTTGTCCTGCAAATAGAGAGCCATACGTTGTGCCATGCGCTCGCATCCTAGGTTCTGTCACGCGATCGGTTTCCCGACCGTCTGAGCCAATACGAAGTGTTTATCAATACCAAGGATTGTTTGCCAACAGAAAACACGGCCGACTATGGTCGCAACGAAGCAGATGAGGTACGGAGAGACCCATGCAACAGGACCAACTCGTCGCTCTCTACCGCGACATGTGGCTCATTCGAGCCTTCGAACAAGGCCTCGAACGAGAGTTCGAGCAAGGCAATGTCCCGGGCATGTTGCACACCGGCCTCGGACAGGAGGCGACGCAGGCCGCGCTGGCGAGCCAGTTGGAGGCGACGGATTGCTTCTTCCCTGATCATCGATGCCATGGCATCAACGCCCTCGCCCAGCAGCGTCACAAGGGCGACGGCGAACGGATCATGGCCGAGTTGTTCGGCAAGGCGACCGGGGTGTGCAGCGGGAAGGGCGGGAGCCTTCACTCCGCCGACCCGAGCGTTGGCAACTACGGAGACAACGCGGTCGAGGGCTCCTACATGGCCACCGTGCTCGGCGTGGCGCTCGCCGCGAAGATGCGTGGTGAGGCCAAGGTCGCCTGCGCCATCATCGGCGACGGCACCGTCGGGCGGGGAGAATTCCACGAGAGCTTGAACATGGCTGCGATCTGGGACCTTCCCGTGCTCTATGCCTGTGTGAACAACGGCTACGCGATCGCCACGCCGGTTGGCGAGGGACATGCCTCCGCTGACATCGTCGACCTGGCGCGGGGCTACGGCTTTCCGTGCGAACAGGTCGATGGCAACGACATCGTGGCCGCCTATGAGGCGGTGGCCACCGCGATCGACCACATCCGGGCCGGGAAGGGTCCCTACTTCCTCGAGTTCAAGACATGGCGCTGGCAGGGGATCTTCGCCGGCGAGTTCCGCCCCGAGGCCGAGGTGAAGTACTGGCGCGAGGACCATGACCCGATCCTCATGACCGATGATCTCCTCGACTCGATGGGAGTCGACGCGGACCAGCGAGCGGCGATCGAGCGCGAGGAGGTCGCTCGGATCGACGAGTGGATTTCCTTCGCCAAGGAGAGTCCGGCCCCGGACCTGTCCAAGGCCACCGCCAATGTGTACGTCGGGTGGGAGGTGTAGGGCGCATGACCGACACGACCGACAAGCCGAAGAAGCCGCGCAAGACGAGCTTCACCAAAGCCCTGAACGACGCGTTGGATCAGGGCATGGACCGATTCGACGAGATGTTCCTCATCGGTGAGGACATCGGTGAGATGGGTGGTGACTTCGGTGTCACCCGGAAGCTCTGGGCGAGATACGGCGCCGAGCGGGTGCGCGACACCCCGTTGTCGGAAGCGGCGATCATCGGAACCTGCGTCGGTGCGTCGATGGTGGGTATGCGCCCGGTGGCCGAGATCATGTTCGCCGACTTCCTCGGGGAGTGCTACGACCAGATCGTCAACAACGCCGCGAAGCTGCACTACATGTTCGACGGCCAGTTCCGGGCCCCGTTGGTGATCCGCACCGCATGTGGCGGCGGCTTCGGTGGCGGCCCACACCACTCACAGAGCGTTGAGGGATGGTTCCTCAATGTGCCGGGGCTGGTGATCGTGGCCCCGTCCAACCCAGCCGATGCCAAGGGCCTCCTGCTCGCATCGATCGAATCTGATGACCCGGTGCTCTTTCTCGAGCACAAGGCCCTCTACCGAGCCCGCGGCGAAGTGCCGGCGGACTACTACACCACCCCGCTCGGATCGGCGGCCATTGCTCGCGAGGGAACCGACGTCACCGTCGTCGCCACGATGCGCATGGTGCCGATGGCATTGACCGCGGCCGACGAACTGCAGGCCGATGGGATCTCGGTCGAGGTCGTCGATCTCCGGACGATCCGGCCCTACGACGCCGAGACGATGCTCGCCTCGGTCGCCAAGACCGGTCGCGCGGTCGTGGCCAACGAGGCCCCGAAGATCGGTGGCCTCGGTGCCGAGCTGAGCGCCCGGATCCATGAGGAGTGCTTCTCTGATCTGCATGCCCCGGTCGGTCGTGTCGACGGACTCGATGCGCCGATCCCGTTCTCGGTACCGCTCGAGCATCAGATCCTGCCCGACGAGACCAACATCGCCGCCGCGATCAGATCAACCATGGAGGCAAGCCGGTGAGCAGCAATGTGATTCTTCCCAAATGGGGTCTGACGATGGAGGACGGCACGGTTGTCGCCTGGCATGTCAGTGAGGGCGACACCGTTGTCGAAGGTGAGGTGATCGCCGAGGTCGAGACCGAGAAGGTCGAGAACGAACTCGAGGCGCCGTGTGCGGGGGTCATCGCCCGAATCCTCGTCGAGGAGGAGGACACCGTGGACGTGGGGACGGTGCTCGCGATCATTGCCGCTGACGAGGCCGAGGCCGCCCAGATCCGAGAGGGCTGATCATGGCGGAGGAGGCGGACGTCCACGCATCGACGGAGACGGCGCATCGCCTCACCCGACTCCAGCGTGCGATGGTGAAATCGATGTCGAATGCGGTCTCGACCGCGGCATTGAGTCAGGTCACACGGGTGGTCGACATGTCGGCGGTCATGGCGGACCGTGTATCGCGAACCGATCGACCGTCGATCAACACGTACATCCTCGCTGCGGTCGCGAGCCGTCTCGGCGCTCACCCGATGCTCAATGGTCGGCTGGAGGGCCGAGAGGTGATGGCGGCCGATCAGGTCAACCTCGGCGTAGCGGTATCGGTAGCGGAGGGATTGGTGGTGCCGGTCATCCACGGCGCCGACCGAATGTCATTCGCGGCCCTCGGCGATGCCGTTGCTGTCTGCGCTGAGAAGTCGCGGGCCAACAAGCTCACGTTCGACGACATCGAAGGTGGCACATTCACGGTTTCGAACCTGGGGATGTTCGGCATCGACGGCGGCGTCGCCATCCCTCCGCAACCCCAGGGCGCGATCCTTCTCGTCGGACGAGCGACCGACCAGTTCGTCCCCGACGACGCCGGCCAGCCGGTTGTGCGGTCACTGTGCACGTTCGGGCTCACATTCGATCATCGATTCATCGATGGAGCCGCGGCCGCAGCGCTGCTCGCCGACGTCAACAACGCGCTCCAGGACGCCCCGGCGCTGGCGAACAACGAAGGGGAGGCGGCATGACCCGCTTTGCAGATCAGACCGTGATCGTCACCGGAGCCTCACGTGGAATCGGTGCCGCCACGGCCAAGGCGTTCGCTGCCGAAGGGGCGCACGTCGCAGTGAACTACCGCAGCGATGAGTCGGGTGCGGAAGACACCCGGGATTCGATTCTCGACGCGGGCGGCACGGCTGAGGTCTTCCAGGCCGATGTCGGGTCCGTTGCTGACGTCGATCGCCTGGCCGACTCCGTACGCGACACCTTCGGGCCGGTGTCGATACTGGTCAACAACGCAGCGATGATCGACCGGTCCTCCTTCCTCGATGTCTCCCTCGATGAGTTCGAGGCGGTCTGGCGAGCGAACGTCCGTGGCGTGTTCCAACTGAGCCAACGCGTCGCGGTCGAGATGATCGAGCACGAAATCGAAGGGGTCATCGTCCACCTGAGCTCGATCCTCGCCCGCCTCGCCGTTCCGAACCGCACGGCCTACATCGCGTCGAAGGGGGCGATCGAAGGCCTCACGCGAGCAATGGCTCTCGACCTCGCGCCCCACGGAATTCGCGTCAACGCGGTTGCGCCCGGACTGATCGCCACCGAGGCACTCCTGGCGGGAATGCCCGACACCGACGTCCAAGACGCGGTGCAGAGTTTCATCCCGGGCGGACGATTCGGCCGGCCCGAGGAGTTGATGGCCGCCGTCTTGTTCGCGGCATCGCCGGAAGCCAGCTACCTGAACGGCGCAATTCTGCCCGTCGATGCCGGTCTGGGTGGGCGTGAGGCCGGTCCTGTCTGAGCCGCATCGACACGAGGAGCGATCGAGACAAGGAGTGATCGACAGTGATCAGTATCAACAAGGAAGCGATGAAGACGGTTCGTCTCATCATCGACGACGCCGATGCTCTCGGGGTCATCGTGGAGCGACTCACGAATGGCGCGACCGTCATCGACATGGGACTTCGAGCCAAAGGTGGTTGGCGAGCTGCGAACCTCTACACCCTCGTGACCATCGGGGGCCTCGGCGAGGTCAGCTACGAGCCGTTCGCGGTCGGCGGACGCATGTTGAGCGCCGTCCGGGTCATGATCGATCATCCGATCGAGGGTTGCGTCGCCTCCCAGATCGCCGGCTGGCGTCTCGAGGCTCCAGGCACGGAGCACGCCGCGATCCTGGCCGGGCCGGGCCGGGCGCTCAACACCGCCTCACTCGATCACTATTTCGAGTGGATCGACTATCGCGACGAACACCATGAGTCGGTGGTGGCCATCCAGGCCTCAGAGCCGATCAGTGTGGACATGGCGGATCTGATCGCGGAGTCGTGTGGGGTGGAACCGGCCGACCTCTACGTGCTCATCGCGCCGAATCGAAGCCTGGTCTGTGCGGTACAGGTCGCCGCAAGGATCGTCGAGCAAACCTTGCATCGACTGGCTGAGGAGGGGATGGATCTTCGGACGCTGCGCGTGGCCCACGGCTTCGGTGTCGTCCCTCCGCTCGTCGATGACGATCTGATCTCGATGGGCCGCATCAACGACAGTCTTCTGTATGGGGGCATCGCCAACATCTCGCTGGAAGGCTCCGACGACCAGTGCGAGGAAGTGGCCCAGAAGGTCATCTCATCGGCGTGCGAAGCGTACGGTCGGCCATTTCTCGAGATCTACGAGGACGCTGGACGGGACTTCTATGAGATCCCCATCGAACTGCACTCGCCGGCGGAGGTTCATCTCAACAATGTGACGACGGGCCGGACCTTCAGCGCCGGCCGCATCAACCACGACGTACTCACGGAGTCGTTCTTCTAGGGATCGAGGCCGCCACATGGAACCGATGGATTCGTTCGAGGGCCGCCACGCCATCGTGGTGGGCGGCGCCCAGGGCATCGGACGGCGGTGTGTGGAGGCTCTGGCTCGTCTGGGCGCCAGGGTCACCGTGGCTGACCTGAATCTCCATCAAGCGTCGATCACCGCAGCCGAACTGACCGACGCCGACCTGTCGGTTCGCGCCGCGTTGGTCGACGTCGCCGACCCCGAATCCTGTGCCGAGCTGATGAGATCGAGCGCAGCCGAGAGTCGTCTCGATCTGCTCGTGAACTGCGCAACGATGTACCGGGAAGCCCCGGCGATCGATCAGGATCCCCGCGAGTGGGCGGACGTCGTCAATGTCGGCCTGAACGGGGCGTTCTTCGTGTCTCAGGCGTTCGCTCGGTTGCTCGTCGAGGCCGAAGTGGGAGGGCGGATCGTCCATGTCAGCAGCGTCAGCAGCACTCACGCCATGTTCGGCAAGGCAGCGTACGGGTGCTCCAAGGCAGGGATCGACGCGATGACGCGGGCCCTGGCCTACGAGTGGGGGCCACACGGAATCTGTGTCAACGCGGTATCGCCCAGCCATGTCGCGACCGAGACCATTCAGGGCTTGGTGAACAGCGGTGCGCTGCCGATCGAGCCACTCACCGCTCGTATTCCGCTCGGCCGCCTGGCCGATCCCGACGAGATTGCCGACGCGGTGGTCTTTCTCTTGTCGGACCGAGCGCGATTCATCACCGGCCATGTGTTGGCCGTCGATGGCGGCTACACGGCGAACGGCGACTTCATGACGGTGTCGCGATGAGCGCCGAACCGACCAACTTCAAGCTCGGCCTGCAACTCATCCCTCAGATGTCGACGGCCGAGGTGGTCGACACGATCCGAACGGCAGAGGAGCTCGGCTACGATTATTGCATGGTGGCCGATGAGGGCCTCATGCAGGATGTGTTCGTCTGTCTCGGGGCCGCGGCCCGCGTGACCGACTCCATTCGGCTCGGTGTCGTGACGAATGGCTACACCCGTCATCCGGCGGCGACGGCTGCGGCAGTGGCGACCGTGAACGAGCTGAGCGGTGGACGTGCGTTCGTGACGCTGGTCGCGGGTGGCACGATGGTTTTGCACCCGATGGGGATCCAGCGCTCCGCGCCGCTCTCGGTGATCGATGACACGATCGAGATCCTCCGTGCGCTGTGGACCGGTGACGCGGTCGAGTGGGAGGGACGACGGGTCGGCGTGCACGACGCGCAGCTGATCCATGGACCCCAGTCGATACCCATCTGGGTGGCGGCGAGAGGTCCGCGAATCCTCGAACTCGCCGGCGAGAAGGCCGATGGCGTCGTGCTCATGGCGAAGTCGGACCTACGTGAATCGATCGAGATCGCGAGCCGCGCAGGAAAGGATCTCGACCTCATCTATCTCGACCGGCTCGCGTTCAGCCCGGAGATGATCGAGGAAGCTCGCGGCCTGTACGGCTATGCGATCCTCGACAGCCCTCCGCGGCTCCTACGCAACCTCGGTATCGACGACGACACCATGCGCGAGCTGTACGCGGCCTTCGATCGTGGCGGGGTGGCGGCGATCTCGGCCCTGGTCACCGATGAAATGGTGGCCGCCTATCAGATCGCGGGCACCAAGACCGAGTGTCGCGAGCAGTTGAAAGAGATGATCGTGCGTCACCGCCTGAACGGGTTCTTCATCAACATCATCGGTCCGGGGATCGACGAGAATCGGACCCTTCTCGCCGACGTGGCGGAGATCGCACGTGGGAGCCAATCATGAGTGAGAAGCGCCTCGACGGCGCCGTGGCGCTGGTCACGGGCGGTGGATCCGGCATTGGAGCCGCGGTTGCGGAATCGCTCGCGAAACGAGGAGCGCAGTTGGTGTTGGCCGGTCGGCGAGAGGATCGATTGCACGCCATCACGAATTCCCTTCAGCCTTCGGGCGTCGCCCTCCCGGTCGATGTCACCGCGCCTGGAGCACCCGGACAGATCGTCGATGAGATCATCGGTCGTTTCGGGCGCCTCGACGTCGTTGTCCATGCGGCGGGCATCTTCGAGAAGCGGCCCATCACCGAGACCGATGAAGCGTTCTGGCACCGCACCCTCGACGTGAACCTCTCGGCCGTCGTCGCCCTGACCAGGTCAGCGTGGGGGCGGTTGGCCGAATCGGCCGGTCAGATCGTGCTCATCAGCAGCGTGGCCGCGCTGCAGGGTTTCGCTGAGAACACGGCCTATGCCGCGTCGAAAGGCGGGCTCAACGCCATCGGTGAGGTGCTTCGTGAAGAGGGGCGCGCTGAGGGCATCCGCGTACTCACCATCTGTCCCGCACAGACCGACACCGAGTTGTGGGACGGCTCCGCTCCTCCCGACGTGCGGAGTCGGATGATGCAGGCCTCCGGAGTGGGCGACGTGGTGGCCTCATTGATCGCGTCTGACCGTTCGATCGATTTCGCGCCGGTGATCCTGCGGCCGCCGAGCAACCCATGGGTGACCGATGGGTGATGGATGGAGCCGGTCTCGGCGCCGAATGCGCCCCCCTAGACTCGGGGAGTCGGTCGTGGGCCGGGAGGAGAGAACGTGCGGGAGATGAAGGTCGGTAGCGAACTCCGCCAACGTCGCAATGAGCTCGGGCTGAGCCTCCGCGAGGTCGCCGAACTGACCGAACTCAGCATCGGTTTCCTCTCCCAGTTGGAGAACGACCAGGTGTCACCGTCGCTCGCCTCGCTCAACCGAATCGCCAACGCGCTTCGCATCCCCATGTTCGAGCTGCTCAGCTCTGACGATCGGGATCCAGTCGTGCGCGTCGAGAGTCGCCGAGCCACTGAGCTCGGTGACTCCGGTACCGAGGTCGAACTGCTCACCAACTTCCCGAACTGGCAACTGATGCCGTTTCATCGCACATTCGCACCGGGCGAGAAGTACGAGGCGGTCCGAATCGATCGAGCGCGAGAGGAGTGGATCTATGTGCTGACCGGGGAGATGGAGGTCTATCTCCGGAACCAGGACGCCCACGTTCTCGGCCCCGGGGATTCGATTCACTTCGCCAGCTCACGACTCGAGGCGCTCAACTCGATCGGCGACGAGCAACTGGAATTCATCTGCATCATGACCCCGCCGGCCTGATGGAGCTCTCCGGCGCCACCGCGATGGTCACCGGCGCACCGCGGCGTGTCGGGCGAGAGATTGCCCTGGAGTTGGCTCGCGCCGGTGCCGACGTGGCGGTCACCTATCGCACGTCGGCCGATGATGCGGCGGCGACCGTGGCCGAGTTGGTCGCGCTCGGGGTGAACGCCACGGCGATCCGGCTCGACCTCACAGACCCGGACTCCATGTCGGGCGTCATCGCCGAGGTCGAGCGTCGATTGAGCCCCATCGATGTCCTGGTCAACAACGCCTCGTATTTCGAACCGACTTCGTTCCCCACCGATGACCACGGCACCTGGTACGCCACTTTCGATGTGTTGGTGCACGGCCCCTACCGCCTGGTCAACGAGGTCGCGCCGGGGATGACCGCTCGTGGCAAGGGCAGCATCGTCAACATCGTCGACCTCTCGGCATGGCACCCGTGGCCCGATCGGGGGGCTCACTCGGTGGCGAAGTCGGCGCTCCTCGCGCTCACCCGTCAACTCGCGGTGGAGCTCGCTCCATCGGTGACTGCGAATGCGGTTGCGCCGGGTCCGACCATTCCCGCCGCGTCGTTCGGCGAGGAGCAGATCGATCGTCTGGCTCGTCGCACCCTGCAGGGCCGATGGGCCGACCCGATCGAGGTCGCTCGGGCTGTTCGATTCCTGGCCGAGTCGAATTCGATCACCGGTGAGTTCATCACTGTCGATGGTGGCGAGCGCTGGGGCCATGTCCGAGAGAGGTTCCAACAATCATGAAGGTCCTACTCCTCGACGCCTTCGACCCCGAATCAGCTGACTCCGTCGTGGCGGAGACGGCCCGGGCCACACTCGAGGCCGGAGGCCATGAGGTCACCCATCGAGTACTGGTCGGTGGACCCTTCGAGACGTTCATGACCACGGCCGAGCGCGCGGCCTATCACGAGGACACGCCGCTGGTCACGGCCGAAACGGTGGAGGACGCGGCCGCCCTGCAGAACGCGGATGCACTGCTCTTCTGCTATCCCACGACCCTCTTCACGGTGCCGGCCGTCCTGAAGAGTTGGTTGGAACGAGTGCTCGTGCCGGGGGTGGCCTTCGTCTTCGACGACAAGGAACGGGTGCGGCCGGGAATGACGAACATTCGGCGCCTGGGAACGATCACCACCACCGTTCATGCAGCGTCGCAGACTCGGCGGATGCGTGATGCGGGCCGCCGCACCACCACCTGGAACATCCGCCTGAGTTGTCACCGGCTCTGTCGGCGAACCGTTGTCTCCTTGGAGACCGGCTCTCCCGATGTCGCGAAGATCAAGCGGGCACTGGGTCGGTGGTGAAGTGCTCCCTGACCGTGTCGAGGAACGCGGTTCGCTGAGCCGCAGTGCTTCGGTCGATCTTGTAGAGCGAGATCCATTCGAAACGGGCGTCGGGGTGACAGCAGGGCATCACCACCCGAGACCAGGTCTGCTTGCCTGGTTCGCCCTGCATTCGATTCATGAGCAGCGAGGATCCGTGTGAGGTGACCACGGACAGACGACGAATCGACCGCAGCGGTGAATCGGCCAGTGGCCGAGAGCCATCGACGTAGGGCGACAGCGTGCGCTGAAGCCAGTCGAGCAGAACCGCAGGAGGCCCACCCCACCAGGTCGGACACACCGCGATGAGGTGATCGTGGTGCACGGCGTCCATGACGGGCTCGTCACCTCGAGCCAGCCTCACGATCGTGTGAGAAGTCCCACTCGTCTCCAGTGCGCTGCGGGCGGCATCGAGGAGCGCGGCGCTGTAGCTCTCGTCGAGAGGATGGGCTTGGATGGCGAGGGTGCTCACGGCGAAGACGCTAGTCGGCGAACGGTGTCGGCCGCGAGGTCTCGGTGGGTCACGCCACCGAGACCAGCGTGGCACCGAACAGGACCAGCACGATGGCCACGAGGATACGGGGGGTGCGTTCGTCGCGGCCGAACACCACGGCGGCGAGCGCCACCACCGACACATTCTGCGCGGCGAGTGAGAGCGGTGCCACGACACCGACCTGGCCTCGATCGAGCGCGGCGAGCAGGGTGGGAAGTGCGAGTCCGATCAGCAGGCCCGAGGCGACGAATTCGGGGAAGGCGCCGGCCAGCGCAGAGCCCATGTCGCGTCGATGCTGAACGGCCACCATCACGAACAGGACCACACTGGCCGCCCCTAGCACGATCGCGCCCGACGTCCATGCCGAGATGTCGCTGTCGGTGTTGAAGCTCCGAGCGACGACATCTCGGACTCCGAAGGTCAAGGCGGTGATGAGGCCATACATCACCCCGAGGCGGCGGGCGAGCAATCCGGGTTCCCAGCCGATGATTGCACCGCCGGCAACCGTGACCACCGTGCCCACGATGATGCCGAGCTTCCAATCCTCGCCGAGGAACGCGATCGCCAGCAGAATCGAGAACACGGGCGAGGTGCCGATCAGAACCGACGTGCGTGAGGCGCCGATCGAACCGATTGCCGCCACGAAGAGTCCCTGAGCGCTCCCGGGAGCAATGGCGCCCACGAGTCCGAATCGCAGGAGGTCATCGCCGGTGGGTGCGGCTTGCCCGCTCGCGATCGCGATGATGAGGGCCAGCGCCGCGGCGATGAACAACCCGACGGCTGCGCCCGCGAGGGGGAACGACTGAGAGCGCTGAAGCGCCCAACGAACGGTCACGATGTTGGCTGCCCAGAAGAACCCGGCGAGTATCGCCAATAAGATCGCCGTATCCATCGTGCGGCGAGAGTACCGCCAGTCAGATCAGCGGAAGCACGCCTTCGGAGATTCGCTGGATCTGCTCGGCGGTGTCGGCGTAGTCGTCGCCGGGCATGGCCGGGAAGATCATGAGGTTCTCGAGACCGATCTCGCTGTCGAACCAGCTGATGGTCTCGGCGACTTCCTCGGCCGTGCCGACCACCCAGGTCTTCTGCTCGATGGACTCTTCCAGGGTGGGGATCAGACCGGCTGGTGCCGGCTTGCCGTCGGGTCCCATGTAGCCCTTGCTCCAGCCGTAGGGGCCGAGGAACTTCCAGAATTCGTCATGGCCGTTGCGCACCGCATCGACCGCCTGCTCATGGGTGTCTTCCACTCGTGTGCACAACACCAACTGGCGGTGCTCGCCGCGGTCGAGTTCTCGGCCGTGCGTCGTGGCCCAGGTCTCGGCGAATTGCTCCCAACGCGCCTTCACGAAACTGTGATGGTTGTTCCAGAACACGCCGCCCCAGCCCGCCTTCGGGACCTGTGTCAGCGATGGTGGCGAGGTGATGGCCTGCCAGATCTCGTAGGGATGGAGGGGGCGCGGAACGAGGGTCAACTCTTCGACGAAACCACCACGATCAGGGATCCCCGCAGCGGGGAAGTCGAAGTGCTTTCCGTGGAAGGAGAACGACTCCTGATCGAGCGCCATGCGAATCACGGCCATCGCTTCGTCGAACTGCTCACGGTTGAATTGGTCGGCGGCTGCTCGGTCCGGGTTGTCGAGGCTGCCGATCTTCGTGCCGAGATTCTCGGCTTCACGCGGCACCGTGCCGCGCCCGACACCGAGGATGCCTCGGCCGCCACTGATGTTGTGGAGGGTCGCGAAGTCCTCGGCGAGCTTCAGGGGATGCCATTGGGGCACGATGTTGAACGCCATGCCGATGCGGATCTGCTCGGTGCGCTCGGCGAGAATCGCCCCGATGAGAATCCCGTTCGGGATGATCTCGTAGCCTTCGAACTGGAAGTGGTGCTCGGTGAGCCAGTACGAGTCGAATCCGAGCTCGTCGCACAGCACGCCGGTGTCGATGATCTGTTCGGTGGCCCGCCAGATGGCTTCCTGGGAGAATCGGCGGTCGGTTGCGGCGGGCGGTCCACTCCCGACATCGTCCATCTCGACGCCACCAAAGAGGAATACTCCAACACGCATGGCACGAGTGTAGGACGATGGTCCGATGAGCGAGACATCTGCCCAGCGCGGCCCCCGGAAGGGAGTCTGGATGTTCCCTGCGGCCCCGGCGCCCAGGCTCGTGGAGGCCATCGCCCGCGCCGAGGAGCTCGGCCTCGACGAGGTGTGGGTGGCGGATGAGGGCATTGCGCGCGAGCCGATGTCGGTGCTCGCGGCCGCTGCTCGTGAGACATCGACGATCCGGCTCGCTGTGGGCATCACCTCACCATTGCTTCGTCACCCCGGCGCGATCGCGGCGACCGCGTCAACGGTCGACGAGCTCAGCGCCGGACGATTCTCGCTCGGATTGGGGGTGGGTGGACAGAAGTCGCTCGAGCCGTTCGGCCTCACGGCGGACCGGCCGGTGGGAATGCTTCGGGATGCGGTACGGATTGCCCGAGCGGTCTTCGCCGGGGAGGCGACTGAGGGCTACGTCCCCGGCGATCACGCCATCGCGCCTCGCGACGTCCCGATCTGGATCGGCTCGCGCGGGCCACAAGTCGTACGGTTGGCGGCTCGCCTGGCCGACGGCGTGTTCCTGAGTGGCTGCACTCCTGAGCAGCACGAGTCGATCGTGACATCAATGGGAGAGGTCACCGAGGTGCCGCGGGTCGCGCTGTATCAGTCTGCGAGTGACGGCGTGGTCGCGCCAAGTGTTCGTCGTTGGTCCGACATCGGGGAGATGCTCGCCGCCGAGGCCTCTCGATGGAACCCGGTGGCGGTCGGGATCAACCTCGTCGACCTGAACGATGGACGAGGCGACCCGGTCGGGTTGGTCGAGCGGGCGGCCGAGGTGTTGTCAGCGCTGTGAGGCGGCGTACTCAGCAGTCACGGATGACGTTGAAGGTCGACAACGCGGCGTCTCGCTCGTGTTCACCCATCGCCGCCATCACCCGCGCCAGCTCAACCTTCGGAATCGAATGCCACGCGTCGAGCGACTCCCACCAGATGACCGCATGGATCGCGGTCGGGTCATCGGCGTCCTCCCACATCTGCTTGCGCACGAAGCCGGCCTGGCTTTCCAGGAAGCGACTCCAGTGCAGCTCTTCGTGGCGGAGCCACTCCGCGCGCTCGGACACCGGCACATCGAAGGTGAGATATTCGACGACCATTCGGACCTCTTCCGTTGTTCGGGCCGCTCTGAGTTCGGAACAAAATAAGTTTACTATCATCGAACTTCACAAGGGCGAAGCGGCGGAATAAGGTGTCCACTCGACGTCACAGCCAGGGGGATCCGGTTGACTGCGAGTACGACGACCAGCAGGGCGCTGTCCTTCGACGGCATCGGGATGACCTTCCCCGATGGCACCGAAGCGCTCCGGGACGTGAGCTTCTCGGTGGACCGAGGCGAGTTCGTCACGATCGTCGGCCCTTCGGGTTGCGGCAAGTCGACACTGTTGAAGATCGCGTCGGGGTTGCTGGAGAACACGGAAGGCTCGGTGAACGTCGACCGCGAACGCATCGGGTACGTCTTCCAAGATGCAACCCTTCTCCACTGGCGAACGATCCAACGCAATGTCGAACTCTTTGCCGAGCTTCATGGCATCGACAAGGACGAACGTCGCCGACTCGCGCAGGACGCGATCGAGATGGTCGGACTCAGCGGGTTCGAGAACCACTACCCGAAGTCTCTGTCCGGTGGCATGAAGATGCGTGCCTCGCTGGCACGAACGCTCACATTGCAGCCACCGGTGTTCCTCTTCGACGAGCCGTTCGGTGCGGTCGATGAAATCACCCGTGAGCATCTCAACGAGGAGACACAGCAGCTGTTCCAGCGCGAAGGGTTCGCGGGGCTCTTCATCACCCACTCGATCGGCGAGGCCGTGTTCATGAGCACTCGTGTCCTCGTGATGTCGGCCCGTCCCGGCCAGATCGTGGCCGAGTTCGCTGTCCCCTTCGAGTATCCCCGCAAGCCCGAACTGCGGTTCGATGCCGCATTCGCTGCTCTCAGCGGCCAAGTGTCGGCCGAGCTGCGAGGAGCCCACTCATGAGCATCCAGGAGAGCCCCGTACGATCCGGGCATCCGGCACAACTGAAGTCGCGCGGTCGCTTGGCCGCGGAAACGATCCTGCCTCCGATCGTCATGGGCGTCCTCTTCATCGGCTTCTGGTACGCGATCTCCTACGGCGTACTCGATGAGCGCCGTCGATTCCTGCTGCGCCCGCCGCATCAAGTCCTCGAGGTGGGCTTTCTCGACTGGGAGAACTTCTCGGAGATTCTCAACGGTTTGGTGTCGAGCACGAAGGTGGCCATGATCGGCCTCTTCATCTCGATCATGATCGGCTTCTTCCTCGCAACCGTGATGAGCCAGGCCAAGGTCGTCGAGCGGGCGATCTTCCCCTTCATGGTCACGCTCCAGGCGATCCCGATCCTGGCCATCGTGCCGTTGATCTCATTCTGGTGGGGAACGGGCCAGCGCTCCCGCGTTGTGGTCTGCATCATCATCTCGCTGTTCCCGATCATCGTGAACACGCTCTTCGGGCTGCAATCCGCCGAGCGCGGAATGCATGATCTCTTCACTCTCCATCGGGCCAGCCGAACGACCCGCCTCCGAAAGCTGATGTTCCCGGCCGCGCTACCGGCGATCTTTGCCGGCCTTCGGATCTCAGCAGGGCTCTCCGTGATCGGCGCCATCGTCGGCGACTTCTTCTTCGGACTCGGCGACGTCGGGATCGGCCAGCTTCTGCGCAAGTACGCAAACAACCTCTGGGGTGAGCAGCTGCTCGCCGCGGTGATCATGTCGTCCGCCTTGGGCGTCACCGTGTTCCTGATCTTCGGCTGGATCCAGAACATGGCCATCGGCAAGTGGCACGACACAGCAGGCGGCGGAGCCTGATCGATGACCAACACTTCGACACATATGAACTGACTATCTCCGGGAGGGGAAATGAGGAAAAGAACATGGCGTCAGCTGCTGCTGGTGTTTGTTGTGTTCAGTTTGCTTGCCGCCGCGTGCGGTGACGACGACGACGGGGGTGACAGCGCCTCTGGAGATGACACCTCCAGTGGAGATGACTCATCCGGTGACGGCGACGGCGCCCCGGCCTCGTTGGCTGATGTGTGCCCGTCGCCGTTGGTGATTCAGACGGACTGGTTCCCTGAGGCCGAGCACGGCGCGTTGTACAACCTGATCGGCGACGGCTACACGGTCGACGTCGGAAACAAGGTCGTGTCAGGCCCGATGATCGGTTCTGGTGGCGCTGAGCTGGGCATCGATTTCGAGGTTCGTACGGGTGGTCCCGCGATCGGCTTTGCGCCGGTCTCGAGCCACATGTACACCGATGATTCGATCCATCTCGGGTATGGCACCACTGATGGTCAGGCGCTGCGTTTCGAAGACGCCCCGCTGTTGTCGGTGGTGGCGCCGCTTGAGAAGAACCCGCAGATGATCATGTGGGACCCGGATGCACATCCGGATGTCAACACGATCGCCGATCTCGGCGACAAGGGCGTGACGATCAACATCTTCGGTGGCGGCACGTTCGCTGATGTGTTCGTGGCACAGGGGATCTGGTCGGCTGACCAGGTCGATCCGTCCTATGACGGCTCTCCGGCCCGTTTCGTGTCCGAGGGCAACATCGCTCAGCAGGGC
>JAERSO010000135.1 GCA_016845585.1 Acidimicrobiaceae bacterium | reverse complement strand
TTGTGGATCCATGCGCTCGACGCCTCGTCCTTGATCAGGTCCTCGACCTCTTCGATCGTCATCTGATTCAGGTACAGCTTCTTCGCCCACCCGTCGACGGTGCCGACCGTGACCGGCATGCCCTGCCGCTCGTACAGGTCGGTGATCGCCCCCTTCATGGCGGAGATGCCGGCGTCCCGTTCCCCACGCAGCCGGATGTCCTCGGTGCGGCGGCGGTTGTACGGGGAGTCGGTGACCGACGCCGCCCACGGCGTCAACCACTCGGCGACCTGCACCGTCTGCGTTGCCTGACCGGACGCCACCTCCTCGGCTCGCAGGGCGAGGTCGGCGAGCTGCGGGTCCCAGTCGGCAGAAGCCTTCGCCAGCCACTCCCACGACCCGTCGAAGCCGTCGAGCAGGGCGGTCTTGTCGACCTCCTCGACACCGACCCACACCTCGGCGAGGCTGAGCAGGCCGAGGAACGCCTCGATCTTCTCCTGCGTCTGCTGGGCGTGCGGCAGGTCGTTCCACTCGAGGGCCCGCACAGACTGGCGATGCCAGTAGTCGGTGCCGACGAACAGGTTCTGGATCTCCTCGTCGGACATGTCCGGGTTGGCGATCAGGGAGGCCACGCCGGCCACGATGTCCGGCTCGGCCAACAGGTCCGTGCCGAGGACATTCAGCTGATCGAGGGCCCATACGACGATCTCGTTCCACGACCGGCCAACGAAGTCGTCCTCGGTCTGGAGAACCGTCGACGTCCCGCCGTCCACCCAGCCGCCGTTCAGCCGGGACCACTCGTGGGCCTCGACGAACGTGCCGGCAGGCAGGACGTCGGACATGTCCGTGGCGTCGAAGTAGACGTGGGTGGATGCCCCCATGCCGCCGTCGACCTCGTACACGACGAACGCCTCGTTGCTCGTCCGGTACACCTCGAACCCCGACGGGATCCTCGAGGCGGCCGCATACGGGTTCGACCCGTACCCCCACGGGAACACCTGCTCCGGCCCGGCACCGACGATGTCGGACTCGATGCCCGCCCAATCCACGTCAGGCGTCGCCGGCGTCGGCGTCGTCTCTTCGCCCGTCGCAGCCGGCTGGCCGGGACGCTCGCCGGTACCGCCGGCAGCGGTGGCAGGCGGTGCGCCGAACAGCCCGGCGGCCTCGTCGAGGCCCGCCGAATACATGCCCTCGAGCTGCTCGACGGACCAGCCGGTGTCAGAACCGAACGAGGCGTTGCCGGCGAACGATCCCCACGTCTCCAACTCGGCGACGATGTTCGGGTTGTTCAGGATCTCCTCGGTCGTGGTGCCGGCCCGGAACGCCTCGACGAGGTCGGCGTACCGGTCAGGGAACCGCTCCGAGACGAGGGTGGCGACCGTGTTGGTGACCCCCTCCTCGAACGACGGGTAGTTCCACACCGGGTTGCCCTCGTTGTCGTTGAACGGCTCGTACCCGGCTGACTTGCCGTACGTCGTCGCCAACGGGTTGAACGTGGCGGCCGTGTTCTCCTTCGCCATCCACGCCAACATGACGTGCACGTTGCCGGCCGTGATCGGGGCGCCGATCCCGGCGAGCACCGCCTCAGCGAAACGAAGCCTCTCGGCGTGCTCCATGGCCATCAGGTAGACCTCCTGAGGACGTTGCCGGCCCTCGCCAACCGCCCACGGAATGTTGCCGACTCGGCGCCGGCACCCGAGTACATGGCGTGCCGGGCCACGTCAGAGGTGCGGCCCGTCTGCATCCCAGCCTTCGTCGACTCGGTAGCCAGATGGGCGTCGGCCGAACCGAGGGCCGACGTGGCCGCCGACCGGAACGCCGACGTGTAGTCCGACTCGGTGACCCCGGTCGGCTTGTTCAAGAACAGCGGCTGGTACATGTCGGAATCCCGGAGGTACGTCACGCCCAGCTCGGCGGCGGACGGCTGCTTCGGGGCGAACTCGTCGGTGACGACCTCGCCCCGCTGGGCCTGTAGCAGGACGTCCCGGTCGACCCGGCCCGAAGCGACCGGGCCGAACGGGTTCGGAGTAGCGGCCCGCAACTCCCGGGCATACACGGCGAGCTCCCGGTCGAAGTGCTGCTCGAAGTCGCCGAGCTGCTCGCTCGTCGGATCAGTCAGGAACCACGACCTGTACAGCTCACGGAACTGCTCCCGCACCTCGCCCGGCTTCTCCTCCCGTTCCAGCTCGACCTTCGAGTCGGGCTCGAGAGACGCCATCACGTTGATGCTGTACGGGGTAGCCGGCGTGCCCTCGTAGGTGCTGTGCCGCTGGAAGTCCTTGATCATCTCCTTCACCCGGTTGACCTGCTCGGTCGACAGGTTGTACGGGGTGGCCCGGACGGCGCCGGCGAGGCTCGGGTCGATGGCGTGAACGAACGCCAAGCCCTTGTCCCGGTACAGCTCGTAGCCGGCAGCGAGACGGCCGGCGATCGCCTCGTAACTCGAGTCCACGCTGGGGGTCATCGACTCCGGCAAGACCTGACCGGTCGTCGGATCGACGTCAGGCTGATCGGCGAACGGGTCGACCTGCCCGAGCTGGTCGGCGACGAACAGGATCGACTGGTAGTCGACGTTGTCGTACTGGGCCCCAGTGACGATCGCCGAATGCAGCTGCCCTCGAGACAGGAGCGGCATCTGCTGCTGGATGGCGCCGAGGGCGGCCGCCGGCACGGAGATCCGCTTCATGTCGCCGTGCTGGTCCGGGACGGCGATCGTGTAGTACTGCTGGGCGTCCTGAGGGAACACCATCTCCCAAAACGCCCCGATCTCGCCGATGCCCATCCGGTCGATGATCGGGGCCGTCGTCTCCCACGTCCACGCCGACGTGTCAACGCCCTTCAGGGCGAACCAGTCCTTGGCGCCGTCAAGCAGGGCCGCCTGCGCCTCCGTCGACAGCAGGTCCGGGAGCGGGTTGCCGTTGTCGTCGAAGCCCCGGTTCTTCTCGAGCATGCCCCGCTGCACGAGGAAGCTCTCGAGCATCTTCGGGTACAGCGGGTCCTCCGTGGAACCCGCCGCCGCCGTTGCGGCGACCTTCCCGACCTGCTGGCGGAACACCGCTTCGGACGGAACCGTCGGGTTCCCGGACGGGTCGACGCTGGCGAACCCGTACCGGAGCCACTCGGCGGCACGGAACGAACCCGGCTCCGAGATCATCGCCTTGACGGTGCTGGCGATAACGACGTCAGTCGCCGACGGGTTGAGCTGGCGGGCCTCGGCGTCGAGGCCGGCGTACCACTCCTCCAGCTCGGCGTCACGGCCCTTCAGCTGCTCCTCGAGGACGCCGAGGCCTACGACCCCTCGGTCCGTGTTCTCGAAAGTCGAGGTCCACAGGTCGAACAGGAGGTCCCGGATCTTGTCTGCGTTCATCAGTCGTCCTTCACCGTCTCGATCGTTCCCCACGTCGACCGGAGGAACTGCCGGTACTTGATACGGAAGTAGTCGTCCTCGGCCCACTCGCCGGCAAGGTCGAGGAACGTGCGGAGCTGGTCCAATGGCACGGCGTCGTAGTCGCCGTACCGGCGCTCCAACGTCTCCGCCCAGTCGACGAGATAGCCGACACGAAGGTCAGGCCGGACCGGGTCGATGGTGTCCGGGTTGGCGGCCTGCCACCGCTCGAACATCCGCTTGTGGTACCGACGGTCCTCGTCACGAACCTGCACGTTCGCCACGATGTCTTCCCGGGCTTCCTTCCAGCCGGCGTACTCGTTCGCCAGCTCGTCCTTGAAGGTCTGGAGCTCCAGCAGCCGGGCGGCGTGCCGCTTCTTGTACAGGTTGGTGATGCCGTCCGGGTCGCCGTCGATGACCTTCATCTTGGAGTCGAGCTCCAACTTGAACTGGTTCAGCAACGCCGAACCGACCCGGGCCTCGGCCTCCTTCGTGACGCCGTGGCCGCCGAACAGGACGTGGCCCTGAGCGGCGAGGTCGTCGAGCATGGCGTCCACGTCGTTGAT
>JAERSO010000134.1 GCA_016845585.1 Acidimicrobiaceae bacterium | reverse complement strand
GATCAATCTCTTGGCCATCGTTGTAGCGGCCGAAGAAGAGGCCGGCGATCCGCCGAACCCCGTCATTCCCGTCGAGAACGAGATCGTCTGGGCGGCGATCTTCTTCTTCGCCCTCTGGGCGATGATGAAGTTCGTCCTCCTGCCCCCGATCCTGCGGGCAATGGAGGAGCGTTCCAGCACGATCCAGTCGGGCAAGGACGCCGCCGATGCGGCCACCTCTGCCCTTGGTTCGGCTCGCCGGGACCACGAGGCCGCCCTTGCGGAGGCTCGTGCCGAAGCCAACGCCATCCTCGCCGGGGCGCGTGCCGCCGCCGACGAGCGTCGCGCGGCGCTGCAGGCCGAGGCCGACACGGAAATCGCCGAGATGCGGCGCAGTGCACAAGCCGAGATCGATGAGGCTCGAGCCGAAGCGCTCTCCGGCATGCGAGGCGACGTCTCGTCGCTTGCCGTCGGGGCTGCGCAGATCGTGCTCGGCCGTGATCTCGACGCCGGCAACCAGCAGTCCGTCATCGATCAGGCCCTCTCGGCCGACTGAAGGAGACGACCATGATCGGAATCTTCGCCGCCGAAGGACCAAACGGGAACTGGATCCCCGGCGATCCCAACGAGCTCTACTGGGGCTCGGCTGCGTTCCTAATCATCGCCGTGGTGTTCGTCATGAAGGGCGTGCCTGCCATCAAGGCCGCCATGAAGACGACCTCCGCCAAGGTCGAGGGTGAACTCGCCGAGGCCGAGCAGGCCAAGGCAGAGGCCGAGGCCGAGTTGGAGGCCCTGACCTCCTCGCTCGGTGACGCCGGCGCCGAAGCCGAAGCGATCATCGCCGACGCTCGCGGCCAGGCCACCCGCCTCGAGGCAGACCTGATCGCTCGGGCAGAAAACGACGTCGCCGAGGCCAAGGAACGGGCCCGGATCGAGGTCGCCGCCCAGCGCGACCAGGCTTTGGCCGACCTTCGGGCTGCCGTTGCCGGGCAGGCTCGCGTTGCGGCTGATGCCGTGGTGCGCAACAACCTCGACGACTCCACCCAGTCCGCACTGATCGACGACTACATCTCCAGCGTCGGCGCCAGCTGACCGCGGAACGAAAGACCATCTCATGAGCGACACCATCGACGCCTACGCCGCCGCTCTCCTCGCTGTGCTGCGAGCCGAGGGCGATACGGGGGCCGACGACGAGATCCTGCGCTTCGCCCAGGCCCTCGAAGCCAACGACGAGTTGCGCAACACCCTCGCCGACCCCCACGTGCCGGCCGCCACCCGTCAGCAGATCGTTGAAGACCTCCTCCAGGGGAAGGCCTCCGATGTCACGACCGCCGCCGTGTCGCTCGTCGTCGGCGCTGGTCGGGCCGGTGACTTCCCGGCCATCGCTCGGGCCCTCGTCGCCAAGCTGGCCACCGCCAGCGGCCGAGACGTCGCCGAGGTTCGCTCCGCCGTGGCCCTCTCCGAGGATCAGGTGTCGCGCCTCGCCGCCTCGCTCAAGCAGGCGACCGGCAAGGATGTCGACGTTCGCGTGACGGTCGATCCCTCCGTGCTTGGGGGCATCGTCACCACGATCGGCGACACCGTCATCGACGGCAGCGTCCGCAGCCGCCTCGCCCAGGTCAAGAGCCACATCGGCTGACCTGTCACTCCAACGATTCACCGCCCCACCCAGAACTTCACACCAGAGAGATAGACGAAAATGGCTGATCTGCAGATCAACACCGATGAGATCACCGCAGCGCTGAAGGCGAACCTCGAGGGCTTCACCCCCTCGGTCGAGCAGACCACCGTCGGTCGGGTGCTCGAGGTCGGCGACGGTATTGCGCGCGTGTCGGGCCTGCCCAACGCGGCGGTCAACGAGATGCTCCGCTTCGAGAACGGTCTCGTCGGTCTCGCCCTCAACCTCGACGAGGATTCGATCGGCGCCGTGGTCCTCGGCGACGTCGAAGGCATCGAGGAAGGCCAGACCGTGGTCGCCACCGGCGACATCTTGTCCGTCCCCGTCGGCGACGGCCTGCTGGGCCGTGTCGTCAACCCGCTCGGCGAGCCGGTCGATGGCAAGGGTCCGCTCACCAATGTGCAGCCCCGCCGTATGGAGATCCAGGCGCCGGGCATCACCGGTCGCAAGCCGGTGCACGAGCCGATGCAGACCGGCATCAAGTCGATCGACTCACTCATCCCGGTCGGCCGTGGCCAGCGAGAGCTGATCATCGGCGACCGCAAGACCGGCAAGACCACCATTGCGCTCGACACGATCCTGAACCAGAAGGGTCTGGGCGTGAAGTGCATCTATGTGGCGATCGGCCAGAAGGCCTCGACCGTCGCCCAGTCGGTTGCCACGCTCGAAGAGCTCGGGGCTATGGAGTACACCACCGTCGTGGTCGCCCCGGCTTCCGACCCGGCACCGTTCAAGTACCTGGCTCCCTACGGCGGTTGCGCCCTGGGCCAGCACTGGATGGAGAACGGCGAACACTCGCTCATCGTCTACGACGACCTCTCCAAGCAGGCCGAGGCCTACCGTCAGGT
>JAERSO010000133.1 GCA_016845585.1 Acidimicrobiaceae bacterium | reverse complement strand
CCAAGCCCCGCAAGGTCGTGTCCAGCGCCGCTCGGAAGCGCGTCGCCACCCCCGAGACCGAGGGTGCGGACAACGAGGTCGACGAAGAGCCGGCTCCGCTCATCAAGGAAGCCGATCCCGAATTCGAGCGACTGCTCGACGAGGAGGACGCCATCGAGGCCTCCACTCGTGAGCAGTCCGAGACCCCGAACTTCCGGGCCAACGACTGAGGTTTCGATCATGTTGATGCCCAAGAAGGTCAAGCACCGCAAGCACCACCGTGGACGCATGAAGGGCGGCGCCAAGGGCGCCACCGAGGTCAGCTACGGCGACTACGGCATCCAGGCCCTCGAGCCCGGATGGATCACCGCCCGCCAGATCGAGGCGGCCCGTATCGCCATGACCCGTCACATCAAGCGTGGCGGCAAGGTGTGGATCAATGTCTTCCCCGACAAGCCGGTCACCCAGAAGCCGGCCGAAACCCGCATGGGTTCGGGCAAGGGCAACCCCGAGAAGTGGGTCGCCGTCGTCCGCCCCGGCCGTGTGATGTTCGAGCTGTCGTATCACGACGAGGAGATCGCCCGCGCCGCGATCAACCGTGCCATCCAGAAGCTGCCCGTGAAGGCTCGCTTCGTGAAGCGTGAGGAGGGGTTCTGATGGCGAAGGCCAAGACCCTCGCCGATCTCGGCGACACCGATCTGCTCGAGACCCTTGCGGACCGCAAGGAAGAGCTGTTCAACCTGCGCTTCCAGTTCGCGACTGGACAGCTCGAGAACTCGGCCCGCATGAAGCAGGTCAAGAAGGAAATCGCCCGGGTTCATACCGAACTCCGGGCCCGTGAGATCGCCGCGGCCGACGCGGCGGCGGAGGAGGCCGGCTGATGGCTGAGACCGAAACCCGCGAGAACGCCCGCAAGGTCCGAGAGGGCATCGTCGTCTCGGACAAGATGGACAAGACCGCCGTGGTCGAGACCATCGACCGTGTGCGTCACCGCCGCTACGCCAAGACCGTGCAGCGCAACAAGAAGCTCCACGTCCACGACGAGGAGAACACGCTGAACATCGGCGACCGCGTGCGTGTCCAGGAGACTCGCCCGCTGTCGAAGAACAAGCGCTGGCGTCTCGTCGAGATCCTGGAGCGTGCGAAGTGATCCAGCAGGAGTCACGCCTTCGCGTCGCCGACAACTCGGGCGCCAAGGAGGTCTTGTGCATCAAGGTCCTCGGCGGCTCGAAGCGTCGTTACGCCTCGATCGGTGACGTCTTCGTCGCCACGGTCAAGGATGCGATCCCGGGCGCTCAGGTCAAGAAGGGCGATGTCGTCAAGTGTGTCGTCGTTCGTGTCAAGAAAGAAAAGCGTCGCCCGGATGGCAGCTACATCCGTTTCGACGAGAACGCTGCGGTGCTGATCAACGATCAGAAGCAGCCGCGCGGCACCCGCATCTTCGGTCCGGTGGGCCGAGAGCTTCGTGAGAAGCAGTTCATGCGGATCGTGTCGCTGGCCCCGGAGGTTCTGTGATGAAGATCATCAAGGGCGACCGCGTGGTCGTGCTCGCCGGCAAGGACAAGGGCGCTGAGGGCGTCGTCCAGAAGGCCATGCCCGAGACGGGCAAGGTCGTCGTCGAGGGCGTCAACGTCGCCAAGAAGCACCAGGCCCCGACCCGGGCCGATCAGCAGGGCGGCATCATCGACAAGGCGATGCCCATCGACGCCTCCAACGTCGCCGTGATCAGCCCGAAGGACGGCAAGGCCACCCGTGTCGGGTACAAGGTCCTCGACGACGGGTCGAAGATCCGTGTCTGCAAGCGCACCGGTGAGGAGATCAAGTGACCACCACGATCACCCCGCGGCTGCGGACCAGGTACAACGACGAGATCCGGGCCCAGCTCAAGGACACCCTGGAACTCGACAACATCATGTTGGTGCCCAAGATCGAGAAGATCGTGCTCAACATGGGCGTCGGTGACGCCGTCGGACAGGCCAAGCTCCTCGAGGGCGCCCTGTCCGACATGGAGACCATTGCCGGCCAAAAGCCGGTGATCACCCGGGCCAAGAAGAGCCTCGCCAGCTTCAAGCTGCGTGAGGGTCAGGCCATCGGCTGCAAGGTCACCCTCCGAGGTGACCGGATGTACGAATTCCTCGATCGCCTCATCTCGCTGGCGATCCCGCGAATCCGTGACTTCCGCGGCCTCCCGCCGAAGTCGTTCGACGGCAACGGCAATTACACGTTCGGCGTGACCGAACAGCTCATGTTCCCCGAGATCGACTACGACAAGGTCGACACCACCCGGGGTATGGACATCACGATCGTCACCACGGCGAAGACGAACGAGGAGGGCAAAGCCCTGCTTGATGCGTTCAACTTCCCGTTCCGACGCGAGGGGCAGTGACCCATGGCGAAAAAAGCACTCATCCAGAAGCAGCAGAAGACGCCCAAGTTCAAGGTGCGTCAGTACACGCGTTGCCGCCGGTGCGGTCGTCCGCACTCGGTGTACCGCAAGTTCGGCCTCTGCCGGATCTGTCTGCGTGAGATGGCGCATGCCGGCGAGCTGCCGGGCGTCAAGAAGGCCAGTTGGTGAGGGGAGGAGCAGAACAATGACGATGACCGATCCGATTTCCGACATGCTCACCCGCATCCGCAACGCCAACGTGGCGATGCACGACGAGGTCTCCATGCCGTCGTCGAAGCAGAAGGTGGCCCTCGCCGAGGTCCTCAAGAGCGAGGG
>JAERSO010000132.1 GCA_016845585.1 Acidimicrobiaceae bacterium | reverse complement strand
GTCCCGGCGAAAACAACGGCCCGGGTTCTGTTGTCGGCGGACGACAGGACCTGGGCCGACATGCCCTCGGTAACCGTGGAAGAGGGGATCGGCCTGGTCGGTGGCGTCGTGCCGTTCAATCGACCACCCCGGCTGACCCCGGCCATCGACCCGGCGGCGATCATCGTTCCCGCCAAGCCGCCCGACCCCCCTCCTCGTGAGCCGCTGTCGATCGCCGGCATCATCATGCCGCTGGTCGGCGGAGCCGTCGTCGCCCTTCTCCTCTCGCCGATGCTTGCCGTCTTCGCTGCATTGGGGCCGTTCATCACCGTCGGCATGTGGTGGGAGCGCCGCCACCGGGCGGAGCGCGAGCACCGACGAACCGCTCAACGCGACCGCGAATCCTGTGCCTCGCTCTCAGCCAGGTTGCCGATTCTCGGCGCGGCCGAGGCCGCGCGGCGTCGATCACTCGTGCCCCACACGGACGAGGTCGTCGAGCGAGCGTCGCGACTGTCTTCGCGCGTCTGGGAACGATCAGCCACGGATCTGGATTCGTTTCGGTTGGGCGTGGGCACGATCGATTCGACCTTCAACCCGCCGCTTCATGTCGAAGGAGACACCTCGGCTGAGCCGAGCGTGCTCGCGATCGAGGCGATCTCGGGCGGGCCGGCGCTGGCGGACGTGCCCATGGAAGTTGATCTCGGTGTCGGTTGCGTCGTCGGGATCGTCGGCCCGCGACCCGACGCCCAGGCGCTGGCTCGAGCACTGGTCGCCCAGCTTGCCGTGCACCACGGACCCTCGGCGGTTCGCCTCGTCCTCGCCACCTCGAACGACTCGGTGGCATCATGGCGGTGGTGCCGGCTCCTCCCGCACTGCGCCGACCCGATCGACGGGGAGGCCGGTGTGCTCGTCGGCACGACGGCTGATGTCGACCTGGCTGACCGAGGACTCGTCGAGATCGCGGACGACGCAACGGTTGTCGTCGGTCTTCTCGACGACCCCGCCGCGTTCGGTGCTCGTCACACCGTCGGTCGGCGCTTGATCAGCCATGCACGCGCCGCCCTCATCGTGATCGCTCCCGCGATCGATCGCCTGCCCGCCGGATGCACGGATCTCCTCGAAGTCGACGAGGAACGAGTCACTCACCGCGATCCCCGCGCGGGACGACCGGGCACGGCCGGCGCGAGCTGGTGCCTTCCGGTGGCGACCGCGCTCTGCGTGGCCCGACGACTCGCCCAGCTCGATGATCCTGCGCTCCAGCGGCGCGACGCCGGCATTCCCGATTCAGTGCCTCTCCTCGAGACGCTCGAGGTGAACGGCGGCGGTCCGTCGGAGATCGTCGGGCGTTGGCAGACCACGGCCGGCGTCGATTCGCTCGTCGCGGTCATCGGCGCAGATTCCCACGGACCGGTCGAACTCGACCTGATCGCGGACGGGCCACATGTGCTCGTCGCCGGCACGACCGGTTCCGGCAAGTCGGAGCTGCTCCGATCCATGATCGCGGGCATTGCCGCCTCGCACGATCCCGAGCACTGCGCCTTCGTGTTGATCGACTACAAGGGCGGAGCGGCTTTCGATTGTTGCCATGCACTCCCGCATGTCGCCGGATTCGTCACCGACCTCGATCAGTCGTTGGCCGCTCGGGCCCTGCACTGTCTCGAGGCGGAGCTCCGTCATCGGGAGCATCGGCTGCGTGCGGCTGGGGCTCAAGACATCGCTGCGTTTCGTTCGGTGGGGAAGGGCGAGGAAGCCCTGCCCCGCCTCGTTGTGGTGATCGACGAGTTCGCCACGCTCGCCACCGAACTCCCGGATTTCCTCGACGCGCTGGTCGGCATCGCTCAGCGGGGCCGGAGTCTCGGCGTGCACCTCGTGCTCGCCACTCAGCGACCCGCCGGCGTCGTCACCGACGACATCCGCGCCAACGCCGGATGTCGGATCGCGTTGCGGGTCACCGACTCCCACGATTCGGTCGATGTGATCGGTGCACCCGACGCGGCCGCGATCTCCCGCTCGCGGCCGGGCCGCGCAATCGCTCGCCTCGGCCCTGCCGAGCTGGTCTCATTCCAATCGGCCCTCGTCACCGGTCGCACTGCAGGACACGCACCGATTCTCACGAGGGTTGTCGGCGAGGCCGCGACCGTGCCGCCGGATGCAACCCTGGCGCGTGCCGACGATCGACCAACCGATCTCGAACGGTTGGTCGACACGATCGGCGCGGCGTGGGCGGAACGCCCGAGGCCGCGCGCACCCTGGCCGGCGCCGCTGCCTCCCGAGGTCGATCGGGAGGCCGCGGGCTGGTGGTTGGTCGACGACCCGGACAGCCAGTGCACGCGGGTCGAGGGTTGGTGCCCGAGCGACGGTCATCTGGTGGTCGTCGGCGGACCACGAAGTGGGGCCACGACCACCCTTGCCGAAGCGGCGTTCACAGCAGTCGACGCCGATGCTCACGTCCACGTGATCGACCTCGATGCCGGTGACCTCGGTGCCCTCGGGCAGCTCGCGTCGGTGGGTTCCGTCGTCGGCCCGATCGAAACTGAGCGGCGGCGTCGGCTGATTCGCCGTCTCGACGACGAGATCACCGGCCGTCGAGCGGACGAGTCGTGTGGCCGAGCCGACATCGTTCTGGTCATCGACGATCTCGGTGGACTCGAACGAGCGCACGACCCGATCCGAGAGAGCCACCTCCACGCACAACTCGCACGCATCTGGGCGGACGGCCCCGCGGTCGGCGTGGTCGTGGCGGCATCGGTTCGACGAGCTGCCGAGCTCCCGACCGCACTTGCGGCCACGGCGAGCACCGTCCTGCTCCATCACTTCGGCGACGCCGCTGACGCGCTCCGATTCGGGTTGCCGGTCAGTGATGACGATCTACCGCCCGGGCGTGCCCGTCGCGTTGGCGATGGCTCGCTTCTGCACATCATGCGCTCGGCTCCCTCGCTCGATCAGGCCGCGGCCGTCTGGGCGAGCGCTCGCCCATCGTCGGTCCCGTTCGACGTCGGCATCCTCGGGTCGTCGATTCCCTCGTGGTCCGTGGACGCTGCGGTGGTCCAGGGCCCGACCACCGAACTCAGAATCGCGGTGGCCGACCACGACCTCGAGCCCGCGTCGCTCTTCCTTCATCGCGGTGAGCACGCACTGGTGCTCGGCCCCGCCCGCAGTGGCCGCACCACTGCCCTGACCACGATCGGTCGGTTGGCGTCATCGGTGGTGGTCGTCGGCCAGTCGACGTTGGCCGGAACCCTCGGGGTGGCACCCGTCGCACCGGACCAGCTGGGCGACGTACTGACCGACGGGGTGCCGACGCTCGTCCTCGTCGACAACTGCCTGCAGGTCGATGACGCCGCGGGCGAACTCAGCCGCTTGGTCGCCGATCCACCGGCCGGAGTGCACGTCATCGCCGCTACCTCGGTGACCCGGCTCCGTCAGTCGTTCGGGCATTGGGCAACGGAGGTCGCTTCCTCTCGGGCCGGGATCCTGCTGCAGCCCGAACCGCTGGACGGCGACTTCCTCAGTGCACCCCTTCCGAGCCGGCTACCTCGCCTCGAGGTCCCCGGCCGGGGCTTTCTGGTCATGGACGGTCGGGCGCGTTTGGCCCAGCTCGTTCACGACGAGTGAACCGTCAGGCCAACTCGCGGCGGTAGCTCGCGGCGAACGCCTCCAGGACGGCGGCATGGTTCGTGGCGATGACCTCGTCGGGGAGTGGCGGGAGGACCTGGGCCCAGATGTTGTTGGCCCAGATGTTGTTGCCCCAGCCGTAGAGCTCCAGCTGGCGGGCGGGCCGGCCCTGGAACCAGACGTGAAAGTGTGACGACCCGTCGGCGAAGCGATGAATGTGCACTCGGCCCGCTGACGGCTGGGCGCGCATCGCGGCCTCCAGGAACAGACCCACGGGATTTGCCGAGGCGAAGATCGGAGTGAGGATCCATGGCGCCTTTCGCCAGAGGACCCCTTCGTCACCACTCGCGCAGCGGTGGCATTCCCGGTCGCCGCCCTCACCGGAGCGGGCCAGTTCCTCCTCCATGGGCGGAGCCAGGTCCTTCAGTCGGAAGTCGCCTTCGAACGGGAAGAGCGGAGATCTGGTGAGCCGCGTGATGGCGCGTTCCTGGTCGAAGGTCCTGGCGACAATCTAGGCGCCGCGCCCGACCGCCGGATCTCGGGCACAATCCGGGGATGACAAACACCGCGTCGTTTCCGCGCCGTCAGGCCGTCACCCGACGATTCACCCTCGGCGCTCCCCGTGACATACGCGTGGCGAGCGACGGCGCCACCGTGACCTTCCTCCGATCGTCGGGTCCCGAGGACCCGGTGAACGGCCTCTGGACGATCGATGTCGCGGCAGGCAGCGAGTGCCTCGTCGTCGATCCAACGGCACTCGGGGCGGACGATGCTGATCTCCCGGCCGAGGAGCGTGCTCGACGCGAGCGCGCTCGCGAATCCGGCGGCGGCATCGTCGCCTATGACGCCACCGCCGACCTCTCCCTGGCGACCTTCGCGATCGGTGGCCAGGTCGCCCGGGTGGCCATCGGCACCGGCGAGGTGGAGATCCTGTCGACGGCGGCGGGAGCGTTCGACCCTCGCCTGTCGCCGGATGGCACCGCGGTCGCCTACGTGGCCGACGAGTCGCTGCGGGTCGTCGATGCGATCGGTGATCGGCTGGTGATCGGCGAGAACGGTGCGACGATCTCGTGGGGTGCCGCCGAGTTCATCGCGGGGGAGGAGATGGGGCGCACCCGCGGGTTCTGGTGGGCGCCGGCCGGCGACCGCCTCCTGGTCCAGCGCGTCGATGTCGCGCCGATCGACGAATGGTGGATCTCCGCGCCGGTCGATCCGTCGGCGGCGCCCGCGGCAATCCGGTACCCGGGTGCCGGGACGGCGAACGCCGAAGTGGCGCTTGCCATCGTCGGGCTCGACGAAGGCCGAGTGGATGTCGATTGGCATGGCGGATCCTCGTGGGACACCCGCACGTGGGAATACCTCGCCGCCGCCGCCTGGACCGACGAAGGACTGATCCTCACCGTGCAGAGTCGCGACCAGCGCACGCTGGCGGTCCTCGACGTCGATCCGGTCACGGGTGCGTGCACCGAGCGCTACCGGACCAGTGACGAACACTGGGTCGAGCTGATTCCCGGCATGCCGCGACTGCACGATGGTCGGCTCATCACGGTCGAGGACCGCGGGGCGGCGAGGCGTCTCTGCGTCGACGGCGAGGCGGTGACCGGTGACGACCTCCAGGTTCGCCGCGTCATCGCCGCCGACACCGAACGGATCCTGATCGCGGGTTCATTCGATCCCACCACGATCGACATCGTCTCGGTGGGCTGGGACGGTTCCGTGGACCGGCTCACGAACGCCGCCGGGTTGCATGGCGCCATCGTCGGCGGTGGCACCACCGTCCGCACGGTCCGCTCGATCGACGGAGGCGACGGCAGGCCGGAGGTGGTCGTCGACGGCGCGGTCGTCGCACAGATCGGGGACCACTCCGAGACCCCCGATGTCGAGCTCAACATCGCGCTGCTCCGGCTCGGCCGGCGCGAACTCGCATCGGCGCTCCTCCTGCCCCACGATCACGATGGTTCGTCGCTCCCCGTGTTGCTCGATCCCTACGGCGGACCCCACGCCCAGCGAGTGCAGCAGGCGGCAGGGCTCTTCCACGCCAGCCAGTGGTTCGCCGATCAGGGCTTCGCGGTGCTCGTCACCGACGGCAGCGGCACACCGGGACGTGGCCCGGCATTCGAGCGTGAGGTCCGCGGTGACCTGGCCGCGTCCGTTCTCGATGACCAGATCGATGCCCTGTACGCCGCCGCGGACGCGAACCCGGCCCTCGACCTGTCGCGAGTGGCGATCAGAGGCTGGTCGTTCGGCGGCTACCTCGCCGCGCTGGCGGTGTTCCGTCGTCCTGATGTGTTCCACGCCGCCATCGCCGGCGCCTCGGTCACGGATTGGCGTCTGTACGACACGCACTACACGGAGCGCTACCTCGGTCACCCCGGCACGGAGCCCGAGAACTATGAGCGCTCAGATCTCCTCACCGAGCCCGCGAGAATGGGTGACGCGCCGATGCGGCCGCTGCTGCTCATTCACGGCCTCGCCGACGACAATGTCGTGGCGGCCCACACCCTCCAGTTGAGCCGCGCCCTTCTCGAAGCGGGGAAGTCCCACACCGTGCTCCCGCTGTCGGGTGTCACCCACATGACACCCCAGGAGGAGGTTGCGGAGAACCTCCTGCGATTGCAGCTGTCGTTCCTCGGCGATGCCCTGGGTGCTTCCGTCACGACGTAGCCGTTGGCTGAAAACACACCGGACCCCTTGACGGAATGTACAAACGCGACCCAACATATGGGCCGTTCACGAACTCCGACTCGTCGAGTACGTGCCGACCGAGGCCTTTCGCCTTGGAAGGCGGGGCGATGGTGTGCACCCATGGGGGAGGAGGTGCACACCATCGCCGCCGCCTCACCATCGGGGTCAATCGTCGTGTGTCAGCTGATGGTCCAGCCGCCGTCGACGTGGAGGACCTGGCCGGTCACGAAGCTCGATGAGTCACTCGCGAGGAAGAGCATCGCTCCGTCGAGTTCGCCCTCACGGCCCGGGCGCCCCATGACTGCGCCATCGCGCATGTAGGCCTCGCCGCCGGCATCGGCGAACATCTCGGAGTTCATCTCCGTCTCGAACCACCCCGGCGCGATCGCGTTCACCCGTACACCTTTGCGAGCCCATTGGCAGGCCAACTCGCGTGTGAGGTTGTGGACGCCACCCTTCGCCGCGGCGTAGCCGGGGACGCGGAGCTTGCCTCCTGAGACGCTGCCGAGCACTGAACCCAGGTTGACGATCGAGGCGTTTCGGCCGGTGGCGATCGCCGCCTTGGCCACCTCCCGGGCGACCGCGAACGGGGCGACCAGATCGATCTCGATCTCGTATCGGAACGTGTCGGTCGTCATGCTGAGCGCCGGTTCGACCTGGGAGATTCCGGCATTGTTGATGAGCACATCGATCCGGCCACACGTCTCGAGTGCCGCAGCCACGCAGGACTCCGGACCTCCGGGTTCGGCGAGGTCGATCGGTACGGCGTGCGCATTCGGGAGTTCATCGACCAGCGATTCCAGCCGATCGACGCGCCGGGCCGCGCCGATCACCGTTGCGCCCGCCGCAGAGGCGACCCTGGCGAAGCGTTCGCCCAGCCCGGAGCTCGCCCCGGTGACGAGTACGACCTTGTCATCGAGTCGAAAGGCGGAGGTGGGGTCGGTGTGCTCGCTCATGGCTGGACATTCTGGCGGAACTCGCCCTCCGACATCGAGATGAGATCGGTGGCCAACTCGGCGTCGTCGGCGTCGTGGGTGACCCAGATCGTGTAGCGGGCAGGCGATGAGGCGAACAGATCGCGCAAGGCGGGCCGCCCGTCGGGGTCAACGGATGCCAGCGGCTCGTCGAGCAACAGCACGTCGGGCTCCGCCGCGATCGCACGGGCGACGGCCACGCGTTGGCTCTGGCCACCCGAGAGTGATCGAGGCCGGAGGGCAGCGAGGGGAGCCACCCCCGCGGTGGCGAGAGCCTCCCCGGCGCGCTCGCGTGCGGCCGCACGGTCGATGCCGCGGCGCCGGAGCGGGTAGGCGGCGTTGTCGATCGCGGTCAGATGAGGAAGGAGCCGGTGATCCTGGAAAACCATGGCGAGCTCTCGACCCTCGGGAGGGACGAAACACCCGTCGGCGGAGCTGTCCAGCATCCGCCCATCGATGGCCAGGGTGCCATCGTCGAGGGCTTCGAGTCCGGCGATCAACCGAAGCAGCGTGGTCTTGCCCGCCCCGTTCGGGCCGACGATCGCGGTGACGCCGGGCCGTAGCGTGAGGTCGAGGTGGAGATCGAGTTCGCCGCGACAGACCCGCCCTCGTACGTCGATGGTCATCGAACCAGCCACCTTCCGCGGAGGGCGACCAGCACGCCGAGGCTCACCGTGAGGAGGAGAACGCTGATGGCCAACGCGGCCTCGGGTTCGGATTCGAGGGCCAGGAACGTCTCCAACGGCAAGGTGCGGGTGCGGCCCGCCAGATTTCCGGCGAAGGTCACGGTAGCGCCGAACTCGCCGAGGGCCCGTGCCCAGGCGAGCGCCAGGCCCGCCACGATCGACTCCCGGGACGCCGGCACGGTCACGGTGAAGAACGCAACGAGCGGGCGCGCTCCGGAGACGGCGGCTGCCTCCTCGAGATCGGTGCCGTTCTGACGCAGGGCGGCTTCGACCGTGGTGACGAAGAAGGGCAGGGCGACGAACGTGGCGGCCAGGATCGCCCCCGCCGTGCTGAACGGCAGCGTGATCCCGAACCACCTGTCCAACCACTGGCCGACCAGACCCCGTCGCCCCAGGGCGAAGAGCAGGGCCGTGCCGCCGACGACAGGGGGGAGCACCATCGGCAACATCACGGCGGCACGGATCAGCCGTCCGCCGCGCAGCTCGACGCGCGCGAGGACCCAGGCCAGGGGAAGACCGAGGACGACGCAGAGGATCGCGGCCACGACGCTGACCACGAGCGAGACGCCGATTGCATCGAGAACCGCATCGTCGGTGAGCAGGTCGAGCAGCGATGACCACGGCGCCCGTTGGAGCAGTCCGATGATCGGTACGGCGACCACGGTGAGACCGAGAGCGGCCGGGATCAGGAGCGGTGCCGGCGCGTGCCGTGCCGGAGGTTTCACGACCCGAACCCGGCGTCACGGAGAATGACCTGGCCGTCCGCGCTCAGGAGGAAGTCGAGCACGGCATCGTTCTCGGTCACTGCCGAGGCCCAATAGGTCGTGACGTGATCGTCGAGGCCGGGGACGTCGATCACCGGCATCCCACCCGCCAGCGCGTCGGTTCGGTAGATCAGCCCCGCGTCGAGCTCGCCGGCGAGCAGCTTGCCCGACAGAGCACGAGCACTCGGCTCCTCGGTGTCAGCGGCGATGGCGACGCCGAGGGCATCCGTCGCGTCGGCGGCGAGCCGACCGCAGGGAACCTCGACCGCACAGACGCCGACAAGCAGCGCAGGATCGGCCAGATCGTCGATGTGGTCGACCCTGCCGGGGTCGCCGATCGACACGGCCAGCACCAGATGGTTCTCCGTCAGCGCGACCTCGGTCGGTCCGGTCACGCCCGCGTCCCTCGCCCGGTCGAGCGTCACGCGGTCGGCGGTCAGCAAGATGTCGGCAGGGGCGCCGTCGATGAGTTGTGCCACGATCGTCTGGCTTCCGGCGAAGACCCACTCGGGAGTGGGGATGCCGCGCTCATCGAGGGCACGATCGAGTTCGTCCTGGACGACCGCCAGCGAGGACGGCGCGAGCACGAGGGCCCGATCCGGCGAGTCATCTCCTGATGCGGCGAGCCAGAAGGCGGCAACCGTCGGGATCGCAACCACGGCGACGAGGGCAAGCAGCGCCGTGAGACGGCGTTGACTCATGTGGGGCGCTCCACCACCACGTTCGTCGACTTGATCGTGGCGACGGCGGGCACTCCCGGCTCGAGACCGAGGTCATCGACTGCTTCCGCCGAGATCAAGGAGACGACCCGGTGAGGACCGGCTTGGATTTCGACCTGGGCCATCACGGTGTCACGCACCACTCGTGTGACCAGTCCCGGAAAACGATTGCGAGCGGAGACGGCCCGCCCGTCGTCCACGGGCCCCTCACCGAGCTCGATCGCGAATCGGGCCAATTCCGGTCCTTCGATCTCGCGTTGCCCACCATCGGTGCGCACCGTCGCCACTCGTCCCTGGTCGGCCCAACGGCGCACCGTGTCGACGCTGACCCCTAGCATTTGCGCCGCTCGACCAAGACGATAGTGGTGCATGCCAGGAAATATAGCAAGAAAGACAGCAAACGCCCAGAAGTGGTGTGATGCGCGCGCTGCCGGCAGATCCACCTCCGCTCGAGGTGACACGCATAGCGTCCGGACATGTCGACAATGCTCCCGCCCGCCGCGCTCGCCCAGGTTTCCGACGACGCGCTCATCGACGCCTGTGGTGTCGACGGCACCTACACCTGCAAAAAGGTCTTCGAATGGACCGAGAACGAGTTCGCCGCCACGGCCGCGGACTGGCTCCTGGACCGACCGGTGCGCATCGCGCTGATCGTCGTCCTGGCCATCATCGTCTCGAAGGTGCTCCAGCGCGCGGTCGAGCGTTTCGTGAAGACGATCGCCGCCACGCCGAACGACATCAGACTGCAGGCACTGCGGGATCGCACCCCGGCCCGGCTTCTCGTCGAGAAGGAGTCGAAGCGCGCCGAGGCGCGAGCGGAGACGATCGGTCTCGTCCTGCGCAGCATCGTCGTCGCAATCGTCTGGACCTTCGCGGCGATGATGATCCTCGGTCAGCTCGACATCGACCTCGGCCCGCTCATCGCCGGTGCCGGCATCGGCGGCATCGCCCTCGGCTTCGGCGCCCAGTCGATCGTCAAGGACTTCCTGTCCGGACTCTTCATGCTCATCGAGGATCAGTACGGCGTCGGCGACGTCATCGATCTCGGCTACGCCACCGGCACCGTTGAGAAGGTGTCGCTTCGGTCGACCACGATCCGCGATGTGAAGGGCACCGTCTGGCACGTGCCCAACGGCGAGATCGCCCGAGTCGGCAACTACTCACAGCTGTGGTCCCGCGCCCTGCTCGACATCGAAGTCGCCTACGACGTCGACCTCCGGTTCGCCCAAGGCGTCATCCAGCGGGTGGCCGACGAGTTCTGGGCGGACCCGGAGTGGGGCGGCGACGAGCTGATGGAACGCCCCGAGGTCTGGGGAATCCAGGATCTGGGGGCATCGGGCATCGCCATCCGCCTTGCCGTGAAGACCGAACCATCGATGCAGTGGGCGACCGAGCGCGAACTTCGTCTCCGGGTGAAGGAAGCGTTCGACGAGGCCGGTATCGAGATCCCGTTCCCGCAGACCACGGTGTGGCTGCGCAACCAGGGCGAGCACCTGATCGCTCCGGCGCCCAATCCCGATGAGATCGAGGTCCACGACATCGAGAAGGGCATCGGCTCCGACACCGAATAGGCGAACAACGCCGCGGAGGAGTTCAGCGTCGGCGCACCATCGTCACGCCGTCGCCGATCGTCAGCTGCACGGCTTCGGTGCGGGTGTCAGCGTGGACATGGTCGTTCAGTGCTCTGAGTGCCACCGTGTCGTCGCCATCGTCGTCGCTCGGTGCTTGCGCGACGCGGCCACTCCACAAGGTGTTGTCGATCAAGATGACGCCGCTCGACGAGAGTCGCGGCACGATCGCCTCGTAGTAGTCGATGTAGCTGGTTTTGTCCGCATCGATGAACGCCAGATCGATCACCTGATCGGCCCGAAGATCGTTCAGCGTCTGGATTGCCGGGGCGATGACGAGCTCGATCCGATCGCTCACGCCCGCTCGGTCCCAGTGCGCTCGGGCGACATCGGTCCACTCGGTGCTGACATCGCAGCAGAGCAGCCGTCCACCTTCGGGCAGGGCGCGGGCGACGGCCAACGACGAATAGCCGGTGAACGTACCGATCTCGACGGCGAACCGTGGTTGGAGTACTGCGGTGAGGATCGACATGAACGCACCCTGATCCGGTGCGATCTGCATCGCGGCGGCCCGGCCGAAGGCGGCGGTGGCTTCGATCAGGTCGTGCTGGATCTCGTCGGGCGCGGCGGAATGGGCCTCGGCATAGGCGGCGACGGTCGCGTCGATGTAGCGGTTCTTTGGCAAGGTGCTCCGTTCAGTTCTTGCGCGGTCCCGCACTGGTGTGGCGAGTGCCGGGTGGATCGATTGCCCATGCGGGTGAGTCGCCCCACTTGCCGTCGTAGACGAAGTGGGCAAGCGGCTGCCGGCGCACCGGGCCGTGGTTGCCGACCGGTTTGCCGAGGGTGACGGTGGCGGCGACGAACACCCCGTCGGGGATCTCGAGCAGCTCGGCCAGTTCCTGTTCCACCGCCATGTGCCACATGGTGACGACACCGCCGTAGCCGCGAGCACGGGCCGCCAGCAGGAGGTTCTGCATGGCCGGGTAGACGGATGCCCCTTCGGTCGGCGTCGGGGCTCGGTGCCGAATCAGGCAGGGGAAGATCAACGCGGGCACGGTGGGCAGATTCTCGATGTAGGTGTCCATCGACCGGGCCATCCGGGCTTTCGGGGAGTCCTCGTCGACGCCGCTGCCGGACTCGTAGCCGTCGGTGCGCCGCTTCGCCGACCATGCCGCCTGAGCTCCGGAGGCGATGAGCTTCTTCGCCGCGGACGCTTCGGGTCCGTTGGTGAGCACGATGAGTCGGAAGTTCTGTCGGTTGGATCCGGTGGGGGCGCGGCTCGCGGCGAAACAGATCTCGGCGAGGACCTCGTCGGGGACCGACTCGTCGCGGTAGCGACGGATCGATCGAGTTGTGGCGATGGCGTCCAGCACGCTCAGCTCGGTGGCCATCCACCGACACTAGCCAGCAGCGCCGGGACCGCCAGTTGCGTCAGCCGACGTCTTCTTGCGCCAGGTTGAGGTGGTGGGGCTCCCCACCGTTGACCAGGGCTTCCCGGTCGCCGGCTTCGAGGCACCGGTGGAGTCGGTGGACACGTTCGCTGGCGGTCGTCTTGTGGAACCCCGGGAGAACGGCGTGGATGAATGCGGCTCCAGCCGCAGATGCGAGTTGACGGGAGATCCCGAATGCGACCTTGCTGTGCTCGCGGTAGGTCTCTCCGGCGGACTCGGGGTGCTCAGTCAGGAATCGGGGCAAGGCCATGGCCTCAACCGTACGGAATTCGCTGTGCAAGTATCTGGCTTCCTTGCGGCCAATTCGCCAATCTCGAAACACTGCAGCTATATAGCTTCGAGTTCATGCAATATTCTTCGATTGTGGATGAGGTTGATCGGGAAATACTGCAACTCCTTCAGGAGGACGCGTCGCTCACGGCTCGAGAGCTCGCGGAGCACGTCGGCCTCACGCCGACTCCGTGCTGGCGGCGGGTCCAGAACCTCGAGAAGTCCGGGATGATCCGGGCGCGGGTGGCGCTGCTCGATCCGGACAAGCTCGGTCTCGCCGTCACGGCCATCGTCCAGATCCGCACGAATGATCACAGCGCGACCTGGCTCGAGGAGTTCGCCGCCGCACTCGCCGAGCTTCCCGAAATCATGGAGGCACATCGAACGAGCGGCGAGATCGACTACATGCTGAAGGTCGTCGTGCCGTCGATCGAGGCCTACGACGACTTCTACAAGCGGTTGATCTCGAAGGTCGATCTCTATGACGTTCGCAGCGTCTTCGTGATGGAAGAGATGAAGCACACGACGGCGCTCCCTCTCGGGGCGGGTTCGCCGACGGCGCGTTAGATACGGTCGCGTCATGGATCTGGAGCTTCACCGACGTTCTTCGGTTGGTGGCTTCGAGTTCGCCTGGGATGAATGGGGCAAGGGTGACGGTGCCCCGCTGGTGCTGCTACACGGCTTCGGTGGATCGGCGCACGACTTCGCCACGCAGATTCCCTCGCTCGCCGCCGATCGACGCGTGCTCGCCATCGACCTCCGCGGCCATGGCCGCAGCTCCAAGTCCGGCGACGAGGCGGCGTACACGATCGATCACATCATCGATGATCTCGCCGCATGGCTGCCGACCGTCGTCGATGAACCCGTTCACCTGTTGGGCCACTCGATGGGTGGACGGGTCGCCATTCGTTTCGAGTTCATCCGCCGCGACCTCATCCGCTCTCTCGTTCTGGCGAACACCACGGCATGGAACTTCGAGATCGCCGACCCCGTCGCCCATGAAGTGACAATGGGGTTCCTCCGCTCGATCGACCGAGACACGCCCATGGGTTCGCCGCCCACGGACGAAACGCCGCTGATCGCCGCGGCCGTGCCGCCCGACCTCCTGGCCCGGCGCCGAGAGATCAACGACTCCTTTGATCCGATGGCGTGCAAGGCACTCGGGTTGGCACTGTTCGACAACGGGCTCCAGCCGGTCGGTCACCTGCTCGGCGACATCGATGCTCCAGTGCTGGTCATCGCCGGTGAGCAAGACCACCCCTACGTCGACCATGCCCGTGACCTGGCCGCGGCGGTGAGCAGTGGTTCGCTGGTCACGATCACCGGCGCGCATCACTCCCCCCAGCTGACGCACCCGGACGAGTGGCGGGCCGCGGTCCTCGCCCAGATCCGGGCGGCTGACTGATCAGCGCTCCCGGCGCAGGTGTGAAGGAATCGTGGTGCCGAGTTCGGCGGCCAGCGAGTCCATCGTGCTGTCGATCGGTGCGCCGATCGCATCGAGCGCTCGGTTCATCATCGAGAAGTTGCCGGCAACCATGGCGATCCGATCGGCGCCATCACGACCGAGGGCGTACTCGGCCCGGACCCGGGCGTCGGGGTACTCATCGTCATCGCACAGGACGACGGCGTCGGCCAGGGCACGAATCACGTCGCCCTTGGCCACGCCACAGTTCCCCAGCCCGGAGGTGATGGTGGGACAGATCAACTCGCCGCCCTCGATGGTCTGGATGCTCGCACGGAGCATCCGGGTGTGAGCCAGCAGTCAATAGAAGCACTCGTTGAGCCAGCTCGTACGAGCAGCCGTCAACTCGATCTGAGTGCGGTGGATTCCGTCACGGACGATCTCGTTGTCGCCCATCTGTTCCATCGTCAAATAGAGCACGCCGTGGACGTCGAACATGGCGTCGACCTCGTCGGGGACGGCGGAGAGCGAGCCCGGTGCCCACGCCGGCCCGACGGTCGGAACCCATCCGTCACTGACGACCGCATCGTCGGGGCGATGGTGGGAGGGCTCACCCGGGAGCGGCTCGGGCAAGGGGTGTTCGTCCATGCCAAGACCGAAGGCGGCCACATCGATCGCCGCGAGGCGAGAGACGATGCTCACGAGCTCGACATAGGCGAACGGGTCGAGACCTGCCGCGGCCCAGTGCTCGATGTCGGTCCGGCGGATCGTTGCGGCATCGACCGAGACACGACGAGCGGCCGAGACCGCGGGCCCGGGCAACGCGCCGGGTGAGGCAGCGTCGGAGCGAGCGAGGCGGGCCTCCTCGGCGATGGCGACGCGTTCCATCCCCGTCCACCAGGTGCCGGCGTGCGCCATTCGGGACCACTCGCGCCCCACCAGGGCGTCGAACTCGTCGATGAGGGCGGTGGTCATGGTCGCAGCAGCAGCTTGCCGGTGGTCTGGCGTGATTCAAGGGCTCGGTGGGCGTCGGCCGCTTCGGCGAGCGGCACCTCCATCCCGATGCGGACATCGAGGGCCCCTGACTCCACCCAGGCGACGATCTCGTTCCAACGACGGTCACGTTCTTCGGTCGTCAGTGTGAAATCGCCCAGCTTCGGCCGGGTCAGCAGCAGTGATTTCGCCATCAGGACCAGGGGTGAGATCGGCGGGACAGGGCCGGACGCGTTGCCGAACGTGGCCATCGTGCCCCTGACCCGCAACACGGCGAGTCCTGCGTCGAAGGTGCTCGCTCCCACGCCGTCGTACACCACGTCGATCGCGTCCTTGCCGACTGCAGACTCGACGCCGTCGACGACGTCGGTGGTCTGGTAGTTGATCACGTGATCGGCGCCTGCGGACCGGGCCAGCTCCGCCTTCGCATCCGATCCGACGGTGGCGACGACTACAGCGCCGCGGAGCTTGGCCATCTGCACGAGCAGTCGACCGGTGCCACCGGCGGCGGCATGTATCAGGCACCGGTGGCCGGGCCCGAGGGGGTAGACGGAGTCGATCAGGTAGTGCGCGGTCATGCCCTGCAACGGGAGGGCTGCTGCCGCACTCAACGACATCGAGTTCGGCACGGCCAAGGCGACGCCTGCCGGGATGACGACTTCGCTCGCGTACGAGCCCGCGCCGCCGATCCAGGCCACCGCGTCACCCACTGCAACGTCGGAGACACCGTCGCCGATCGCCGTGACGGTCCCCGATCCCTCGGCGCCGGGGATCATCGGCATCGGCATGTCGTAGAGGCCGGAGCGGTGGTAGGTGTCGATGAAGTTGATCCCTGCGGCGTGTACGGAGACCAGCAGTTCGCCGGCTCCGGGCTCGGGGCTCGCGACCTCCCTCAGATCGAGGACCTCGGGACCGCCCGGTTCGTCGAATTGGACAACGGTTCGCGACACGTGAACTCCCAGAGACTGAAGCGTGTTATGCAATCACGGAGCCGAGAGGGGCCCGCGATTCGCAGTCTCGCCGATACAGCCGGGTCTTGTCCGATCGACCTGTCGCGACGCCGACGGTGGTCGATCGTCGTCCTCGCGGTCGCAACGCTCGCGGCCGGATGTGCATCCGAGGCCGAATCGATCAATCCGGCACCCGCGGCGACGACTTCCACGAGCACCACGACGACCTCGATCCTCATCACCACCACAACGGAGCCACCGCCCGCCGTCACCGTGGGAGCAGAGGTGCTGGCTGACGGGGGCTTCGAGATCCTCGCCGGCAAGCGGGTCGGGGCCATCGTCAATCAGACGTCTCTCGTACGCGGCGAGCACCTGATCGACGTCTTGGACGCGGCTCCCGCCGTCGACCTGGCCGCGGTCTTTGCCCCTGAACACGGCGTCCGTGGAACGGCGGGAGCAGGTGATCTGATCGATGACGAGATCGACACCGCCACCGGGGTCACGATCTTCTCGCTCTACGGGGAGACGCGAACGCCAACACCGGAGATGCTCGAGGGGCTCGACGTCATCGTCTACGACCTGCAGGGCGTCGGTGGTCGCTTCTACACCTATGTCTCGACGATGGGCCTGGCAATGCAGGCGGCCGCCGCGGCGGGAGTCGAGTTCGTGGTGCTCGATCGCCCCGACCCGTCGGGCGGCGTGACCCCTGCGGGCTACGTCCTCGAGGAGGAGCAGCTCTCGTTCATCGGCCAATACCCGGTGCCCGCCGCGTACGCGATGACGCCGGGGGAGCTGGCTCAGGCGATCGTCGGCGAGGGTTGGCTCGAAGGGCTGGAGGGACTGAACCTCAGCGTCGTCGAGATGAGGGGTTGGCTACGGGGGATGACGTGGGAGGAGACCGGGCTCACCTGGGTGCCGCCCAGCCCGGGACTGCAGACGGCGTCGTCGGCGGTCACCTATCTGGGCACGGTGCTGTTCGAGGCGACGTCGATCAGCTACGGCGGTGGGACGCTCGACACGTTCGAGGTCATCGGCGCCGAGTGGGCGGACGAGATCACGATCGCCGGGCACCTCAACGGCCGGGATCTCCCGGGGGTGGCCTTTGTGCCTGTGATCTTCACGCCGGGCCCGCTGCCGGGGCGAACCGACAATCCGCGACTGAACGGCATCGAGATGCACGGCGTGCGAGTCGCCGTGACGGATCCCGCGAGCTTCGAGCCGGTCAGTACGGCGATCCATGTGCTCGATGAGTTCTCGCGGGCCCATGCCGAGGCCGCGGCAGTCTGGGAGCCGCCTGAACCCGACGAGAACGGCGACGAGGATGATGGCGACGAGGAAACCGAGTTCGCTCCCTTCGTGAACCGGGAACAGGCGATGGGGCTCCTGGCGGGAACCGATGCGTTGGTGGCCGCACTCGACGCCGGCGTCGGGGCCGACGAGATCGTGGCGAGCTGGGCCGCTGACCTGCAGGATTTCCGGGAGCTTCGTCTCCGCTACCTGCTTTACTGACGACGTGTCTGTGCCGTTCGAGGTTGCCTCGTCCATCCCGACGTTCACCGGAAACGTCGTGCTCACCGGCTTCATGGGTACCGGCAAGAGCACGGTCGGTCGACTGCTCGCGGCCGAGCTCGGGCGCGAGTTCGTCGACACCGACGATCTGATCGTGGAGCGGCACGGCCAGATCGCCGAGATCTTCGCCGACCACGGCGAGGCCCACTTCCGGTCGCTCGAACGCAGCCTCGCTGAGGAGCTCTCGGGGCGGGAGGATCTGGTTGTCGCCACGGGCGGCGGCATGTTGTTGCAGGAGGGCCTGCGGGACGCGTTCGGCACCGGGCGTTTCTTCTGCCTCACCGCAGCCTCAGACGTGATCGTCGCTCGGGTGCTGGCCGATGAGTCGGGCGTGGTGCGTCCGCTGTTGGCCGGGCCGGATGCGAAGGCGAATGTCACCAGGTTGCTCGCCGAACGGGCAGCCCGCTACCGGGACTTCGAACAGGTCGAGACGGACGGACTCCTGCCAGCGGAGGTCGCCGCCGAGATTCTCCGGCGACTCAGAGTGGCAAACGGCAACGATTGATCGTCGCGCCGATCCCCTCGATCGAACAGGTGACGACCGTGCCGTCCGCCATCCACTCAGGTGGCTTGCGTGCCGCGCCGACGCCGCCGGGCGTGCCGGTGGCAATGACGTCGCCCGGCTCGAGGGTGATGATGCGGCTCAGGTCCTGCACGATGTCGATGCAGTTGAAGCAGAGCTCCGAGGTGTTCGACGTCTGCTTCTCGACCCCATCGATCTGAGTGCCGATGGCGAGGCCGGATCCGTCGCCGAGTTCGTCACGCGTGACGACCACCGGCCCGAGTGGGGTCATGCCCTCGAACGTCTTGCCGGCGAGGAACTGGGTGGTGCGGCGCTGGTAGTCGCGCACGGAGACGTCGTTCAACACCGTGTATCCGCCAATGGCGGCGAGGGCTTCGTCCGGCGACGCGTTGCGAACCGTCGATCCGATGATGATCGCCAGCTCCGCCTCCCAGTCGACATGCGTCGAGACCGCAGGGTCGGGAAGGGCGATGTCGTCGCGGGCACCGATGAGGGCGGCGCGGTACTTGGCGAAGTAGGTCGGCGCGGCCGGTCGATCGCGTCCCATCTCCGCGATGTGATCGAGGTAGTTGACGCCGACACAGACGATCTTGTCGGGTGCGGTCACCATCGGGGCCAGGTGTGCGTCGGCGAACGAGAGTGATGCCCCGCGCTCGGCGACCTCGCCACGACGAAACACGGCGCCGACATCGGGGGCATCGAGAAGGACGATCTCGTCGCCTTCGACTCGGCCGGCGCTCGTCGAGCCGTCGATCTTCACGGTGGTGAGTTGCATGCGCTCAGTATGTCGCGAGTCGAACGCCGAGTTCGTCGATCTCCGCCGGTGCGAGGTTGGCGAAACTGAACCGCAGCATTCCCTGATCCGTCGATGTGAACGCGGTGCCGGGAATGACGAGGGTGTCGAACTCGACGATGAGTCGCCGCACCGTCTCGTCAGTCGACCGGCCGCCGCCGGCGCGGATCCAGCCGAAGTACGCACCGCTGGTCACCAGCTCGAACCCGCCCGGACAACCGGCCATCGTGGTGACGAAGTGCTCCTGGAGGCGGGCGATCCGCTGTGCCTGTTCTCGCCGCCACCCGCCGGCATGGTGAAGTCCGGTGATCACGGCTTCCTGGCCGATACGAGGTGCGCTGATCGCCACACAGTCGAGGATCTTCAGCGCCTCACGCTGGAGGTCGGCACCGCTGACGATGGCCCCGATGCGATAGCCGGGGATCGCGAGGTCCTTCGAGAACGAGTGGAGGCTGATGAGCGTGTCGCGCCAGGAGGGGTTGTCGAACACGGCGTGAGCCGGCGCTTCGGTCGGCCGAAAGGTGCGGTAGGTCTCGTCGAGCACCAGGGCGATTCTGTGCTCCGCCGCCAGTTCTGCGAAGTCTGCAATCAGGTCCGGCGGGATGGTGACGCCCGTGGGGTTGCCTGGCGAAACCAGCACGATGGCTCGGGTCGTGTCGTCGATCAGGGTGGCCGCATGATCGAGGTCGGGGAGGAGGTCGTCCGTGGAGCTGAGATGGCGGATGCCGATGCCCTCGGCCTGCAGCCACATGTCGTGGTTGAAATAGAAGGGGGTGGCGAGGATGACCGAGTCGCCTGGTTCCGCGAGCGCGTTGACGACCGCGCAGAAGGCCTGATTGCAGCCCGCGGTGATCGTCACGTCCACTGCGGCGATGTCGGACGCGGCATAGCTCCTGCGAAGATCCTCGGCGAATGCTTCTCGAAGCTCGGGCAGGCCCGCGGCCGGTGTGTACCGAGACGTTGCGGGTTGACGGGCGGCCTCGGCGATACGGTCAGTGACCACGGGCGCGGGGGCGTACCCCGGCGCCGCCTGCGACAGGTCGAGCAGAGGACGGTCGTTCACACGATGATCGAGCATTGCGAAGGCAGCACCGATCGGCGAGTCGATGAGGTCGGTCGTACGGGCCGCGAACTTCATGCGCACGAGTGTGGCCGGTCGGTTGGTCCGGTGCACGGAGGTCGGTCGTGATCTCTGCCGAGGCCTATCTGGACCGCATACGTTTCGACGGACCGGTCGATCACGATGTCGAGACCCTCGAACGGCTCCAGCGTGCTCATCTGACCGCGGTTCCGTTCGAGAATCTCAACGTCTTTCACCGCGCCGGTGTGCGAACCGACGTCTCCTGGTCCGTTCCGAAGATCGTCGAAGAAGGACGTGGCGGATGGTGTTTCGAGAACAACGGTGCCTTCACCTGGCTGCTCGGCGAGCTGGGATTCCGGGTGCGTCGACTCGGTGCTGCGGTGCTCATCGGCGGTCCGAACCAGCTCATCGATCATCTCTGTGTCGAGGTCGAGTTGGACGAGGCCTATCTGGTCGACGTCGGCTTCGGTGATTCCTTCATCCGGCCGTTGGCCCTGAATCGAGCGGGGCCCCAGGATGGCGGCACCGGCACCTTCGAGTTCGTGTCGAGCCCCCAGGGCCTGACGCTCACCGAGCACGAGGATGGTGTGCCCGCCGCCCGCTATCGCTTCAAGCGCGTGGCGCACGAGCAGGCCGACTTCGACGGCGCGAGCGAACGGCTGTCGACCGACGAGTCCGGCCATTGGCTCCAGAAGCCGTTCGCCACCCGGCTTCTCGACGGCGGACCCGATCGGGTCACCTTGTTGGCCGATCGACTGAAGGTGATTCGCAAGGGTGAGGTCATCGAGACACCGGTCGAGTCGGCTGACTGGGGCGATGTCCTGTGGGAGTGGTTCGCTATGCGGGTTCCGGTGTCGAGCTGAAGTCGTATTCGATCGTCGGGACGGTGCGTTCGAAGCCGTCAGCGGTGAACAACGCGAAGCGACGTGGGTCCGCCCACCGGGCGACGATGAAACCGGGGAACGTCTGACGGCGGTTGCGCAGGATCGTGACCGTGTTGTTGTAGTACGTGCGGCTTCCGGCGATGCGATTCTCCGCGTCGGCGAGCTGGTGCTGAAGTGCGGCCATCGCGTCTCCCGCCAGGAGATCCGGATACTCCTCGACAACGGCGAAGAGCCGCTGGATCCGCCCGGTCTGCTCCATCGCCTCGTGATCGGCCTGCGACACGGTGGTGGCGTCCGGGGCATCGTGGATCAGCGACGACCGCTCCAGCGAGATGCTCTCGAAAATCACACGCTCGTGGTCGCTGGCCGCGCGTGCCACGGCGGCGATTTGGGGTATCAGGTCGTGGCGTCGTGTGAGTTGTACGTCGATCAGACTCCATGCCCGCGCGGCCTGCTGAACGAGGAGTTGGAGCCGGTTGAACACCACGACGGTCGTGGCCAGGATGACGACGAGGCCGACGAGGGCCACACCGGCGACCAGACCCGCAGACCCCGCTGTCGCATGGCCGCTCACACCGGCGGGCGCCGCCGCTCCCAGGATGAAGACGGGGATGAGAAACCCCAGGCCACGGCGGTGTGATTCCTCGGTGCGGGTGGAGATCAGGAACGGGGTGCCTCCTGCGATCTGCGGCTCGACGACGTCGTCACGCAGGGATGCATCACCGACGACGTACAAGGTGTCGCCGATCGCGATCAGGTTCTCGGTCTCGCGATAGCGGCCGGTGCGGTTGTCGGAGGAGAAGAACTTCTCGAGGAAGCTGCGTCGATGCCGTTCTTTGAAGGTGTCGCGATGACTCTGTCGATCGGTGATCGACGCTTCGTCGACTGCCACCCTCACGGCTCCGCTCTCGTCGACGAGATCGAAGTGGGGGTGTCGGCCGCTCTTGCGATCGATCGTGTGCCACTGCTGGTAGGTCTCGGTCCGGGTCGTGGTGTTCCCCTTGGCGTCAGTCGACGACACGGTGCGAGTGTGCTCGCGCTCTTCCTCGAGTTCATAGTCCCATCGGACGGTGGGTGTTCGGGTGAGGTGGCTGATGAGCGGTTCGGCGTGCCAGGCTCGGCCCTTGACCTCGTTTCGGCCGGCAGAGACGGCGGCGGCAGGAGTTGTGCCGAGGTCCGCGTAGACGCGTCGTCGGCGATCCAGCATCCATGCAGCGATGAGGAGCAACGCGGCGATCACCGCGAAGAACGGCATGGTCAGCCCGAGACGAAGCCAACCGATTCGCGGAGCAGCTCTTCTGCCCGCTCGTCGGTGAAGTCCGTCACCAGCACCCATTCCCGAAAGACCTTGCCGGCCGGTGCGAACGAGGCACCTTCCCCGAGTCGATCGGTTGATCGACGCGATCACGCGAGAGCTTCACGACCAGGCCGGGGCCCTTGTGGTGCGGCATCCCGACGAACTCCTTGCCGGCTCGCACACACGGTCCGCCCATGATTGTTCCCTCACTGAGAAGGCCCTCGGCGAGCAGAGGTGCGGCCGCATCCCAGAATTCGCCGCTCAGGTGTCGTGCCCGTTGGCCAACCGCATCGAGAGGCGAGAGACACGCTCGCGAAGGTCGTGGAGGTCGATGTCGTAGCCGGCGAGACCGGTGACGATCTCCGGCTCGAACGCACCCCATCCGAACTGCAGCGCCGCGCACAGGGCGACCTCGGCGAGGAGATCCTTGTCGGTGATCTCGCGTCCCTGTGCCTCGGCCTGCCCGACGACGATCCGCGAGAGCAGTTCGGTGACGGGTGACTCGTCGTCGCCGAGTTCGAGCTTCGAGAAGGTGCGATAGCTCCCGGCTTCGTCGCTGGTGTTGACGGGGAGGAGTCCAACCGTCTCCCATCGATGCGCCATCTCCTCGGTTGCCTCGGTGACGGCCGCGGCGAACACGGCGTCTTTGGAGCCGAAGTAGTGGTGGATCAGGCCGTAGTTCACGCCCGCGGTTTTGGCCAGCTCCCGCCCGGAGATCTGCCGTGGCGACCGCATGGTCATCAGTTGGAGGGCCGCGTCGATGAGTGATCGGCGGACGGCTTGCGGGCCCCGAACCGAGGGGCGTGAGGTGTCGCTCATCGACGGATCTGGCCGACGTCGCGTACGGCGCCCTTGTCGGCTGAGGTGGTCATGGCCGCGTACGCCTGCAGCGCGGCGCTGACCTTGCGGGATCGATGCTCCGCGGGTTGCCACGCATCAACGCCCTTGGCTTCCACCGCTGCTCGCCGGGCCGCGAGTTCGTCGTCGGAGATCCGGAGTGCGATGGTGCGGTTCGGGATGTCGATGTCGATCATGTCCCCGTCCTCGATCAGACCGATGGCGCCACCCTCGGCGGCCTCCGGGGAGGCGTGGCCGATCGAGAGTCCGCTGGTGCCGCCCGAGAATCGACCGTCGGTGACCAGGGCACATTCCTTGCCGAGGTTTCGGCTCTTGATGTAGCTCGTCGGGTACAGCATCTCCTGCATGCCCGGGCCACCCTTGGGGCCTTCGTAGCGGATGATGATCACATCGCCGGCGTTGATGCGGCTCTCGTCGAGAATGCCGTCGCAGGCGGAGTCCTGACTCTCGAACACGCGAGCCGGGCCGGAGAAGGTGAAGATCGACGGGTCGACGCCGGCCGTCTTCACGATGCAGCCGTTCTCGGCGATGTTGCCGAAGAGCACGGCAAGGCCGCCGTCCTTGAAGTACGGCTCCTCGCACGTGCGAATGCACCCGCCCTCGCGATCGGTGTCGAGAGTGTCCCAGCGAGTGCTCTGACTGAACGCGGTCTGGGTGGGGATTCCGGCGGGGCCGGCTCGGAAGAACTCGATGACCTCCTCGGAGGGATCGCGCATGATGTCCCACTGTTCGAGTGCCGCCGCCATCGTCTCGCTGTGGACGGTTGGAAGCGAGGTGTCGATGTGTCCACCCCGATCGAGCTCGCCGAGGATGCCCATGATGCCGCCGGCGCGGTGCACGTCTTCGATGTGGTACTCGCTGGTCGACGGCGCCACCTTGCAGATGGCGGGAACGGAGCGACTGAGTCGGTCGATGTCGGCCATCGTGAAGTCGACCTCGGCCTCGCGGGCGGCGGCCAGGATATGGAGCACGGTGTTGGTGGAGCCGCCCATGGCGATGTCGAGCGTCATTGCGTTCTCGAAGGCGCCCTTGTTGCAGATCGAGCGCGGCAGGACCGAGTCGTCGTCCTTCTCGTAGTACTTGCGGGTGATGTCCACGATGCGGCGGCCCGCCTCGAGGAAGAGCTGTTCGCGGTCGCTGTGGGTGGCCACGACCGTGCCGTTGCCCGGGAGGGCGAGGCCAAGCGCCTCGGCGAGACAGTTCATCGAGTTGGCGGTGAACATGCCGGAGCACGAACCACACGTCGGGCACGCCGACCGCTCCATGGCGAGCACGTCCTCGTCACTGACGGATGTGTCGCCGGCCTTGATCATCGGGTCGATCAGATCGAGCTTCACCTCGACACCGGCGAGACGGGTCTTGCCGGCTTCCATCGGGCCGCCGGTGACGAAGATGGTGGGGATGTTGAGGCGCATCGCCGCCATCAACATCCCGGGCGTGATCTTGTCGCAGTTCGAGATGCAGACCATCGCGTCCGCGCAGTGCGCGTTGACCATGTACTCGACACTGTCGGCGATGAGGTCGCGCGAGGGGAGGCTGTAGAGCATGCCGTCGTGACCCATGGCGATGCCGTCGTCGACGGCGATCGTGTTGAACTCCTTGGCGATTCCGCCGGCGGCTTCGATCTCGCGGGCAACCAGCTGGCCCAGGTCCTTCAAGTGCACGTGGCCGGGCACGAACTGGGTGAACGAGTTGGAGACGGCGATGATCGGCTTCTCGAAGTCGTCCTCGGTCATCCCGGTGGCGCGCCACAGCGCGCGGGCTCCGGCCATGTTGCGGCCCTGGGTTGTTGTACGGGAGCGATACTCAGGCATCTGTCCAGCCTACGACCGATTTAGCCAGTGGTCAGGTCCAGGCCGCTAGGGTGCCCCCCATGATTCTCGGTGCTTACCTCGACACGCCCTACAACCTCGTCCTCTTGGTGCACATTGCTGCGATGTTCGTGGCGTTCGCACCCACCCTCTCGTACCCGTTCGGGCGTGCGACGCATTCGATGCAGGTCCATGGCACGGCGCTCGCGCTCGGCGGTCTTCTCGGCTTCGGCGTCAGCGGCATGTCCAAGGTCGGCGATGAACTCGTGTTCGAGGTGAAGGACGGTTGGCTCGCCGCCGCCGTCCTCGTGTGGATCGCCATGAACGGTGTGCTGCACGCCCTGATCCTTCCGGGCGAGAAAGCGATCGCCGAAGGCGACGAGTCCGGCGCGCAGAAGCGCCTCCTCGGTAGCCAGATCATGGTCGGCTTGCTTGTGGTCGCCGTCTACCTGATGGTGTTCAAGCCGGGCACGTAGCGCCTCAGCCGGCGAGTACCGGGCCGGGGAAACCGGTGGCCGAGTACGTGTAGAAGACGACCTCGCGCCCACCGGCGTCCCAGGTGGTCTCATCGGAATGGAGCACACCGATCTGGGCGTCGTCGGGGATGTTCTCCTGGTTGACGCGTAGTCCCTCGAGCGCGTTCTCACAGGCGAGTGCAGCATCGCCTCCGCCCTGGAACAAGCCCACGCCGGGCCAGGCCGTGCCGGCGTCGAGCTCGATCACCTCGAGAACTTCGGCGTCGTGGACCCCGTTGCACGATTGTTGTTCGGTCGTCTCGTAGACGCCGGTCGACGGGATCTCGAAGCAGTCGCGGACCCGGAGGCCGTCGTCGCCCCTGCCCATCGCCCAGCCGATGTCGACGCCGCCGATGAGGGCCACCACGACGATGAGCATCATCGACGGGACACGGCGACGCGTTGTTGAAGCGCCATCGGCGCCTGCGCGCTCATCAGCAGGGTTCACAATGGGTCTCCTCTTCTCGAATCGCGAGGCAAGCACAGGGGGGCATCGGGCGGTGCGCTATAGGGTCGGTCGATGCTCGCGCCGTTTCGACTGCTCGCCTCGCTGCGAGGGACCGTCGACACAGGCCTCGTCCTCGCCACGTCGGTGGCCACCACCACGTTCGTGGCGACGCCTCTCGTACTCCCCGCGATCGGCGACCGGTTCGACATCGGCACGGGAAGTGCCGGTGCATTCTCGGCGGCCCAACTCGGCGCCTTCGTCGTCGGGTCGTGGGCCTCGGGACGACTCGTCGAGCCGAGTCGGCGACTGTTCGTCGTTGCGTTGTTGGTGTTGGCCGGGTCGAACGCGACGAGCACGTTCGTGCCGTCGTTCTGGCAGTTCGTGGCCTCACGCGGTGTCGCCGGCCTCGCGCTCGGCGTCCTGACTTGGCTCGCGTACTCGCAGGTGTTCGGCGACGCCGACCGCACCGGCGACATCGCCGTGATCGGACCGCTCACAGGAGTCGCCGCAGCGCCCCTCCTGGGCGCAGTCCTCGCCGGCGCCGACGATGTGGCGGTCTTCTGGTTGCTCGCGGCGCTGGCGCTGATTCCGCTCGTTTCGCTCCCCACCTTTGTCGCGCCGCCGGTCAAGGAGACGCACCGCACCCGAGCCGTACCTCAGGCGTTCGTGCTCATCGCGGGATTGGCTGTCATCACGTTCGGTGGTTCGGCGTTCTTCGTCTATGTGGGCGCGATGGGGGTCGAGCAGTACGGGATGGACCCGTTCGTCATCTCGCTCGTCTTCTCGGCCAACGCCGCGGCCGGGATCCCATCCGCTCGCTGGCGCGGCGGTCGCCCGTTCTCAGGGGCGTGGATGCTGCTCCCCGCGGTGTTCGCCGTCGTCCTCGGGTTCATGGATCAGCCCGTGGTGTTCTGGGCGCTGGTCACCACCTGGGGGTTCTGCTTCTGGATGTCGGTGCCCGGGATCTACACACTGCTCGCCGAGCGGTCGCGGCACCCGGCCGAGCGCGCCGGTGATGCCCAGGCGGCGATGGCGGCCGGGCGATCACTCGGTCCGTTGCTCGGTGGGCTGGTCGTCGGCGCCGGCGGGTTCGAGATGTTGGGAATCGCCGGTGGTGCCACGATCGCGGCGGCCTCGCTGACCGTGATCGTCGTCGAAGCCCGGCACTAGGTCGACCGCTATCGTCTGGGCATGCCGAGCGCCAAGGAGGAACCCGTCGTCCTCGATGTCGATGGCGTCGCGGCGCGGGTCACGAGCCCGAGCAAGGAGTTCTTCCCCAAGCGAGGGGAGACGAAGCTCGATCTCGTCAACTACTACCTCGCAGTAGCCGAACCCTTCATGCGGGTGGTGGGCGGACGGCCGCTCCTGATGGAGCGCTACCCGGACGGCGCACGAGGCAAGTCGTTCTTCCAGAAGCGAGTGCCGAAGGGCGCGCCCGAGTGGCTGCAGACCGTCACGGTGAGCACGCCCAATGGCACGACCTCGAACGCGCTCGTGGCCGCCGACATGGCCCACATCGTGTGGGCCGTCAACATGGGCTGTCTCGGCTTCCACGTCTGGCCGAACCATGCCGACGAGCCGGGCATCACCGATGAGCTGCGCATCGACCTCGACCCTCAGCCCGGCACGAACTTCGACCACATCCGCGAGGCTGCCTACGAGGTGAAGGCGGTGCTCGACGAGCTCGGCATCGTCTCCTGGCCGAAGACGTCCGGCAGCAAGGGCATCCACATCTATGTGCGGCTGGAGTCGCGGTGGGACGGGATGGCGGTGCGGTATGCCGCGGTCGCGCTCGCCCGGGAGATGCAGAGGCGGCGCCCGGATCTGCTGACGTGTGAGTGGTGGAAGGAGGATCGCGGCAAGCGGGTCTTCGTCGACTTCAACCAGAACGCTCCCCACAAGACCGTTTTCGGTGCCTGGTCGGTGCGGCCCCGGGTCGGTGCCCAGGTGTCCACGCCGATCACGTGGGACGAAGTGGCCACGGTGCAGCACGAAGAACTGACCATCGCCACGGAGCCGGCCAAGCTCGCCGCTGATGGCGACGCATGGGCGGGGATGGGTGAGGACCCACAATCGCTCGAACCGCTCCTCGAATGGCACGAACGGGACTGGGCCGACGGACTCGGTGACGCCCCGTGGCCGCCCGTCTACCCCAAGATGCCCAACGAGCCGCCGCGGGTCGCGCCGAGCCGGGCCAAGGCCGAAGACTAGCCCTCGACAACCCCGCGGTGCGCCAACAGTGCCGCCCCGAGCGCGCCGGCATCGTCACCGAGTTCGGCCAAGACGACATCGACCGGTGGTCGATGGTCCGCGCCGAGGGTGTGGTGAGTCAGCCTCGCCGCGACACCGGCGCGAAGAGGCTCACCGATGCTTGTCAGCCCGCCACCCAGGATGATGCGTTCCGGATCGAGGATCATCACGAGGTTGGCGAGACCGAGTGCGACATGGCCACAGAAGTCGGAGAAGATCGCCGAGGCGTCGGCGTCGCCCTGCGCGGCGGCGGCCGCCACCGTGAAGCCCGTGATCGCGTCGATCGAACCCGCGACGTCGAGGCCCGCGGGGAACCGGTCGTTGACGGCAGCGTGCTGGCCGAGTCGGCCCAAGCCGGACCCCGATGCGAGAAGTTCCCACGGTCCGCGTTGTCCGGTGTGGTGCTCGTCGCCGTCGGTGTTCACCACCATGTGACCGGACTCGCCGGCAAAGCCGCTGTGCCCCCTCACCAGCTGACCACCGGACACGAATCCGGTGCCGATTCCCGTCCCGAGCGTTGCGAGGATGAAGTCATCGCTGCCGCGGCCGGCGCCGAGTTGGGCTTCCGCCCACGCACCCGCCGAGGCGTCGTTCATCACCACAACGGGAGTACCGAGGCTCGATTCGAGCTCGGTGCCGAGCGGGTACTCGATCACGTCGGGGAGGTTCGGCGAGTAGTGGATCACACCGGAACGATGGGCCAATCCGGCGACCCCACAACCGACGGCCGTGAGCTCGAAGTCGTGCCTGGCGGTCAGCGCGTCGGTGAGAGCGACGAGCGTTGCCAGCAGATCCTCCCCGTGACCGCCGCTCGGTGCGCGCTCGCGATCGAGGATGGCGCGCGATGCCGGGTCGATCAGCAACGCCCGTGCGTTCGTCCCGCCAACGTCGAATCCCAGCAGCATCGTCGTCAACACTACGATCGGCCGATCACCGCGGAGAGGACCATCGATGGCTGAACGTATCTATGTCGACCGGGAGCTCCCGCCGTACCTCGCTGAGCTGTTCGGCTCGGACTGGGAAGTCGTCGGCCCCGATGAGTCCTTCCTGCCGACGTGCCGGGCCGCGATCGCCGGGTCGGCGCCGTGGGACGTCGACCGGATTGCCCGCGCAGCATCGATCGAGGTGATCTCGCGCAGTGGTATCGGCTTCGACACGGTCGACCTCGTCGGGGCAACAGCTGCTGGTGTGGTCGTGTGCAACACACCTGATGCCCCCACCATCTCCACGGTCGAGCACACGATCAGCCTCCTCATGGCCGCGACCAAGTTCACCGCCAACAACACGGCCCGGCTCCGGGCCGGCCGACAGGACTTCTATGCCGCAAACGAGGCGCTCGAACTGTCCGGCCTCACGATCGGCGTCGTCGGTCATGGACGGATCGGGAGCCGAGTGGCGCGCATCGTCGCCGCCATGGACATGCGTGTCATCGTCTGCGACCCCTACATCGATGTCGACGGTCACGAGCAAGTGGACTTCGAGACGATCCTGGCCGAGAGCGACGTGATCACGATTCACACGCCGCTCACTGACGAGACCCGCGACATGTTCAACGCCGAGACGTTCGCCGGGATGCGGGACGGAGTGGTGATCGTCAATGCAGCCCGAGGCGGCGTGATCGACACGCAGGCACTCGTTGACGCACTCGACTCCGGCAAGGTCTACGCCGCCGGTCTCGACGTGACCGCACCCGAGCCGCTCGATCCCGACCACGCCCTGCTGCATCGCGACAATGTCGTGGTCACACCCCACATCGCCTCTGCCACGGACAAGGGACGCATCCGGATGTATGCCGGAGCGATCGAGAATGCCCGTCAGGTCCTGGCCGGCGAGCGGCCCGTGAACGTGGTCAATCCGGACGTCTACCCGCTGTGACCCCTGACCGCTTCGACAGCTGAGGGATTGGTCGCGAAGGGCCGAGACTGGACCCCGTGAAAGCCGCGATCTCCCCCCTGATCGGATGGATCGAGAGCGTCGGCGGTCTGTCGCGCCAGGGTGTCATCTCCACGTCCAACTGGGTCCGAACCCATCCCATCCCGACCGGGCCGCGCCGCGTCCTGTGGCTCTTGCCGGCGTCGGTGATGATCGGTGCGGGCGTCGCTTCACTCACTGCGGCCGACCTCGGTGTTGCCCCCTACGACGTGGCGCTCTCGGCTGTCGCGCAGCGAACACCGCTCTCGTTCGGCCAGGCGGCGTGGGCGGTGTCGGGAAGCTTGTTCGCTCTTGCTGCCCTCCTGGGCGTTCGTCCGACGAGCCGAACGATCGCGCTCACCTTCCTCAACGGTCTCACGATCGACATCGCCCGACAGATCGTGGTGGCCCCCGACTCGGCCGTGGCCCGCTTCGGGTTGGCGGTGTTCGGCGCGGTGATCCTCGCCCTCGGCGTGGCCACCGTCGTGTACCAGGCCGCGGCCGGCGGAGCGTTCGAGGCGCTGATGCAGGCGGCCGAGAATCGTGGCCGCCGCCCACTCGTCATTCGCAGCGCGCTCGAAGTCGGCTTCCTCATTGCCGGTGCCGCCGCCGGGGGCAGCTTCGGACCGATGACGGTCGCCATCGCGGTGACCATCGGGCCGGCGATCGGTGCCGGTCTCCAGGCGTATGAAGACCACCGGGTGGGGCGCGAACTGCGACTCCGAACGCTCTGATCTCGGAGGGCCGAGAGTTTCGAGAAGTTTCCGGTTCCCGTGTAACGCACCGGACTCCTGCGACGATCTATGAGCAAGTGCGAGCGGTGAGTCCATCAGGAGAGTCAGCATGTTGAGTCGAACCCAGGGGTTCGTGGCCGTCGTCGCCGTGGGGGTCATGACCCTCTCGGGTGTGGCCTGGGCCGAAGAGAGTGAGCCGGTGGAGGACACCGCGCACGAGCCCGACACCGGATTCAACTTCGGGTACGACGAGATCTTTCAGCTGTTCGTCTTCAACCTGTGGGACAACGCCGACGGCCCGTGGGATTGCTCGGTCGAGAACGCCGACGCCGAGACGGTCTACGGCATCAGCGGCGAAGACGACGACACCGAGATCGTGGTCACCGAGCTCACCCTCGATGGCGAACCCGCCACGTTCGACTCGACCGATGATGAAGCCGAACCGCCGATCGAGCCTCTCGAGTACGGCGTCGACAACGAGTGCACCATGTTCGGTGTCGAGGTGGCGGGCCCCAACGGCCAGATCAACCACGGCATGTTCATGAAGCTGTTCAACTCGATGTGGGATGGTGGCCCGGGCCGTGGATGCGTCAACCGCCACTTGGCTCGATCCGATCTGGGCAAGGGCGGTCAGCAGGTCACCGTCTCCGAGGCCGAGGAGGCCGTTTTCATCCCCCTCGCCGATGGCGACGCGGGAGAGGTGAGCTTCACGACCGTGCTCGCCGACTGCAAGCGGGACAAGGGCAATCGCAACCCGCACGCCGATGCGGAGGGTGAGGACGGCGACGACTCAACGCCGGGTCGTGGGCGAGGCCACAACAAGGGGCAGGGCCAGAGTGCCAAACACGACGACACCGACGATGGTCAGCGCGGCAGCGGCAACGGCCGGGGCCGCGACAGGTAACCGACCGGTCACACCAGTTCGGCGAAGGTGTTGATCACCGTCTCGACATCGTCGGCGGTGACGTCGAGATGGCACACGAGCCGGGCGATGGACCGGCGTGGGCTCGGCGTGATGAGCGTACGGATCCCGCGCTCGAGAAGTTGAGCTTGGAGGTCGGGCACGTCGCCGTCGACGGCGATGAAGACCATGTTGGTCGCCTGACCGGCAACGGTTACGCCATCGATGTTGCCGAGGCCCTCGGCGAGACGCGCCGCGTTGGAGTGATCGTCGGCCAGTCGGTCGATGTGGTTGTCGAGGGCGTGGAGACCGGCCGCGGCGAGCACGCCGACCTGGCGCATGGCGCCACCGCTCATCTTGCGCCATTTGTGGGCCTCGTGGATGAAGTCGGCGGGTCCACTCAGCACAGAACCGATCGGGGCGCCGAGGCCCTTCGACAGACACATCGAGACGGTGTCGAACTCCGACGTGAACTCCTCGGCGGAGATGCCGAGCTCGACCACGCCGTTCCACATGCGGGCACCGTCGAGATGGATCGACAGGCCGTGCTTGCGGCCGACCAGCGTGGCCTCGCGCATGCGATCCACCGACTGCACGGCGCCGTCCTTCGTGTTCTCCAGACACAGCAGCTTGGTGCGGGCGAAGTGGTGGTCGTCAGGCTTCACCGACGCGTCGACCACCTCGGGGTCGACCAGCCCGTCGGGGAGCATCGGCACCGGCTGGGGTTGGATGCTGCCGAGTACAGCGCCACCGCCACCCTCCCAGCGGTACATGTGTGCCATGTCGCCGGCGATGTACTCGTCACCCCTGCCGCAATGCGCCATCAATGCGCACAGGTTCGACTGGGTGCCGCTCGCCACGAACAGCGCAGCCTCCTTGCCGAGCCGTTCGGCCACCGCGTCCTGCAGGCGGTTGACGGTGGGGTCGTCGCCGAAGACGTCGTCGCCCACTTCGGCGTTGGCCATTGCTTGGCGCATGGCCTCGGTCGGCTTGGTCACCGTGTCACTACGAAGATCAATCACCGGGTCAGTCTTGCAGACGGATACAGGAAACCGTCTACTGTCCGACCATGGGCATCGACGTCGAGGCGCACCTCGCCCGGATCGAGGAGGACGGCTACACCGTGCTGCCCGACGTCATCCCGCTCGATGTCGTGGACGCGCTGGTCGAGGACCTTCGTCGGCTCGAACGAGAGCTCGGCGCGATGCCGTCGGACAACTCGTTCGAGGGCGGCAAGACGCTGCGGATCTACAACCTCTTGGCGTACGGCGGGCTGTGGGCCGACGTGCCCATCCATCCGGATGTGGTGCCGATCATCTGGGGCGTGCTCGGCGACAATCCGCTGATCTCGTCGATCTCCGCGATCGCGATCGGGCCGGGGGAGCGGGCACAGCCGATCCACGCCGATGATCAGGCAATGCCGCTGCGGCGACCGTCGGTGCCGGTGGTCTGCAACTCGATGTGGGCGCTCACCGACTTCACCGAGGCGAACGGGGCCACGCGTCTGTTGCCCGGCTCACACAAGGCCGACCACTCGCCGCCCTACGGTGAATCGGTCGAGGGGACGATCGCCGCGGAGATGTCGAAGGGCTCGATCCTCGTGTGGAACGGGTCGCTGTGGCACGGCGGCGGCGCCAACACCACCGACGACACCCGCATCGGCATCGCCATGAACTACTGCGCCGGTTGGATCCGTCAACAGGAGAACCAGCAGCTCGGCATCCCCGCTGACGTGATGGCCACGTTCTCTCCCGAGCTGCGTGATCTCTGCGGCCTCGGTGTCTACAAGGGCCTCATCGGCCACATCGACAAGCGCACCCCCGCCGACCGCCTCTACGGCGATCCCCCAATGCCCAACCTCTTCGACGTCACCTAGCCCAGCTTTTCTGCCACCTGCCGCGCGATGGTTGGGCGCGAGGTGGCACAGACCGGCTGGCGACCGCTGGGGTCGAGTCGGTGTCATACCCGCATGGTTGAGTGGTTGTCATGCGAGACATGACGAGTCTCGTTCGGACGGCCACGAGCCAACACGGCCTCCTATCAACTCGACAACTCCGCGAAGGGGGCATATCCAGATCCCGGCAAGCGACCATGGTTCGACACGGCGAACTGGTGAGCGTCCGGCCGGGCGTGGTCGCATTGATGGGAGCGGTGGAATCCTGGGAGCAGCGGGTCCTTGCCGCGATCATGACGCCCGGGACGCCGGTCTCGGCCAGCCACCGAAGTGCGCTCAGGATCTGGAATCTCTGGACTCGGTTCGATCGCATCGAGCTGGCCGTGCGGGCGCCGGCCAATCGGCGGCTGGCCGGTGCGGTCGTTCATCGGTCGGTCGACCTCTGCTCGCGTGACCTCACCATGGTGAACGGCATCCGCGTCACCACGGTGGCCCGTACCCTCTGCGATTCCGGACTCGTTCTCGGCGAACGTGAGGTCCGGCGTCTCGCCGATCACGCCATAAGCGCTGGATTGGTGACCATCGGCGAGCTCCAGGCCGTCCGTCACCGGGTGGGCGAGCACGGCCGCAATGGTGTCGTGAAGCTCGATCTCGCCGTTGACAGCCTCCCTGAGGGTGCTGCCGATGCGGAGTCGGGGCCCGAAGTCGACGTGCTGCGGATTCTGACGGATGCGGGGCTTCCTGTCCCCGCTCGACAGCATCAGGTGATGGCGGGCGGCAACCGATATCGGATCGATCTGGCCTATCCGGCGGTCAAGCTGGCGCTTGAGTACGACGGTCGCGATGCGCACACCCGCTTCGATCGATTCGCCGCCGACCGCCGCCGGCAGAACGACCTCGTGTGCGCCGGCTGGACCGTCCTCCGCTACACCCACGAGGATCTTCGCGACCGTCCCTGGACGATCGTCCGTCAAGTCGGCCGCCATCTCGCAGCCTGATCCGCTTGGGCCGGCCATCTCCGCCACCTGGCGCGCGGAGAACGGGCGCGACGTGGCAGAGATCGACGACCCTGGCTTCTCTGCCACCTCCCGCGCGCTGAGTGGGCGCGAGGTTTCAGAGATCGGTAGCGGGCGGTGACGTCAGCTCTTCGAAGCGGGCGAGGGCCCGGCCGCAGTCTTTGCCAGCGAACTGCTCGGGCGACGGGATGAGTCACGTTGGCTGGTTGACGGCGCCACAGTGCTCGGTGGCGCACTCACAGCCGCCGGCGTTGCCGCGACGTTCGACATCGCCGCGCCGATCCTCGTCGCCTCACTCGGCCTTGCCGTCGTGGCAAGTCGTGCCGGTGGAGTCGACCGGCCCCTCGGGCTCGCGTGGGCAGCTGCCGCCGGTCTCGCCCCGGTCGCTCGCGTCCTCGACGAGGCCGCGTTCACCGGCATGGGTGTCATGCGTGACATCGGCTTGCTCGATTCTGCGTCGATCGCCGAGACCGCCGCTGCCGGCACGCTCGCCACGGCCGCCTTTGGCTGGGTCTGGTGGCGGGATCGTTCGCCTCTCGCCGGCACCCTCGCAGTCGCGGCTGCGGGCGGCACCGGTCTCGAAGTCTGGGCCCGGTTCGACCCGCCCTCCACGATCGCGCTGCTCGTGCTCGCCGTCGTCGTCGGCCTGGTCGAGGTCGGATTCGCGGCCGACCGGTTGGCATCGGTCCGAGACGACCTTCGGGACTCGGCCGAGCTCGCCAACACAGTCGTACTCGGCGTCATGACCCTCGTGGTCGGCGCCCTGGCGTGGACACACGCGATGGACGGTGTGGCTGTCGCCGAAGATCTGCCGTTCACCGCCGGGGTGTTGGCTCTCGCCTGGGTGGTGGGCGATGCTCGCCGCACCGCACGTGGTGAGGCGTGGGCCCTCACACTTCCTGGACTGGCGACGGCGGCGTTCGCGGCGGTCGCGCTCGCGACTGATCGCCCCGAGATCGTGGCTGCCGTGATCTTCGCCGTGGCTCACATCGACACCAGGTCGGGGTACCGAAGTGCAGCTCTGGACGACAGACTGACGTCATGGCTGATCACACTGTCTCGATCGTCGAACGCAGCGTCGTCATCGACGGGCTCACCCTGCCGGGTCGCTGGCTCCGCGATCACGGCGACGATCCGGGAAGCGTGAACCCGGAGTCCAAGCAGCGACTCACCGACACCTTCGCCATCGATCCGAGTGTCACCCCGGTGGCCGTCGCCATCGACGGATCGTGGCTCGATGTCGACTGGGACGACGGGACTCGCACGGGTCACGACATCGCCACCCTCCTTCGCGTCGGCGAGGCCCGCCGCCGACCGGCCGTTCGGGCGAGCTCCGGCTTCGCGATTCCGGCCGGACTCCAGCTCTGGAGCGAACCGCAAGAACCGTCCTGGTTCGATGCCGGGGTCATCGACGATGACGATCGCTGGATCGAGGCGCTCGATCACCTCCGCCTCCATGGCTGGGTCGCGTTCGACGGCGCCGCCCTCGGCGAGACGGCGGCGCGCAAGCTCGCGGCCCGGATCGGCTACCCGCGGAGCTCGATCTTCGGGGACTTCTGGGAGATGAAGTCCGGAGCGACGGAGCACATGGACTCGGCGTACGAGACGTTTGCGCTCGACGTCCACACCGATGGCACGTACAGCCATGACGCTCCCGGCACGATCCTTTTCGCTCAGCAGGTGCGCACCGGCGACGGCGGCGACAGTGTGCTGATCGATGGGTTCGCCGCTGCTCGAGACTTCCAGGCCGCCAACCCTGACGCCGCCGATCTGCTCACCCGCTACTCCGTGCGGGCCCATTACATCGAGCCGGGCGTGCACCTGGTGGCAGAGCGTCCACCGCTGCGCGTGGACGACGACGGCAACCTGGTGCAGCTCTCGTTCAACAACTACGACCGCGCCCCGTTGCTTCCGGCCGATGGTCTCGTCGATGAGGTGATCGACGCCTACAACGCGTTCCGGGCTGTCTTCACCGATTCCGCCCGGGCGCTACTGCACCCGTGGAAGCCCGGCCGGCTGCTCGTGTTCGACAACTGGCGGCTGTTCCACGGACGTACCGAGTTCACTGGCGATCGGGCGTTCTTCGGCTGCTACACCAACCATGAGGATCTCGAGGGTGCTTACCGGGTCGCAGGGTTGACCACGTGAGCGAGGCGGCACGGACCCGGGTCGTCGTCGCGGACGATCATCCGATCTGGTTGTCGGGACTCCGTGCCGATCTCGGCGATGTCTTCGATGTGGTCGGTTCGGCCGAGGACACCTAAGCGGCGATCGCGCTGATCCGTGAGCTCGAGCCCGACCTCGTGCTCTGCGACTTCCACATGCCGAACGGCGGCGGGATGGCGGTCGCCCACACGTACGGTCGGAACCAGCTGGGCATCGGTTCGGACATTCCGTCGTCCGTCACGACGCCGACGGTCGTCTCCGTGGGCGGGTATCCGGTCATCGGCATGGGCAAGGAGCACAGCTGCGCCATCGTCGACACGAACCCGGCGCCGGATGAGGTCACCGGCGCGGCGTATTGCTGGGGCTACAACTTCCACGATCAGGCCGTCGGGGTTGTTCACCTCACGGAGATCCCCACGCCGACGTTGGTTGCCGCAGCCGACGATGCGTTCCACATCAGTGCCGGTGACGCTCACACCTGCATGCAGACCGCGACCGCCCGCACCCAGTGCTGGGGAAGTGACAGCTGGGGCCAGTTGGGCGACAGCTACACCGAAGCCAACCGAGCCACCGCCACCTACGTCATCGTCCCCGACGGCAGCTGAAACGCGACGCGGCCCACCAGGTGGGCTTCGTGGCGGTTGTTGCTGCGCCAGGACTCGGAGTGCTGGACGACATCCAGGCCGTCAACCAGCGACAGGATTTCGCCCTCCTCCAGGAGGAACGGACGGCCGGGCTTCGGTGATCGTTCGAGGTTCCGCACGGTGGCGATGACGATGGCCAGGACCCCGCCGGGGGCCAGGGCCGCGACCAACGCGGGGAACAGTTCGCGGTTCAGGTAGTTGGCGACCGTGATGACGTCCCACGGACCCTCGGGGACGGGGTCGATGTCGAGGTCGGCCTCGACCGTCGTGATGATGATGTTCTCGGCGAGGGCCCGCTGGCGGGACTGGATCAGGCCGACGTCGCTGACGTCGCAGATGGTGACGTCGAGCCCGCGGTGGGCGAAATCGAGCGAGTCGGTGGACCCGCCGCCGCCCACGTCGAGCAGGCGTCCCGACCCAGGCAGATGCGGTCCGACGAGCTCGACGAGTTGCGACCCGTGGCTGGTGCCGACGCCTCGCTCGGCCCACTTGTCGTTCCAGCGATCGCGATCGCCGGCGCCCATGACTAGCCCTCGACCGGTTCGGGTTCGAGTTCGGCGTCGACGGTGATCTCGGCCGAGTCGACAGTGACGCCCGGCGCGACAGCTGCGACCATGCCGGCGGCCTTGACGTCGTCGATGACGAGGTCGAGCAGGGCGAGGTGGTCCGAGGATGCGGAGAACGTGGCGGAGACGACCGGCGTGCGCAACTTGCGCTTGGCCTCGGACTTGACCCGGCGGACGACCGAGAGCGCCTCGGCGGCGACGTCGGCGGCGGACCCGTCAGCATCGCCGGCGACGGCACGAAGTGGTTCAGCTGCCGGCCATGACGACCGGTGGATCGATCCCTCCTGCCACCAGCTCCAGCACTCCTCGGCGACGAACGGCAGGAACGGGGCGAACAGGCGGTGGATGGCCGACAGCGCCATCCGCAGCGAGTGGTGTGCCGATGCGGCGCGTTCGTCACCGTACTCGCCGTAAGCACGGGACTTGACGAGCTCCATGTGGTTGTCGGTGAACCACCAGAAGAACGCCTCGGTGCGCTCGAGGGCTCGGGCGTAGTCGAACGCCTCGAAGGCAACGGTGGCCTCGTCGACCAGCTCGGCGAGCTTGGCCAACATCGACCGATCGAGGGTCTCGGTGACCGCAGCCGGATCGAACCCATCGAGCCCGTCTCCGAATCCGAGGACGAACTTCGAGGCGTTGAGCAGCTTGATCGACAGGCGTCGACCGATCTTCATCTGGCCTTCGTCGAATGCCGTGTCGGTGCCGGGTCGACCGGAGGACGCCCAGTAGCGAACGGCGTCGGAGCCGTACTGCTCCAGGAGGTCGGTCGGGACGAGGGCGTTGCCCTTCGACTTCGACATCTTCTTGCGGTCGGGGTCGAGGATCCAGCCCGAGATGGTTGCGTTGCGCCAGGGCGCGCAGTCGGCGTCGAAATGGGCCCGAACGACCGTGGAGAACAGCCAGGTGCGGATGATGTCGTGGGCCTGGGGGCGGACGTCCATCGGGAAGGTCGACGCGTACAGCTCCGGGTCCGAGCGCCAGCCGCAAGCGATCTGTGGTGACAGCGACGACGTGGCCCACGTGTCCATGATGTCGGGCTCGCCGATGAAGCCACGGGGTTCGCCCCGCTGCCCTTCGTCGTAGCCGGCGGGAACGTCGGTCGACGGGTCGATCGGCAGCTGCTCACGAGTGGGCAGGATCGGCTCGTCGTATTCCGGCTCGCCGTTGTCGTCGAGCGGGTACCACAGCGGAATCGGGACGCCGAAGAAGCGCTGGCGCGAGATCAGCCAGTCGCCGTTGAGCCCCTCGATCCAGGACTTGAACCGCGTCTCCATGTAGGCGGGGACCCAGTTGATCTCCTTGCCGCGGGCGATCAGATCCTCGCCGAGCGAGCGATCACGGCCGCCGTTGCGGATGTACCACTGCCGGCTCGAAACGATCTCGAGCGGCTTGTCGCCCTTCTCGAAGAACTTGACCGGATGCGTGATCTTGCGGGGTTCGCCGTCCATCTCGCCGGCCTCGACGAAGATCTTGACGATCTCCTCCTGGGCGGGGAGGACCTTCTTGCCGGCGAGGCGCTCATAGGCGGCGACGCCGTCGGCGGAGGTGATCCACTCAGGCATCTCAGCGGTGAACCGGCCGTCGCGCTGGATGACGGTGCGAACGGGAAGGTCGAGCTCGCGCCACCACGTGACGTCGGTGGTGTCGCCGAAGGTGCAGATCATGGCGATGCCGGTGCCCTTCTCGGGGTCGGCGAGCTCATGGGCGTGAACCGGGACCTCGACCCCGAAGACGGGCGACACGACCGATGCCTTGTCGAAGTACGGCTGGTAGCGCTCGTCGTCGGGATGGGCGACCAGCGCGACACACGACGGAACGAGTTCGGGACGAGTCGTGTCGATCCAGATGTCGGGGTTGCCGTCGGTGCCGGCGAAGCGGAGCTTGTGATAGGCGCCCGGCAGCTCCTTGTCCTCCAGCTCGGCCTGGGCGACGGCGGTCTGGAAGGTGACGTCCCACAGCGACGGTGCCTCGACCTGGTAGGCCTGGTCGTTCTCGAGGTTGTCGAGGAACGCGTCCTGGCTGACGCGGCGGCACTGGTCGTTGATCGTCTCGTACGTGCGCGTCCAGTCGACCGACAGGCCGAGACGGCGGAACAGGTCTTCGAAGACCTTCTCGTCCTCGACCGTGAGGACGTGACACAGCTCGATGAAGTTGGGACGCGAAATCGGGATCTCGCGCCGCTTCTTCAACGCCTTCTCGTCACCGGCATCCTCGGGCGCGACGAAGTCGGGGTCGTACGGCAGCGACGGATCGCAGCGGACGCCGTAGTAGTTCTGGACTCGGCGTTCGGTCGGCAACCCGTTGTCGTCCCACCCCATGGGGTAGAAGACCTCCATGCCGGCCATCCGCTTGTAGCGGGCGACGGTGTCGGTGTGGGTGTAGGAGAAGACGTGACCGACGTGGAGCGCTCCGCTCGCCGTGGGCGGCGGTGTGTCGATCGAGTAGACCTCGTCACGCGACTTGCCAGGGGTGTAGTGGTAGATCCCGGCGTCGTCCCATACCGCGTCCCACTTGTCCTCGAGTCCAGAAAGGTCGGGCATGTCGGGAATGGACGCAGTACTCATATGGAGGACGAGGATACCGGTGCTCCCCGCGCCCGAAGCGTGCAATAAAGCACACTGGGGTCTGTCCCCAGTGTGCTTTAAGCGCCGACGGTCCAGACGACGACCATGCCGGCCAGGATGCACAACGCGACGTTCTTGGTCTTCCAGGCAACGGCGCCCGAGACGACCGCTGCGATGTGCCATTCGTCGGGGCCGCGGAGGCCGTCGTCGCCGAGCAACAGGCTGGTGGCCGCGATCGCCGACAACACCGCGGGCGGGATCATGGAGAGCATCACCTCGACCCTGGGTGGCACGACCCGCATGCGTTCGCCGAAGGCGATGAACGACGACCTGGTGCCGTAGGCGGCGACGCCGACGATGAGAACCATGACGAGATGGCTCATGATGTCGCCTCAGCCGTGCGCTCAGCCCGCTCGCTCGCCCAGGTGCCCGCCGCGATTCCGGCGAACGCACCGAGGATGATGTTGAGCCCGCTCGGTATTCCGTATAGGGAGACCGCGACACCGGCACCGACCACGCCGGCGATCAGCTTGGGACGCGTCGTGAGTGACGGCACCAGGAGGGCGATGAACGTGACCGGCACCGCGAACGGCAGCTGCCACCCCGGTCCGATCTCGCCGCCGATCAGGACGCCCAGCGTACTGCCGATCCACCACGGCGTCGCGAAGAACATCGCGCTGCCGACGAAGAACCAGAGGCGGTAGAAGGGGTCGGCCTCGTGTTCGAACTCCTGGATTCCCACCATCGCCGCCTGGTCGGTCATGGCCCACGGGAGGAAGAACCTCCACCGGCGGGGGAAGTCGGCGAACGAACCGGCGAGGGTGGCGGAGTAGAGGGCGAAGCGGAGGTTGATGACGATTGCCGTGGAGACGGCCACGAACCAGGAGGAGCCGTCGCCGATCAGTTCGACGAGCGCAATCTGGGCGGCGCCGCCCATGATCGCAAAGGCGGCGATGATGGCCGCGAACGTGTCGATGTCGTTCTCCGCGGCGGTGACGCCGTAGATGAGCCCGAACGGTCCGGCGATCACCGTGAACGGCAGGATCCGTCTGATCCCCGCGAGGATCGCCGAGCGGCGAGTGACCGCAGCAGCCGATGTGGGGGAGGGCATCGGGGCATTCTGCCCGGGTCGAGAGGACAGATGCGGACATTTCTCTCGACAGGCTGACTAATACAAGTACAATACAAGTCATGAGTGAAATGGAGCTCCTGATCCTCGCCATCGCGGCCGTCGTGACCGCTGCGATCACCGCGGTGGCCGGTGCCGGCGGTGGGTTGATCCTCCTCATCACCATCCTCCAGTTCGTCGATCCCCTCGTGGCGATCCCGGCACACGGGGTGATCCAGCTCGCGTCCAACGGAACCCGCGCTGCAACCCTCCGCAAGAACGTGCAACCGTCGCTCCTGCGCTGGTACGTCCTGCCGCTTCTCCCCGCAGTCGGCGTCGGATTCCTGATCGCCGATGCCATCCCGCGTGACGGCGGTCGAGCCGTCATCGGCGTGTTCGCCCTCCTCGCGACCTGGTGGCCGGCGGCCACCGCGTGGCTCGCACCTCGCCCGGGAGGAGGGCGACGGTTCACCCTGGTCGGCGTCGTCGCCGGCATCGCCAACCCGCCGATCGGTGCCGCCGGTCCGCTGATCGCCCCCGCGTTCAGAGCTGCGACCAAGGACCATGTGTCGTTCGTCGCCACCTTCGCAGTCGCCCAGGTCCTCAACCACACGGCGAAGGTCGTCGTGTTCACGATTGCGGGCTTCGCCTTCCGTGAGCACTTCCCGATGATCGTGGTGGGCATCGGTGGCGTGATCATCGGCACGAGACTCGGCGCAAGGGTGCTCCATCGGGCCGAGCCGGCCATGCTCAACTGGCTCTTCAAAGGTGCCGTGACCCTTGGTGCCGGTCGGTTGATTCTGTCATTGCTCTAGCGGTCGGCTGACCGTCGGCGGAGGCACTTGCGGAGCTCGGCGACCCACAGCACTGAGCTCGCCGCGGCGGTGGCCACCAGCCAGTCGGCGGCCGAGAGCCCTGTCGTCCCCATGGCCTCTTGAAGGAAGGGGAGGTAGACGACGGCGAACTGCAGGACCAGCGACCCGGCAACGGCGATGAGTAGCCACCGGTTGATCGCCCAATGGTGGAATGCGCTGACCGAGTCGGAGCGCGCGCTGAAGCAGTTGAAGAGCTGGGCGAGAACGAGGACGGTGAACGCTGAGGTCCGGGCTTCGGTCAGCGACGAGGATCCCTCGATGAGTCCCCCTGGCAGGTACGCGTCGAGCGTGATCAGGGTGGCGACCGCCATCGTCAATCCGACCAGCCCGATGCCGCGCTGCATGGTGGCGTCGATGACCCGGGAGCCGAGCGAGCGGGGCGGTCGTTGCATGAGATCGGCTTCGCCCGGGTCGACGCCGAGCGCCAGGGCCGGGCCGGTGTCGGTCAGCAGATTGATCCACAGGATCTGGGTCGCGGTGAGCGGGGCGACGATCGCGGCGCCGCCGGTCAACCCCAGCACGCCGGCCAACACCACCCCGAGGAACATCGTGAGGACCTCGCCGATGTTCGACGACAACAGGTAGCGCAGGAAGCTCCGGATGTTGTGGAAGATGCTGCGACCCTCCGCCACGGCGGCGGTGATCGTGGCGAAGTTGTCATCGGTCAACACCATGTCGCTCGCCTCGCGGGCCACGTCGGTGCCGGTGACCCCCATGGCGGTGCCGATGTCGGCCGCCTTGAGGGCCGGTGCGTCGTTGACCCCGTCACCGGTCATCGCCACGACTTCGCCTCGCGCCTGGAGCGCCTCGACGAGCCGAAGCTTGTGGGCCGGGGCCACGCGGGCGAAGACGTCGGTGGTCGCGGCGGCCTCGGCGAGCGCCGCGTCGTCGAGGTCCTCGAGCTGGGGCCCGGTCAGGACCGGTGCGCCGCGCTCGGCGATGCCGATGTCCGCGGCGATCTGTCCAGCCGTCCGGGGGTGATCTCCGGTGATCATGACGACACGGATACCGGCGCCATGGGTCTCGGCGACGGCCGTGATCGCCTCCGGTCGTGGCGGATCGATGATCCCCACGACGGCGAGCACGGTCAGGTCCCGCTCGTCAGCCTCGCTCAGCGGTCCGCCGGCGTGATCGCGTTTCGCGATGGCGAGGGTGCGCATCGCGCCGTCGGCGAGCCGGTCGATCTGGCTGTCCCACCAGCGCCGTCGGTCGTCGTCCAGGGGTGATGGTCCTGACGCCGTCTGCTCAGCGGCGCACAGGGCGAGCACCACATCGGGTGCCCCTTTCACCAGATGAGTGCCGTTGTTGGTCAACACACTCATCCGTTTGCGTTCTGAACTGAACGGCACCTCGTCGGCCCGCTCGGCTCGGTCGGGCTCCTGCCACCCCAACCGTCGCGCCGCCACGACCACGGCCGCCTCGGTGGGGGCGCCGACCGCCTCCCATCCGGATTCGCCTCGGACGACATGAGCGTTCGATGCCTCGGCACCGGCCGCCACCGCTGCGGTGATCAGCGGGTGAGCGTTCGACTTCGCGGGGAGCACCGTGGGGTCGTAGCCGACCTCATCGATGATGAGGGTGTCGTCGGCAGTGACGATCTCCCGCACCGTCATCTCCGAGCGGGTCAGGGTCCCGGTCTTGTCGGTGCAGATGACGGTGGCCGATCCAAGAGTCTCTGCCGACGCGAGCCGCTTCACCAGTGCGTTGCGTCCCGCCATGCGTTGTACGCCGATGGCGAGCACGATCGACAGCACCGCCGGAAGGCCCTCGGGAACGGCGGCGACCGCGAGGGAGACACCGATCAGCAGCACGTCGATCACATCGGCGGCGGACTCGATCTCGGAGACGACGAGCGTGGCCCCGATCACGACGAGTGAGATGATGATCACCGCGGTACCGAGCAGCTTGCCGACGCGACCGATCTCGCGCTCCAACGGCGTGGGTAGCCGGTCGGTCTCGCTGAGCATCCGAGCGATGTGGCCGACCTCGGTCCGCATGCCGGTGCCAGTCACGAGCGCGATTCCGTGACCGGCGACGGCAGCGGTGCCTGCGAAGAGCATCGACGAGCGGTCGCCCAGAGCCGTTTCGGGGTCAACGGAAGCGACCGCCTTCTCGACAGCGGCGCTCTCTCCGGTCAAGGATGCCTCCGCGACACGGAGACTGGCAGAACTGACGACCCGTGCGTCTGCCGCGATGGCGTTGCCATCCTCGATGATGAGCACATCACCGGCCACCACGTCTCGGGTCGCGATCGTCTGCCGCCGCCCGCTGCGCAGCACAGTGGCCTTTGCTGCGGCCATCTCGGCCAGTGCGGCGACGGCGGCTTCGGCTCGTTCCTCCTGGACCGCCCCGAGCGCGGCGTTGAGGACGACGATCGCGGCGATCACGATCGCGTCGACCGGCACACCGCCCTCCTCCTCGAGCCACCACGCCACGAGTGAGATCGCGATGGCGCCGAGAAGTAGAAGAACCAGCGGGTCGGCGAACTGGGCGGCGACGCGCGACCACCAGCTCCTCGTCTCGTGGGCATCGAGCGCGTTGGGGCCGTCGGCACGGAGTCGTCGGTCGGCTTCGGACTCAGTCAGCCCAACTGACGGATCGACGTCGAGCCGTGACGCCAGGGACTCCACCGTCGTGGCATGTGGGGCCTCCGTGACGGCGCCCGTCACGTGGTGGTTTCGAGCTCGGCCTCGAGGTCGAGGACGGCCATCGTCGTACGCACCACCACATCTGGGTTGAGCGAGATGGCGTCGATTCCGTGCTCCACGAGGAATCGGGCGACCTCGGGTTTGTCCGACGGGGCCTGCCCGCAGAATCCCGAGTGGCGGCCGGTTCGGGCGCAACCGTCGATGGCGAGCCGGAAGAGCTCCATCACGCCGGGCTCGGTCTCGTCGAAGTCGAAGGCAACCATCTCCGAGTCACGATCGACCCCGAGGGCCAGTTGCGTCAAGTCGTTCGACCCGATCGAGAAACCATCGAAGTGTTCGGCGAAGGCGTCGAGGGAGATGACGTTGTTCGGGATTTCGCACATCACATAGATCTGCAGGCCGTTGTCACCGCGGCGCAGCCCGTTGGCGGCCATCTCTTCGATGACGGACTTCCCTTCTTCGACGCGCCGGCAGAACGGCACCATCGGCACGATGTTGGTCAGACCCATGTCGTCACGCGCTCGCCGCACCGCGGCGCATTCCAGAGCGAAGCCCTCGCGGTATGCCGGGTGCGTGTAGCGAGCGGCCCCGCGGAATCCGAGCATCGGATTGGCCTCGGTGGGCTCGAATCCGGCGCCGCCGAGCAGGGCGGCGTACTCGTTGGTCTTGAAGTCCGACATGCGCACGACGACTTCGTTGGGCCAGAACGCAGCCCCGAGCGTGGCGATCCCTTCGGCGAGGCGCCGAACGAAGTATTCATCCGGTGCCTCGTCAGCCGGGATAGCCGCCTCGACACGGGCCCGCGCAGATGCGTCGAGGCGCTCGGGGTGCACGAGCGCCATCGGGTGAATGCCGATGTGCTCGTTGATGATGAACTCCATGCGGGCCAGTCCGACCCCATCGTTCGGGATGCCGGCGAGGTGGAAAGCACGATCGGGGTTGCCGACGTTCATCTGGATCTTGGTTCGCGGCCGGGCCAGATCGCCGACGTCGATTCGTTCAACGGTGACGGGTAGCTCGCCTCCGATCACGCGACCGACGTCGCCTTCGGCGCACGTGACAGTGACGTGCATGCCGGTCGTCAGCGTCTGGACCGCATCGCTGGTGCCGACCACGGCGGGGATGCCGAGCTCGCGGGCAACGATGGCCGCGTGGCATGTACGTCCGCCGCGATTGGTGACCACGGCGGCGGCCTGCTTGAGGACCGGCTCCCAGTCCGGATTGGTGGTGTCGGCGACCAAGACGTCGCCCGGTCGCACCGTCGACAGCTCGTCGGTGGACGTGATGACCCGCACCGGTCCGGTGGCGGCTCGTTCGCCGACGGCGCGGCCGGTCACGAGCGTCGGGCCGTCGCCGTCGACGTGGAAGGTCTCGAGTTCGGTCGTGGCGTGACGCGCCGCGACCGTCTCGGGCCGGGCCTGCACCAGGTACAGCTGGCCGTCGAGGCCGTCCTTCGCCCACTCGATGTCCATGGGACGCGGCTCGCCGGCCTTGGCGGTGTAGTGGTCCTCGACCGTCACGGCCATCTCGGCCAGCGTCACCACCTCGTCGTCGGTGAGGCAGAAGCGACGCTGATCCTCGGCGCGGACGTCGATATTGACGGTCGGCTCATCCGCGCCGCCTTCGGCGTAGACCATCTGGATCGACTTCGACCCGAGCTTGCGGCGCAGCACGGCCGGGTGTGTGGCGAGCGTGGGCTTGAACACGGTGAACTCGTCGGGATCGACGGCTCCCTGCACCACGTTCTCGCCGAGACCGTATGCGCCCGTGACGAAGACGACGTCGCGGAATCCGGACTCGGTGTCGAGTGTGAAGAGCACCCCGCTGCTCGCCACATCGGATCGCACCATCTTCTGCACGGTCACGGACTGGGCGACGTCGAACTGGCCGAATCCGTGCTCGGTCCGGTAGTGGACGCCTCGATCGGTGAACAGGCTCGCGTAGCAGCGCCGCACCGCGTCGAGGAGCGACGCATCGCCATCAACGTTCAGGTATGTCTCGTGGGCGCCGGCGAAACTCGCCTCGGGGAGGTCCTCCGCCGTTGCCGAAGATCGCACGGCCAGCGTGAGGTCGGCGCCGTACTCGGCCCGCAACTTGTGGTGTGCCGCGATGATGTCGTTCTCGAGCCATGTGGGGAGGTCGGCCTCATAGACGAGTTCGCGAGCAGCGGCCGCCCGGGTCTGGAGGTCCTCGACGTCATCGGGGTCGAGGGGGTCGAGAATCTCGTGCAGGCGGGGAAGGATCCCCGTCTGGTCGAGGGTGCTGCGGAAGGCCGGTGCCGTGATCGCGAACCCGTTGGGCACGCGCACGCCACGAGCCGTCAGCTCGCGGTACATCTCACCGAGCGAGGCATTCTTGCCACCGACGAGGGGGACGTCATCGATCCCGATCTCCGTGAAGAAACGGATGGACTCACCGACTCTGGTCATACCTCCAGCGTGCGCCGTGACGGCTCGACTCCGAAGGGGCCAAGGTCCATTTCGTCCGCTCCAACTCAGAGAAGCACGCGCTCCATGGGACGGGGGACGACGGCGGTCCAGCCGAATCGTTCGTCCACGGCGTCGCGCATCGCGTTGCTCGCCCTCTCCGAACCGTGGATGAGGTAGCACAGGTCCGGTTCGCCCGGTGCGAGTGCGAGCCAGTCGCACAGTTCCGGGAGATCGGCGTGCACGGAGAAGCTCTCGAGCTGATGGACCTCGGCTCGCACAGGGACATAGGAGCCGAACATCTTCACCGTGCGTTCACCGTCGGCGAGTCGGCGACCCCGAGTGCCGTCGACCTGGAAGCCGGAGAGGATCACCGCGTTGAGCGGGTCGGGGAGCAGTCGTCGGAGGTGGTGGAGTACTCGGCCCCCTGTCGCCATCCCCGAGGCAGAGATGATGATCGACGGGTAGGACAGCGATGCGAGCGACATCGAATCCTGCACCGAGCGGCACTCCGTGACCCTCGAGGTGTCGAATGGGTCTCGAGCCGCAACCTCTGCGCGGACCCCGGCGTGACCGTTGCCGAGGGCGCGGCGGTAGAGCCCGAGCACGTCCAGGGCCATGGGACTGTCGACATAGATCGGCAGCTCGGGGATTCGGCCGGACTCCTCGAGGCGATGCAGCGCGTCGAGCACGACCTCGGTCCGGTCGACGGCGAACGCGGGGATGAGCACCATGCCGCCGCGCTTTGCCGTGGTCGAGATGACCTGGGCCAGCTCCTCGAGGTCGTCGTCATCAGTGGCATGGCGACGGTCGCCGTACGTCGACTCGATGAGCATCACGTCAGCGTCCGGCGGTGGGGATGGTGGCTCGAGGATCGGATGCTCGGGACGGCCGACATCACCGCTGAAGAAGGCCCGACGCCCGCCGTTGCGGCCGTCGACATCGAGAGCGATCGACGCGCTACCCAGGATGTGGCCGGCCCAACGGAGGTGGCCCTCGATGCCGGGGGCGAGCGGGAACGTCGTGTCGAAGGGCTGCGGTGCCAGGAGCTCGATCGCGTCCTGCGCATCCGCATCGGTGTAGAGCGGAAGCGCGGGGGAGTGCTTGCTGTAGCCCTTCTTGTTCGCGTACCGAGCTTCCTCCTCCTGGAGATGAGCGGAGTCGGTGAGCAGGATCTTGCTCAAGGCCGCCGTGTCGGGCGAGCAGTACACGGGGCCCCGAAACCCCTGACGGACGAGGGCGGGAAGGTAGCCGGAATGGTCGATGTGGGCATGGCTCAGCACCACGGCATCGATCGACTCCGGAGGGATCGGGAACTCCGCCCAGTTGCGTCGCCGGAGTTCGCGTAGTCCCTGGAAGAGGCCGCAGTCCACGAGGACCCGGCTATCACCGGTCTCGACGAGGAAACGGCTCCCGGTCACAGTGCGCGTCGCACCGAGGAATCGGAGGCTCGGTCGTGATGTCGTCATGCCCCCAGCCTGGCCGATGGGGTGAGGAGCCTGCAGGGTCGAACGTCAGGTCGTCGTCGTCGCCTGGGCGACGATCACCCGGTTGCCGCCCTGGTTCTTGGCGTGATTCAGTGCGCCGGCGGCTCGGTGCAGGATCTCCTCGATCGTGCCGCCGGACGAGGAACCGATCACGCCGATCGACAGCGTGAACGGTTCGGTTTCGTCCATCGACTGGGCCAGCACCAGCTCCTCCCGCAGACGTTCGAACGCTCGGGTCGCGTCGCTCGGCGTCGTGCGCGGGAGAATGAAGAGCAGTTCATCGCCGCCGATCCGACCGACGACATCCTCGGGTCGGATCGTGCGTCGCGCCACCCGCGACAGCAGCTGGAGGCTGGCGTCCCCGGCCTCGCGGCCGTGGGTGTCGTTGAGCCGACTGAAGCCATCGATGTCGGCAACCGCCACCGTGAACGACTGCCGCCCCTTGAGGAGCCGCAAGACCCGTTCCTGCATCGCGCCACGGTCGGGCAGACCGGTGAGACGGTCGATGGCGTCGGACTTGCTGGTCCCCGTTGCCGTGCGGATGACAGCGATTCGAGCGGCGATGACGCCAGCGATGTCTTCGAGGTGGGCGACGAGCCGGGGATCGATCAGCTGGCCCGGTGGGCGGAAGTGGTAGAGCACGCCGAGGAGTTGTGATGTGGCGTTGAGCGGAACCGCGATCGCCGACATGGGCTGAGGGAGACGAGATTGGAGATGACCACAGACGTCGAGCCGGTCGGTCGTCTCGTAGGTCAGGGTTGCGTTCGTGCGGGCGGCGAGCGAATCCCACGGCGAGCTGCGGTCGGCGGCAACGGGCTCGTGCGTGCCGGTGGCGACGGCGAGGGCGAGTACCGGATCGACCGAGTCGACGAGGTGGAGCTCGAGCGGGCGCTTGCCGAAGTTCTTGGCGAAGGATTCTCGGAGGACCTCGATGGCATCGCGTTCGTTCATGACCTGATCGAGTGCTCGGTCGAGCTCGCGCAACATCTGACGTTCGGTGCGCTCTTCGTGAAGGGCTCGCTTCGGCTCCGCGATCCGCTCGTTGGCGTTGCGTCGGGCGTCGTCGACTCGCCGGCCCAGGAAGTGCTGGGCGAGAAGTGGGGCCGCGAGTCCGGCGAGCAGAGCCGGGATCGCCACCCGCAACGTCATGTCGAATGCCTCGGGCGCGGCACCGGTGGCGGCTGATCCCGCCCCCACGACGATCGCCGCGAGCACGCCAATCATCGTCAGGCGCCGTGTCGGTGTATCTCGTTCAGACATCTCCTCTTCTATCGATCAAAAGGCCCAAGAACTGAGGGTCCATGGTCCTGGCCATCCTCCAACGCGAACAATCCGGGCCGATGGTGGGGAGAGGTCTGAACGGCATGTATGTTACTCAACGGTAACATTCCGCCACGATCTACCGACTCGTGGTGTAACTCGAACCCGAAGGGATCCTCAAATGCCTGACTTCTCGATGGCGCTCAACGAAGATCAGCAAGCGCTCCAGAAGTGGATCCATGAGTTCGCGGTCGACGTGATCAGGCCCAATGCCGAGGAGTGGGACGAGAAGGAAGAGTTCCCTTGGCCGGTCGTGCAGCAGGCTGCCGAGATCGGGCTCTACGGGTGGGAGTTCATGGCCGAGGTCATGATGAACGACCCCACCGGAATCTCGACCGTGATGGCGATCGAAGAGATCTTCTGGGGCGACGCCGGCATCGGCATGGCGCTCATGGGCTCCGGACTCGCTGCCGCGGGTATCGCCGCCTCCGCCACCCAGGAACAGCTGTTCGAGTGGGTACCCCAGTGCTACGGCACCGCCGACGACGTGAAGGTCGGTGCCTTCTGTGCGTCGGAGCCCGACGCCGGTTCCGACGTCAACGGCTACCGCTCGCGTGCCGTCTACGACGAAGCCAAGGACGAGTGGGTCCTGAACGGCACCAAGGCATGGATCACCAACGGCGGCATCGCCAACGTCCATGTCGTCGTCGCCGTGGTCGATCCTGAGCTCGGCTCGAAGGGTCACGCCTCGTTCGTCGTACCCCCGAACACGCCGGGTCTCAGCCAGGGTCAGAAGTACAAGAAGCACGGCATTCGGGCGTCGCACACGGCCGAGGTCGTGCTCGACGACGTGCGTGTCCCGGGCCATTGCCTGCTCGGCGGCAAGGAGAAGCTCGACGAGCGCCTCGCCCGTGTCCGCGAAGGCAAGTCAGGCAACGCTCAGGCGGCCATGCAGACCTTCGAGGCAACCCGTCCCGCGGTCGGCGCCCAAGCGATCGGTATCGCCCGCGCCGCCGTCGAGTACTCCACCGAGTACGCCAAGGAGCGTCACGCGTTCGGCAAGCCGATCATCATGAACCAGGGCATCGCCTTCATGCTCGCCGACATGGCCACCGAGGTGGAGGCCAGCCGCGCGCTCATCTGGCGGGCCGCGTGGCTCGGCAAGCAGCGTGCGTTCAAGAACGCCGAAGGCTCGATGGCGAAGCTCAAGGCCGGTCGCACCGCCACCTGGGTCACCGAGCGAGCGATCCAGATCCTCGGCGGCTACGGCTACACCCGCGAGTACCCCGTCGAACGCTGGCACCGTGACGCCAAGATCCACGACATCTTCGAAGGCACCGAGCAGATCCAGCAGCTCGTGATCAGCCGGGCCATCTCGGGGCTACGAATTGAGTGAGCAAACAAAGGGATTGTGGCACTTTCGGTCACAGCGGTGACCACGGGTAACCAGCGGTCACTTCCTGTGGATAACTGATCCATCCCTACCCTCATCCCTACCCGGGGTAGGCATGAACGCGCTACGGCCGAGGGCCACGGCGACCATCCGACAGCGGCGACCCGGAGTCTGGGAAGTGCGCGGCTACACGGGCAAGGACGTCGACGGGAAGTCGATCCAGGTGTCACGCACCGTCTACGGCACCAAGAAGGACACCAAACTCGTGGCTGCCGAGCTGACCGTGAAGCCGGCCCGCAATGCGGGCGGTCGCAAGCTGCGCCAGCTGCTCGAGGAGTGGGTCGACATCAAGACACCGGGCTGGGCCGACCTCACCATTCGCGATCAAACCAGCCGTGCGGCGCAGGTGGCCAGCGACCCGATCGGCAACATGTCGGTTGCGTCCATCGGCGTTTCCGGTGTCGACCGCTGGGTTGCTCGTCTGCGCAAAACCGGAGTGGGGGAGGGCGCCATCCGCAATCACGGCAGCTGCTGAGGTTCACGAGCTTGCCCCGCTCGCCTTCCGCCTTGGAGCGGAGATGGGCGCTCGCCGAAGCGAGCTGGCGGCGCTTCGTTGGGACAAGTTCGTCGGCGACAAGGTCGTGGTCGACGGTCAGATCATCGTGTCGACCGATGCCGGCGGTGTGCGAGCGCCTCGGCTCAAGCCGACCAAGACCGGCAGTCGTCGAGTCGTCACACTGAGCCCCGCGCTGCTGGCCATGGTCGAGGAAGCAGGAGCCAAGTACGGCGAGGTGACGACGTGGCTGTTCACGCCCGACGCCGACCCGCCGAACCCGGACCGGATCGGCTGGTGGTGGCGCCGGTCCCGAGAGCTTGCTGGTATCGACTCGCGTTGGCGCCTCCACGACCTTCGACACTGGTCGGCGACGGAGGCAATCGCGTCAGGTCAGGACGTGAGGACGGTGGCGAACCGCCTCGGCCATGCCGATCCCGCGATGACACTTCGGTTCTACGCCCACGCGGTTGGAGCAGCCGACGAGGCACTGGCCGAGATCCTTGGGGATGCGCTCGGGGACTAGTTCGAGCATGTGGTCCCTCGTCATCGTGTGAGGTCACTCGATCTTCAGCTCTGCCACCATGCCGGGTGAAGCTCGCTGGGTCCCTTTCGATAGTGGGGCGAGCGATGCGGTGTCGACCTACCATCGACTCTTCGATCGGCGAACCGCAACTGGAGAAGAGATGGAGCGCCACAACGTCCTACTGGGAACCGAGTTCGAAGAGCTCATCGGCTTCTCGCGTGCTGTGCGCGTCGGCCCGATGGTCGTCGTGGGCGGCACCGCGCCGCTTGATGCTGAGGGCAACACTGTCGGCGTCGGCGATGTTGCCGCTCAAGCGCGGCGATGCTTCGAGATCGTCGCTCATGCCCTGCAGGCGGCTGGCGCGTCACTCGACGACGTCGTGCGGACTCGCATGTTTTTCACTGACCTCACCGACTTCCGGGAGGCTGCTGCGGTTCGCAAGGAATTCGTCGGTCACGTCAAGCCCGTCGACACGATCATGCAGGTCGCATCGTTTGTGAACCCGGAGTGGCTCATCGAGGTCGAGGCCGACGCGGTGATCGGCGATGACCCAAGCTGGCAGACCTCCACCTCGGAGCGCTGAGGCACTGGTTGCTGCCGAAGCTCCGCGATCTCGCCGAAGGTTGATAGTCAGTGCTCGGAAACGACTCAGGTACGTCGACATTGTTCGGATCTCCTTCGGATGTGACGCGCCAGCTGGGCCAGACGTCGGCATCGAGGCCGCTCGTAGACCCGCTCCGTCCTCGCGAGGTGTTGGCCACGCTCGAGGGGTACGCGGGCGCGTACTGCGCCAAAGACATCGAAGGGCTGATGGCGCTGTTCGATGTCGGTGATGACATCTCGGTGATCGGCACCGGTGCCGACGAGTTGTGCGTCGGGCGAAGCCAGATCCGGGGTCTGTTCGAACGGAACTTCGCGGAAGCGGCCGCCGATCGATTTGAGTGGCATTGGCGTCATGTCACGCGGCGAGCTGACACGGCGACGGTCGCCGCGTCATTGACGATCCATCTGCATGTAGAGGGCGAACCCTTGGCCGTTCCGATCAGGTGGACCGTGAGCCTGCACCGCCACAACGGCCGTTGGCTGTGGCTGCACCGCCACGCCTCGGCCGCAGCCACCGACCAAGACGACGGCGCCGCCTACCCAGGTCAGACCACCGAACCTCAGAGTTGAGCCGTATCGGGTCTGGTCAGGGCTTGGTGGCGGTGACGACGTAGCCGCGGATCTTGCTATCGAGGTCAGTAGTACCAAAGCGGTCCCGGATCGCGGCGGTCGCGACCTCGGTGGCCTCGGCCAGCCGGGCCGGGTCCCTGGCCTCGATCTCGTTGCGCAGCGGGGTGCCCTGGCAATAGGCCACCGCCGGGATTTCACACGAGGCCGCCCGGCTCCGAACCTCCAGAGCCTCGAAACCGGCAGGTGTCGAGAACCCACCTGCGCCGACGTCGCTCTGGATGTCGGTCTCGTCGTAGTAACCATGCGGAGTGCGGGCCAGGAACGCCGGCGGATCGTCAGGCCACAGGCCGGCCACCGCCTGGGTCACCTCGTCGGCGAACTCGTTGTCCTCGATGCGGTCCCACACATTGAACACGAACACACCTCCGGGTCTCAGCACGCGGGCCACCTCGGCAAACGCCGCGGCCCGGTCCGGGAAGAACATCACCCCGAATTGGCACACCACCGCATCAAAGGACTCGTCCCCAAACGGCAGCTCCAAGACATCAGCGGCCCGCCAGGTCACCGGCCGGGCCGTGCCGACCGAGATCGCGTGATCGATCATCGGCTGATTCAGATCAGTGGCCGTCAACGCCACCGACTCCGGCAACCCTGCGGCCATCGCCCGAGTGACCACACCACTTCCGGCCGCAACCTCCAACACCGACGACACCCCGAACCCATCGAGCCGTGTGACGAGGTCATCGGCATAGGCCTCGAAGGTCAACGGCACCAGCAACCGGTCGTACAGCTCCGGCACCGACCCCGCGAACACCAAATCCGACTCCAGCTGCTCATCCACGTCGTTCTCCATCTTGATAGGCCGACGATGCTCGTACACCAGCCCCTGGGTTGCTCCGGTGCCAGTCATGTTGCCATCCACGAACCCAGCGGATCGATGCGCGCTCGCCTCGGCAAATCATCGGCCGAAGATCTGCTCGAACACCTCGAGATCGTCGGGGTACAACCAGCGTTCGAGCTGTACGCCGTCGCGGTACTCGAACACACTCACGACGCCAGTCTGGACGTCTGCACCGTCGCGTCGAGCTCCCATCGTGCTGAGCGCGCACACATGGTGGTCGTTGCCGAATACATCGCGTTCGGTGAGCCAGAACCCCTGGGTCCCAGTTCACCCAGCCAAACCAGCAACGCCTCACGACCGCATATCTCACCAGCCATTGAGTGTTCGCCGGGAACGTGCCAGATGACGTCTTCGAGGCGGCCCTCGAGAACCGTGAGATCGTGCCGTGGGCTCAACCGATCGTCGATCTCGCCACCCGACGAACGGTTGGCTTCGAACTGCTCGCCCGGTGGCCTCAGGCCGATGGCACGATGGTCATGCCCAACGACTTCGTTCCCGTGGTCGAGGCCCAGGGTCGCGGACCGGCCCTCGGCTTACTGATGATCGACCACGCCGTGGAGGCACTCGCCGGCTACGCGCTACGGCACCGATCGGTGTTCGTGTCTGTCAACCTGTCCGCTCGTCACCTCTTCGACCGCCGGCTTCCCGCCGAGGTCCAAGCCCGATTGACCGCCGCCGACGTGCCGGGCGGAGGGCTCGTGGCCGAGATCACCGAGTCGCAGTATCTGTCGGATTCGACCGTTTGGGCCGAGACTGCACAGGGACTCCGCTCGATCGGCGTCGGGTTGGCCATCGACGATTTTGGCACCGGATACAGCTCGATGGAGCAGCTCCTCTCGATGCCGTTCAGCCATCTGAAGGTGGATCGGGTGATGACCCAGTCGTTGGTGCGGTCGGGGGCCAAGGAGTTGGCTGCCGGCATCGCATCCCTCGCGGCAGGGTCCGGCATGAACGCCATCGCCGAAGAGATCGAGACCGAGGACGAGTGTGCGGCGATGACGCGCGCCGGGTTCCACTTCGGGCAGGGCTACCTCTTCGCCAGGCCGCAACCGCTCGATCTGGCCCTCGAGGCGTTCGACCGCGAGTACACCAACACCGCGGCGGCGCACGTCGAGCGCTAGACCTTGGCGATGGCCGAGACCACGATCGGGTTCATCTACGAACACCCGACCTGGACACAACACATCGTCGAGGCGATCCGGGACCGAGGCGTTCACGTCCTTACGGTGGATGTGGGAATGCACCGGTGGCGCACAGACGATGTGCCGCCGGTGGTCGACATCTGGGTGAACCGTGTGAACTCGATGCCATCTACGGGGCGGGGGCCGTCGGTGGTCGCCGCGACCGGGCAACTCCTGGCGTGGCTCGAACTGCGTGGCCAACCGGTCATCAATGGCGCAGCAACCCATCGGCTCGGGAGTTCGAAGGCGCTCCAGGGCGCGCTGTTCGCTCGGCTGGGCATGGATGCGCCCGCGGGTGTGGTCGTGGGGCGGCCCGCGGACGCGGTCGCCGCGGCAGAGTCGATTGGATTTCCTGTCCTGATCAAGCCGAATGTCGGCGGTTCAGGAGTCGGAATTCGGCGCTTCGACACCTCAGCGGAACTTGCCGGTGCGATCGCCGCTGGTTCGGTCGATCTCGGCGTGGACGGCACCGGTGTCGTCCAGCGCATGATCGAGTCCGCTGACGGACTCGTGTACCGATATGAGCTGCTCGGCGCGGAGGTCCTGTACGTCACGGCGCAACCGCTTTCCACCGACGGGTTCAATTACTGCGCCGTGGATGGCAGTGGTGCCGAGGAGTCAGCACTTCACCTCGTCGAGGCTGACGAGCACGTTGCCGCCGATGCCGCGAGTTTCATGACCGCAGCGGGGGCCGACGTGGGCAGCGTCGAGTTCATCCTCGACGCCGCCACCGGCCGTCCGTCCTACTTCGATTTCAATCCGTACTCGAACTTCATCGACGGCTTCGACGACCAACTCGGCTTCGACCCGACCGAGCGCTACATCGACTTCGTCCTCGCTCAGAGGTAGGGCACGAGCGCGGCATACGTCCGTGGCTCCTTCATCACGCCGACGTGCGGCTTCAGCGGAATGAGTCCGGCCCAGACCTTGAGATGTTCGTCGGGGTGATAGCCGACGAGGTCGGTTCCCATCGGGTCGAGGGCGGCCTTGATGTTGAGCCAGGCAAAGTCAGCGGGCTCGGACGGGTAGTAGCCGGACCGGCGAGCGGTGGCGAACTCCTCGTCGAGGCTGAACCTCCCCGAGTCGGTGAGATCGCGCCGAGTCCGCAATCACCGTCGACGCTGGAGGATCTCCCGCTGCACGGGTCGGGCATCGGTCCCGTCGGGCCGCAGGGCGTATCTGATGTGATCGAGGGGACAGGCGATCGTCACCAGGCTGCCGAGTCGGTCGTGCGTCGGCCGTTCCATGAATTCGCCGTCAGGGTCGGCCCCGCCGGCGGCCAGGTGCTCGACCTCGGTGCGCAAGAGGTTCACGGCGTCATAGCTGACCACCGTGCCGAGCGAGTGGGCCACCACATGCACGGTGTCGTAGGCGGGGTCTTCGATGAGCGCTCGGAGCTGGCCCTGCACGCTGGAGAGGATGTGCGCGCGGAATCGGCCCGCGGTCGTATCCGGATCGTCGGCCACATACTCGCCGACGTCGCCCACAAAAGTCACGAGCAGCCGAGCCACCACGGCGGTGATGACGATGATGAGGGCGGTGGGCCAGAGATCGCCGGCCAGGTTGCTGAGCGTGTCGCTCGTCGTCGCCTCTTCCCCGCGAGGGAGAAGGCTTGCATCGAGCCGCTCGACGAGAAACACCACCGCGGCTGCTGGAAGGAGTCCGACCCACGCCGCCAGGGTCCATATCCGGCGACTCTCGGCTCCCGCCGTCGAATCGTCGAGGTCGATCTCCGCGTAGGTCGCCGGCTCCTTCAGGATGTGGGTGACGTGCCAAACACGAGCCCGGCGGCGCAGCCCGCCGACGATCGGCCGAGCGTCCCTTTCACTGCGCGGGCGAGGAAGGCGGCCGCTGCAGCCAGCGCAGCGAGTTCGAGGATCGCCCACGGACCGAGCTCCACGGAGTCCCGGAACGTCCCGACGTCGAACTTCTGCTCCCACCACGCGAGCAGGAAGCCGCCGCCGATCAGCAGCGCGATGAACGCGAGCACCGCGACCACCTCGCCGATGACGATCTCCAGCCGGCGGCCCAGCGACACATGATCGAGCCGGATCTCGGCCCAGCGACGGAAGGGCGTCATCAAGACTTGGCGGAAGAAGCCGAGGACACCCCGCAGCTTGATGTGCCCCTTGGCCACCTTCTGCGCCAACCAGGTCGTACCCCAGAGCGCACCCGACAGCGCCGCCCAATGGAGCACAGTCCACGACCAGCGTTGAGTCCGCTGAAACCGGGCGGCCGGATCCGGGGCCGACGCCACAGCGGCCACTCCGAACAGGAGCAGGATGATCAGGAGGTTGAAGCTGATCGCGAAGAAGGCACCGAGCTGGAGGAAGGTCGTCTCGGAGAAGTCGGCGTCCTGACGCCAGAAGTCGCTGGTCTGCAATGTGGTGGTCGCCGCCATGAGACAGATCACGAATGGGAGCACGGTGAAACTGCGATTCCAACGCCACCACGCCACGAAGCTGTGGCGCAGACCCACCAAGCGGCGGCTCTGTCGCTCGGTCGGGTACGAGACCTCGGGGGGAGGAGACTCTTCTCGACGGAGGCGGGTCCGCTCGAACGGCGTCCCTCCGGGCAACTGCGCGGCCACGTAGGGGAGCGTGCGCCGCGAGGCGCCGTGTCGATCCGATTCGGCTTCCCAGAGCATCGGCACGGTCTTCCCCAGATGGGGCGGGTGCCTGTACGCGCCACCGAGTCCGGCCGTGATCCGGGGTGGAGCGTCAACCCGCCGGCCACCGGTCTCCGCCGGCAGGCTCGACTCGCGCCGAATGTAGTAGTGCCGATCGCCGGACATCACGAGCACCAAGGTGAGGCCCTTGTCGTGAATCGCCGCGCGCTCGAATCGGTAGAGCTGCTCACCCCGGTGTTCGGCGTAGGTCCACAGCGGGGCGGCCACGAACAACACGACCGGCTCGCCCGTCACGGCGCCGCAGTTCTCGAAGTACTCCAGCTGCGCCCGGTCGACCTCTGCGTCGAGCGCCATGTCGACGGCCCAGTAGCTCCGGTGCGTCGGATCGAGGAGCACCGGGGCCAGATCGACCGTGCCGTGTTGTTGTGCGAACGCGGCGTGTCGTTGGCCGAGAGCTATGGCGACCCGATCCTCAGTGGCCTGGCACGGATCTTTCGCAGTCGAATGGCAATCGACCAGGGCGATGAAGCACTCGCGGTGAACAACTTCGTGCGGGCGGTCGAGTTCGCCGAATCGGTGGAGGGGAGCCGGGTCATGTTCTCGTCCTCCGCCGAATGGCTCGGAATCATCGCGGCGCGCAACGGCGATGTCGAGCCGCTCGTGCGCATCGCGGCCTTCACCGAGGTCTACCGCGAAGCGGACGGGCGGCTCATGAACCCGGCAGCCGTGAAGGCGCTTGCCGTTCGCGCCGCCACTGCCGCCATCGCCCTCCCCGGGCCGTCCGCCCTCGAGCCCTACCGCACACTGGGGTCTGACCCCAGCGTGTGGTAGACGGGCATTCTCAGACGGTGGCCACGTAGTCGACGAGCTTGTCGAGGGCCATGTTCCAACCCATAGCTCCCGGGGAGTCGGCGGGGACGCCCTCATGCGTCATCGTCATCCTGGTCGACCCACCGAGGTCCTCGAGTTCGACGATCACCGTTGTGACGGCGGGATGGCCCTCGGGCATGCTGGACTGCTCGGGCGGGAGGATGTTGCCTTCGCTATCGGACAGGGCGTCGGTGTAGACCAACCGCCGATTCTCGACCACTTCGGTGAACTCGCCGGCGAACCACATCTGCATCGGACCGTTGGGCGCTTGCATTTCCATGCAGATGAGCCGGCTGCCGCCGACGCGCACGTCCATCTTGGCGACCGGGATGGCGGCGCCTCCCGGGCCGTACCAACCGGCAAAGTGCTCGGGATCAGCCCACATCTGCCAGACGGTGGACGCGGAAGCATCGAAAGTGCGTTCGATCACCACGGATTGAGTGTCGGTCATGTCTGTTCTCTTTCGTCGGTTTGGATCTGGTGGAGATAGTCGGCCATGCGGTCGAATCGGTCGTCCCACGCGTGGCGGTACTGCTCGGCCCATGAGGCCACCTCTTCGAGCGGCTCGGCATTGAGGACACAGGGACGGAACTGGGCACGTTGACCCCGCGTGACCAGACCCGCACGTTCGAGGACTTTGAGGTGTCGCGAGATGGCGGGGAGCGTCATGGCGAATGGCTCGGCCAGGTCGTTCACGTTCGCCTCGCCCTCGGCGAGGCGGGCGAGGATCGCTCGCCGGGTGGGGTTGGCAAGTGCCGCGAAGGTCTCGGTGAGTCGGTCGTCTTCGAGTACAGCGCTCATTGGTCCTCCCTGTTTCACGGAATTGTTAATTAACAGGACAGTGAAATACAAGCAAGCGTGCTGACGGTCAAGTACTCGATTGCGACGTTTGTGTGGTTCGGACGAAACGGCGAAGATCTGCCCATGGCCTCCTTCAGCTCACGTCTCCGGTTCGCCCACACGACACGCCTGGTTCGTGATCTCGAACCGATGCTCGCCTTCTACTGCGACGTCCTCGGGTTCCAGGTCACCAATCGCGGGATGGCCGGTGACGCTGAGCTCGCGTTCGTCTCGCAGGATCCGAATGAACACCATCAGATCGTTTTCATCCAGGGCATCGAGGCAACTGACCCCCAGTTCATGTTCGTCGACCACCTGGCGTTTCGCACCGGCTCGATCGATGACCTCCGCGCCATCCAGGCCGACCTCGAGAGGGCGGGTGTCGAGGGTGTGGCCCAGGTGTCCCACGGCAACGCGTGGTCTCTCTACTTCACCGATCCAGAGGGCAACGGACTCGAGTGTTTCGTGGATTCCCCTTTCCACGTCGCTCAGCCGTACCTCGAGGGTCTGGATCTCTCACAGAGCGATGACGAGATCGAAGCCGCAACACGTGCCGACATCGAGGGGAAACCGGAGTTCAAGCCGATGGAGCAGTGGCGCGCCGAGTTCACGGCGGTCCTCGACGGGTCCGAGGGCTGAGTTACTTCGGTTCGAGGCCGCCGGCGTGATCCCAGCTCCGGGCGAAGAGTTGGTCGAGGTCGGCATCGGATAACCCCTCGGGCAGGCTCACGAAGTCCGGCATGTTGCGCCCGTACTGCATCACCGCCGCGCCTCCGGATGCGATCACCGACTCACGGTCCTCCGCGGATATGCGGAGACACACGAGTCCGACGGGGTCGAGGAAGCTCGTCATCCAGCCGTTGCGCGAGGTGTAGGGGTTCTTCGCGCCGAGCACGTCGGCCTCAGTGTGGCGGTCGACGATGGCTCGATAGCGCTCGAGGGCGTCAGATGATCCGGGATAGCGCTTCCTCGTGGCATGACACCATTGACCAACGACCGCGCTCAGTCGGCAAGTGCACGCGGTGTCAGCGGTGCGCGTCGTCGGTGGGGAGACGGAGCGCGAGCACGAAGGCCGCGACGCCGAAGGCGGCCGCGATGAGCCAGACGGTGTCGAACCGGCTGGCCGCGGCGGCGCCGGTCGCGCCGCCGATCGTGCCGATGACGATCGCCGGGCCGAGTGCGGTGCCCACCGCACGGAACGATCCATTGGTCGCGCTCGCGATCGCCAACCGGCTGGGTGGTGCATCGGAGACCGAGACGCTCGACAGGTTGGCGAAGGCCATCCCGACGCCGCTTCCGAAGACGAGCGCGGCGGGGAACCATCGCGTCCAGTAGGTCGGCTCCGTACCGACTCCGAAGGTGAGGTAGACGAAACCGGCCGTGACCATCGCGATCCCGGGAAGGATGAGGGCTCGTGTCCCGTGGCGGTCGGCCAGGCGTCCCGACACCTGGGCGGTGATCGCCGCGCTCAGCGGGCTCGGACTGATGCCGAACCCGGCGCCGGCAGCGCTGTAGTCCCACACCCGGATGAGGAACAACACATTGTTGAGAATCATTGCGGAGAAGGCGAGATTGAAGACGAGGGTGACGACGTTGCCGAGGGCGAATGATCGAAGCCTGAACAAGCCCAGGTCGAGTACGGGGACCGGGTGGCGCCGGCACCGAGGGATCAGGACCACTGCGAGGGCTGCTCCGGCAAGCAGTGTCGAGATGGTCCCGAAGTCGCCCCAACCCCAGTCGCCGCTCTGGGTCAGCCCGAGCGCGAGAAGGCCGACCGCGCCGGCGCTGATCACGATCCCGAGCGGATCCGGCGTGCCGTCAGCGCTTTCCTCCACGTGCTCATCGAGCCAAATCGTGGCGGCGACCCATGCCAGCAGACAGAGTGGGATGTTGAGCCAGAAGATCCAGCGCCAACCGAGATGGTCCACGACGAGCCCGCCGAGTGCCGGGCCACCGGCAGCCGCGACCGCGCCCACTGATCCCCAGATTCCGATGACGGTCGATCGCATGGTGGACGGGAAGATGCTGAGGATGAGAGACATCGAGGTCGGCGTGACGAGCGCAGAACCAGCGCCCTGTCCGACTCGCCCGAGGATCACGGCGAGCGGTGACCAACCGAGCCCGCCGAGGATCGACGACACGGTGTAGACGGTCAGGCCGATGATGAAGACCCGGCGGCGGCCGTAGGTGTCGGCGTAGCGGCCGGCCGGGATCAGCAGCGCGGCCGTCATCGTGGTGTAGCCGGTGATGACCCAGCTGAGTGAGGCTTCGGAGGTGCCGGTGAACTCGTCGGCGAGCGCGTCGAAGGCCACGTTCATGACGCTGACGCTCACCATCACGATGCCGAACGTTCCGGCCAGCACGGCAAGTGCGAGCCATGCTCGTCGCCCGACGTCGTTGTGCTCCCCCGTGACCGTCACGCCCCCTTTCGTAGCCGCGTTGGATCAGGGGAGCTGAATTGGCTTGTTCTCCGCGTGCACGTGGGCAAGGCTCGCTCCTCGTGCCTGAGAATCGCTTCACCGGTGAGATCGCCCGCCGTTACGACCGTGTCCATGGCGAGCGGTCGCGGCCGGCGGTGGTCGATGCCACTGCGGCCTGTCTGGCCGAGCTGGCCGTGGGCGGAAGGGCGCTGGAGTTCGCCATCGGCACCGGTCGGATCGCGCTCCCCCTCGCCGCTGCCGGTGTGGAGGTCGCAGGCATCGAGCTCTCCGTCGACATGCTCGCCGAGTTCGACGCCAAAGATGGGTCAGCGACCATCGACACGGTGGTCGGAGACATGGCGACGACCATCGTCGACGGCAACTTCGCGCTCGTCTACCTCGTGTACAACACCATCACGAACCTGATCACCCAGGACGAGCAGGTCGCATGCTTCGAGAATGCGGCTCGCCACCTTCGACCCGGTGGACGCTTCGTGATCGAGAATCTCGTGCCGAACCTTCGTGAGCTTCCTCCCGGAGCCCCGGGTCGGGTCTTCGGACTCGACGAGGACTATGTCGGTGTCGACGACTTCATCGACCGCACGCACAAGCAGATCTCCCGTTCACGGCACTTCCGACGAATCGACGACCGCACCTTCTCGGAGTTCACGGCGCCGTTTCGCTACGTCTGGCCGGCCGAGCTCGATCTCATGGCCCGGATCGCCGGCATGACACTGGAGCACCGATGGGCGGATTGGGACCGCTCCGAGTTCACCGGCGAGAGTCCTTCGCACGTGAGCGTGTGGCGCAAGCCGTAGCTCCGTTTCAGTCCGGGAAGTCGAGCTCCGCGGCAGTGATGAGTCCCCCACGGCGGCCGGGAGCCGCGGCGCCCCGCCAGTACATGTTGGTGTGAGCGATCACGTCGGCTGCCGCCAGATCGAGACCCATCGGATGGAGGTCGTCGGTGGTGTGTGCATCGGATACCAGCGTCGCGTTGTAGCCGCGGGTCACTGCACCGTGAAGCGTGGCGCGGATGCAGTAGTCCGTCTGTGCGCCGGTGACGAGCACGTGGCCCACGTCGCGATCGGCCAGGATCGACTCGAGTTCGGTCGCCTCGAAGGAGTCGCCGTATGCCTTGTGAACCAGCGGCTCGCCTTCGGCCCGCTGCAGCTCGTCGACGTACTCCCAGCCGTCGGAGTCACGAGGAAGGTCGTCGTCGTAGTGCTGGACCCAGATCACCGCAACGTCGGCGTCGCGGGCCTTGTCGACGACGGTGTTGATGTTGGCGATGACGGCATCGGCATCATGGGCGTTGGCGACCACATCGCGCTGTACGTCCACGACGAGCACGGCTTGGTTCGGACGATCGGCGATCTCCGTCATGTGTTCTCCCTCGGCATCACAGGGTAGATGTCGACCGTCGGCCGATCCATGGCAAGCGCGGACAGTGCTCTGGCGAACTCGATCGACTCGGGGACGGTGAAGTGGACGTCGAGGGTGGCCCGGTCGACCCAGCGCTCGACGAACACGATCCGATCGGGGATCTCCGTATCGACATGAACATCGTGCGACATGCATCCAGGTTCTGCTCGAGAGCGCTCGACGTGTTCGCGACTGATGGCGAGCGCGGCATGGAGCTCCCCTTCACGGACGGTGACATCTCCGATCACGATGACCATCTCGGGCCCCTCTCGTTCGGCGGTCAGCGATCAACCATAGAGAACCCGGCGCCGATACCGTGTCGGGATGTGCCGTCGAACCACATGCCGCAACTGCCAGAAGCCGTCATGGGCCGGCTGTGGAGCCCATGTCGAACAGGTCCTGGCCGACGTCGCTCCGAAGGATCGCTGTGGCTGTACGGCAGACGAGAAACGGGGCAAGGGGTTCCTCAGCCGCATCCTCGGACGCTGACCGGGGTGGTCACGGCGACGTGAGCGGACACGCCTCGCTCGGGTGATCGGCGTCGGTCATGTCGGCCCCGGTGAAATCGGTGCCCCGGAGGACCGCTCCGGCGAGACCAGCCCCGCTGAGATCGACCCGGGTCGCGACCGCGCTCGTGAAATCGGCACCGGCGAGATGGGCGTCGGTTGCGACAACGTCGACGAGCGATGCCGTGATCAGCTTCGCGTCGACCATGAGCGCGCCGCTGAGATCGGTGTAGCGCAGGTTGGTGCGGTCGAGCCGCGTGTTGTTGAACGATGCGCCCGCAAGCGATGACGAGGCGAGGTCGGCCTCGGCGAGGTTCGTCCCCGTGAGGTCAGCGTCCCTGAGATCGGCGAGCTGCAGGAGCGAGTCACTCAGGTCCAGGTCGACGAGGTCTTCGCCGCGGAGGTTGCACCCGATGAGATCCGACCCTGGCCCGCGGTTGGTGCACGATGAACCTGAGGCGATCGCCGGAGCGGCCCCGGAACAAGCGCCGTGAAGTTCCGTCGCCGCAGAGACCAGTGCCTCTCGATGCGTCGGTATGGCGGCCTCCAGGTTGCGAACGACGCTTTGGTGTTCGTGCTCGATCCCTTGGGGGACCGCGGCACTCCAGTACCGCTCGAAGTGCATGCGAACCCAGTCGAAGGCCCGACGCCACTCCTCGGTGAGTTCTGCGTCGGGCAACCGGAGCATCCGACCCACGGTTCCGGCGTCGACCACCCGACCCGTTGCCTCGCACACCTCCGGCCCCGGGTCGGCCGTCGGCGGCACGGCTTCCGCACAGCCCGTGGCGATGGCAGCACAGACCGCGAGTGCTGCTCCGATGGTGGGCCTCACGATCGATCGTCTTTCGCCCGGTATGTCCGCATCTTCGAGCGGCTTCCGCACACGTCCATCGAGCACCAGTTGCCGGAGCGGTTCCGGGACCGGTCGTAGAAGGCCCAAAGGCACGCCGGGTTGGCGCATGCCTTCAATCGGACCCAGCTGCCATCGCTTCGTGCGTCGGTGACCGCCTTCGCGTAGTGGGCGACCACGCCGCGTAGCCCGGTCGCCAGGGGTTGGAGATCGAGGGACTGCGGGTCGATCGTGAATCTGGGGCCGGCTGTCGAGGCAGCCCATTCCTCGCGGGTGATCTGGTTGTCGTCGATGACCAGGTGGCGGGTCGCTTCGCGGAACCTGATGAGATGCCTGAGCTCGGTCTGGGTCGGTGGACTGCTCACATCGTGGGATTCGAGGAGCCATGTCGTCGCCGAGTCGACGTCTCCGAGTCGGTCGGCGCCGGACTCGAGGTTCACCGTGTTGAGAAAACGACGAACCGACTCGAGCGAGCCGTCGGCAGTCTTGTCGACAGGCCAGCCAGGATCGGGAAGATGATGACCGTCCGTTACCGGCACAAGAGAATTGACGGTAACTCTCCAGCCCCAGGATGTCCAGATCGTCCGGGTCAGATGGTGGAACCGACCGGTCCGTCCGCGGAATGCATCGGCACACCGCTGCGAAACGGGGTGGTGTCGACGTCGGTGTTGCCCGATCCCGTCGCATACGGGATCGTGGCCTGGCCCTCGTAGATGCCGACGTCGGCCGACGTGATGCGCACGCCGAACGCCAACCTGCCGGCCATGAAGATGTCGCCGGAGTATCGCAACGCGATGATGGCTGAACGCCGATCCTTCGGCTCCATGCTCATGAGGAACCCAACGCGGTCACGGGAGAACCGGCGGATCATGGTGTCGAGTCGGACGTCGGAATGGGTGCCGAGAATCAGCCGAAGGCACGCGTTCTCCTTGTCCACGTCCCCCAGCGCGATCCAGCAGCTGACGTTCACCATCGGCTCCGGGATGTGTGGCGGGGGCGTGAGCGCCGGCAGGTCTCCGTCCTCGGTGAAGGTCGTGGCCGAGTGCCAGAAGGTGCCCCTGTGGTTCCCGTCGACGACGAAGACCTGGCTGCGCCAGGCGACGACTTCGTCGCCCAACAGGCTCGCGGCGCGTTGACCGAGCGTGGGGTGTTGCACGATCGAGCGGATCTCCTCGAAGTTCCGCTCCTGCCAGTCGGCGGCGTGTTGTCGGGTGAGCCACTGTCGCAGCTCTGCGGCCTCCTCGGGGCGCAGCAGTGGGAGCGGGTCGATCACTCGTCCCGCTCGTAGGCGGCAACCTGTTCGGCGTTGAGATAGTCGCCACCGTCGGACTCGGCCGTCCGCACCCCGCGTGCGGGGCCGGGGACCGCGGCGTGGGAATCGAGATCAACCGCGACGTCGAACGGTCGCTTTCGGATCCGTCGTACCATCCAGTAGAACGGTCGTGCGAAAGCGATCAGCGCGTTGAGCACTTCGAGCTCGACGCGTTGCCGCCGATTCAACGGCACCTGTGCCAGCGCCTCGTCGAGGGACAAGTGGCCCTCGTAGAGCGCCGACATCCGCGGATCGTCTGCCGTCCCCATCCTGCTCCAGACTCACCTGCGCAAGCTAGGTGCCGCTACTACTGGGTGTCGAGGGCGGCGTCCAGCTTCTTCGGTTCGTCGGTGCCGATGCGGAACTTCTTGCCGCTGGCCAGCTCGAGTTCGACCGCATCCAGACCCCACACGTTCCACATGCGTCCGCCCTTGAACCAGCGGATCCCCCAACCATGGAGCCATGAGTTGCGGACGGGTGTGTGATCCACGATCTCGGCGCGGGCGATGCGCTTGCGCGGCCAGCCCGAGCCGAACGAGAGATGTACGTCGTCGTCGCTGACACGGACGGTCAGCCGGGAGAACGCGAGCAGGACGATGATGAGCACCAGACATCCGACCACCGTGGAGATGATCCCGACGAGGGCCATCTCGTCGCCGAACACTGCCAGGATGCTGATCTGGGCGATGGCGTAGAGAACGGCGAACGGCCAGAGCTTCCCGTACTGACGGTGCTCGTAGTGTGGTTTCGACATGGGGCTCGGTCCCGCTCGTGATTAGGGTGCCGCAATGGCGCGTCCAGTCTCTCACGGCAGTCTCGGACGGATGGGATGAGCAACCGGCTCGTTCTGGCCACCGTGTTCCTGGTGGCGATGCTGATCGGCGCGAACTTCTCGATGCTGAAGTTCGCCCTCGATCACACGACGCCCATGCTGCTCACCAGCCTCCGCACCGTGATCGGCGGCGCGTTCCTCGTGTCCTTTGCACTCCTGCGCGGGGAGCGGATCCCCCGCCGGCGCGACGACCTCGGGAACATCTTCGCCGTGTCGTTCAGCATCACGACTGTGTCGAGCGCTCTCCTCGTCTTCGGTGTGAACCGCGTGCCCGCAGGCGTCGCCTCTCTGATGGCGAGCACCATGCCGTTGTTCACTGCACTCCTGAGTGCGATGCTGCTCGGTGCGGCCGTCAGCCGCATGGCCGGGATCGGTCTCGCGGTCGGCTTCGCCGGCACGGTCACGCTCGCCTCGCCGTCCTTGTCGGGGGAGACGGCGGCAATCGGGATCATCTCCCTGGCCCTGTCCGCGCTGGCCTGGGCGTTCGGGACGGTCTACATGAAATGGCGTGATTTCAGTCGTGTCAGCCCGGTGATGTTGGTCGGCGTCCAACTCGTGATGTCGGCTGTGGTTCTGGTGCCGTTCGCGCTTGCCGTTGAAGGCACGGCGGACACGGAGTGGACGGTCGGACTGTTCGCGCCGCTGTTCTACGCCGCGGTACCGGCCAACGCGGTGACGTTCGCGCTCATGGCCACGATCGTGGCCCGTGCGACGCCCACCCAGGCGTCGGCCTCCGCCTATCTGATCCCCGTCTTCGGTGTCTTCTTCGGGTGGCTGATCAGGGACGAGGTGCTCGGCGCGGTGGAAGTGGTCGGTGGCGCGTTGGTGGTCGTCGGCGTCTATGTGTTGGTGACGGCGAACGCTCGCTCAGCGGCGGCCGCTCAGGCCTCCGCCTCCAGGGTCGACTCGACATAGTCGGCGATCTGGCGGAACGAGGCGACACCCGCGGGACGGCCGGTCTCGCCGACCAGTGCGACATTGCTGATCTGGTCGGCCCGAAGGAGCTTGATCGCATCGCCGATGGGGGAGCGGACCGAGATCGTGTGGGGGTGATCCACCATGATGTCGCGGATCGGGATCGTGAGGTCGAGTACCTCACAACCGAGCCGCTGCTGCAACGCGAACTCCGTGAGAGTGCCGATCAGGTGCCCACGTTCATCGGCGACCATCACCTGCTCGAGGCCACGGTTGCGGAGATAGTTCACGCCGATCTCCACGGGGTCGTCGGCAGAGACGATCACGGGAGGACGGAGGTTGATGCCGGTGAAGTCGATGAATTCGAGCCCCTCGCGAACGACGTCCTCCTCGGTGGCCTCATTCTCGAAGCGTTGGGCCAAGAGCGCGGTCATCGTCTCGACGACGATCGAGAACGAGAGGTTGCCCATGAACGTGCCGTCGTCGGCCACGATCGGAAGGTTGCGAACCCACCAGGTCGTCATGATGTCGAGAGCGTCCTTGAGGGTCAGATCGGGCCCTGCGGTCTTGAGTGACGTGGTCATCTCGTTGCTGATCGGACCGCCCCACTCGCGGTCGCGGCCGATGATGCGCTGGAGAATGTCGCGCTGCGTGAAGAGACCGACCACGTGGTCGCCCTCGAGGACGCAGGCGCAGGACAACTCGGCGGCGCGCATGGCATTGACGGTGTCGGCCACGGTCGTGTGGGGTTCTACTCCGACGTATCTCGTGAGGTCGAGTCCGTCGATCGTGGTGACTTTGAGGGCCTCGGCGATCTTCATGATGCGACCCTATTCGAGGCTCTGGCAGTTCGGCAGGGGCCGAGGTCAGCTCGCCGCGGCGGCCGGCTCCAGTTCGTCGATGAAGTCGGTGAATCCCTTCTCCAGTTGGCCGCGGAGCATTCGCCCCATCAGTCCCGAGAAGGGTCCACCCTTGGCCTTGTATTCGTAGTTCATGGTGAACGCCGTGCCGTCGCCGTCAGGAGCGAGGGAGAATGTCATCAACCCCTGTTTGATCGGGATCTTCGGGGCCTTGTCGATGGATATGACGAGCCGTTCCTCGGGCGCCCATTCCTGGATCGTTTCGTCGAGACCTCCCATGGGGGCGAGATCGCAGTGGCGTTGGGCGCCGACACCCTCGGTGGCATCGGAGGTTGCGTAGCTGTTCGTGATGCCGCTGTTCCACGACGAGATGTTGGGATAGTCGGCGAGCACCGCCCAGACGGCGGCCGGTGGAGCGCCGATGCGTCGTTCGAGCCGAACCGAGTCGGGGAGCGTGGCGTTGGGGATCGATGCAGGCATGGCGTCCTTTGGTTGTGGGGAGGGTAGGTGGACCAACCGCCCAGTGCCGAAGAATCTGTCCCCACTGTTACCGTTGTGACAGGTTCGCTCTCGAACGACCACGGATTGGAACGCCATGGCGTCGATCATCGAAGACTTCGTCACCCCGACCCGGGATTGGCTCGTGGGACACCGCGAGAAAGACCTTCCAACGCCGCGGTTGACACCGGCGCTGGCCGCGAAGTGGGCCGTCGACGAGTGGGCGTTGCAGATCGAAGTCCTCGGGTCCCGTGTGCGGCGGCCGAGCATGGATTTCCGGCGCCGGCTCCGCAACGAACTCAGTGACGCGGTCGATCTGTACAACGAGCGCGGCTGGGTCGACGATCCCCGCAGTTACCACGATGAGCCGACGCCGCTGATCAACCCGACCCTGCGCACGAAGCACTTCGGCGGACTCGACTACGAACACCTGACCGTGCTGAGCGAGTACGAGCCGCCCGCCGACGATCCCGGCCGCGACCGCTGGTTGGACTACGCCGACAACGCCACGGCTCATGCGTGGATCCTCCGTCACGAGGGCCCGCCGCGGCCGTGGCTGATCTGCATCAACGGCTACCGCACCGGTCGCGCCGCCATCGACTTCCAAGCCTTCGACGCCCGACGCCTCCACCACGACTACGGGTTGAACCTCGCCTTTCCCGTTCAGCCGTTGCACGGCCCTCGCTCAGAAGGCTCGAGTGGCGACCGCGTTCTCCATGGCGGTGTGATGAATCTCATCCACACGGCGGCGAACGGCCTCTGGGACATCCGCCGGTTGAAGCGCTGGATCCAATCGGAGTACGACGCGCCGGCGGTCGGAGCGATGGGACTCTCACTCGGCGGGTATTTCACCTCGCTCACCGCCTCCTACGAGGACGACCTCGCGTGCGCGATTGCAGGCATTCCCGAGCCGGACCTGATCCGCGGGATGCGCCGCAACGTCGAACCGTGGCTCCCCGTTCACTACGAGCAGTGGGGGCTCAGCTGGCGCTCGCTCGAGCGCGCCAACCGAGTCGTGTCGCCGCTCTTTGTCGAACCGCTGACCGACAAGGATCGGTTGTTCATCTTCGCCGGTCTCGTCGATCGTTGGGTCCGGCCCGGCAATGTGCGGTCACTCTGGGAGCACTGGGATCAGCCCGAGATCTGTTGGTACAACGGTGGTCACCTGTCGTTCGCGATCGAGCCCTCCGTGCGGCGCTTCATCCGTGACGCCCTGCACGAAACACTCCTCAGCTCGTAGTCCTGTGATGTTGGGGTCTGACCCCAACATCACAAAACTCAGGCGGCGCGGGCGTCGAGGCGAGCGATGGCGGTGAGTGCTCGCCGGAGTACTTCGGGCAGGTCGCTCTCTCCGTCGGCGGCGAACCACTGACGCGTTGCGGCCCGCATCGCGGAGAACGCCGCGCCGGCGAGGATCTCGGGCCGTGCGTCCGCCAGTGGGTCGACACCGAGACGTTCCGCGATCGCCGTCGTCAGTTCGTGTTCCCACGACGCCTGTACGACGGCGCGGGCGTACGCCGAGAGCGCCGGTGAGGTGGAGCCGAGACGGGCCTGGAGGTACCGCAGATCGCGGTCCTCGGGGTAGTCGTCGGTGATCGCCATCATGGCGTGGGTCACGCTGAGCATGACCGGCTCGTCGTCGGGGCGTGCATCGAATGCCACCCGCATCCGGTCTCGCAGGACATCGGTGTCCGCGTAGAGCACGGCCTCCTTCGATGGGAAGTGGCGAAAGAAGGTGCGTTGGGAGACATCGGCGGCTTCGGCGATCTGTTCGGTGGTGACGGCGTCGAAACCGTGGGCATCGAAGAGGCGGGAGGCCTGGTAGATCAACTCGTCGCGCGTCTGGAGTTTCTTGCGGTCGCGGCGACTCGGCTCGGGTTCACGCTCGTCGGCGTCGGCCGCCGGAACGGCGAAGGGATCCGGATCCATTCGGTCACCCTACGTCAGCGAGCGACATTTGTCATCCATTGACATATGTCAGTGACTGACATTAGAGTGGCCGGCATGAGTAGCGCCGCCGTCTTCGACCTCGACCGCACCCTGGTGCTGGGGTCATCCGCCACTGTCTTCCAGAAGCATCTGGCCGAGGTGGGTCTCGGCGCCGAGCACGACATACCCGGTCTCGGCATCTACCAGAAGTCCTATGAGATGTTCGGTGAGAACCCCGTGCTGATGCAAGCCGCTCGCTTGCTCGTGCGCAGCGCCGAGGGGTGGCCGATCGAGTCCGTCGCCATCGCCGCCGAGGCAGCCGTCGACGAGCTGTTCGACGAGGTCCCCGGGTTCGCCCATCAGCTGCTCGATGAACACAAGGCCGCGGGGCGCGTCCTCGTGCTCGCCACCACGTCGCCGGAGGCCTTCGTCCGCCCGTTTGCGGAGCGTTTCGGTTTCGATCATGTGATCGCCACCGGCTGGGTCGACGACGGCACGGTCTACACCGGTGAGCTCGACGGCGAGTTCTTGTGGGGCAGAGCCAAACGTGACGCTGTCCGCGCCCTCGCGGAGCGTGAGGGCATCAACCTGAAACAGAGCTACGGCTACTCCGACAGCGCCTACGACGTTCCCCTCCTCAAGGCTCTCGGCACCCCGGTCGCCGTGAACCCCGATCCGCAACTGACCGCGATCGCCGCGCTCAACGGCTGGCAGATTCGTCACCTCGACGTGTCGCCGGGCGTCGCCAAGTTCGCCGGTCGCGAGCTGCAGCACTGGCTGCGTCCCTTTGCTCGACCCGAGTTCATCCCGAACGCCCGCTTCGACATCCAGGGGATCGAGAACATCCCGGGTGATGGCTCGGCCATCGTCGTGTTCAACCATCGGAGCTACTTCGATTCCACCGCGGTGGGCCTGCTGATCGCTCAGGCCGAGCGGTCGGCACGCTTCCTCGGCAAGAAGGAGGTCTTCGACGTGCCATTGATCGGCAAGCTCGGGGCCATGCTCGGCGGCATCCGTGTCGATCGCGGCACCGGGTCCGACGAACCGCTCGAGAAGGCCGTCGACGCGCTCAAGGGTGGTGAACTCGTGGCCATGGCCCCGGAGGGCACCATCCCGCGTGGGCCCGCGTTCTTCGATCCCGAGCTGAAGGGCCGATGGGGAGCCGCTCGCCTTGCCCACGCCACCCAAGCGCCGGTGATCCCGGTGGGCTTGTGGGGCACGGAGAAGGTCTGGCCCCGGAGCGCCCGGGTCCCCAACCTCGATCTCACCGACCCGCCGCTGATCACGATCCGTGTCGGCGAACCCGTGGAGCTCAAGTACAAGAGTCTCGACAAGGACACGAAGCGGATCATGAGCGCGATCGTCGAGCAGCTCCCGAGCGAGGCGCGCGAGCATCATGAACCAACCGAGGAAGAACTCGTCCTCACCTTTCCGCCCGGCTACTCCGGCGACCCGACCGCCGAAGCCGACCGACGCCCAGGAACCGACACATGAGCACCAGCACTCGTGAGCGTGAGCTCCGTTTCGAACAGAAGATGTCCGACGCCGAGGCGTTGATGTGGAACATCGAGAAGGACCCATGGCTCAACCCCAGCGGCGCCATGGTCAGCATCCTCGACCAGCCCGTCGACATCGAGCTGTTCAAAGCCCGCATCCGCACGGCAGTGGCCGAGATCCCTCGGCTGCGCGAGCGGGTCGTACCCGGGTTCGGTCGCCTCTCTCCCCCCACGTGGGCGACCGACCCGGAGTTCGATTTCGACTATCACGTCCGCCACATCGCACTACCGGCGCCCGGTAGTGAGCGCCAGCTTCTGGACCTGGCGACACGCCTGTACGAAGACCCGTTCGACCGCACCCGCCCGCTCTGGATGTTCGTCTGCATCGATGGGCTCGAAGGTGGTCGCGGCGCCGTGTTCTCCAAGATGCACCACACGGTCACCGACGGGATCGGCGCGATCCGGCTCTCGGAGCGCTACATCGAGATCGAGCGCGACGCTCCACCGCCCGACCGCGTCGACCTCGATCAGGTGATCGCCGACGCAGTCGCCGCCGAGCACAGCGATGATGAAAACGTCGATGGTGCCTCGCCGGTCGACAGCCTCCGCCGCAGCCTCGGCCACGTCGCGCGTCGTCAGGCCGGCCTGGCCCGACGCGCCGTCGGTGAGGTGGCGACGTGGAGCGGGGATCCCGTCCTCGCCCGCGAGTTCGCCGAGGAGAAGATCGGCTCGACCAAGTCCGCGCTCGATCAGCTCGGGTCCTCCGATTCCGAGGCTCCGTCCGGGTCAGAGCTGTGGTCGCATCGGTCGCGGCGCCGGCACGTCGAGTCGGTGACCCTCCCACTCGACGCCGTGAAGTCCGCGGGAAAGACCCTGGGTGGTTCGATCAACGACGTCTTCGTCACCGGCGCCGCCATGGGCGCGATCGACTACCACACCAAGCGCGGCGTGAAGCTGCAGGGGCTCAATGCCAGCTTCGTGGTCAGCACTCGTGCGGACAGCGCGATCGGTGGCAACTCGTTCACCCCGACCAAGCTGCCGGTCCCGGGTACCTACGAAGCAACCAAGAAGTTCTTCGTCGAGATCCGCGACCGGATGACCGAGCGTCGAGAGGCGGTTTCGGGGGGCGGTGCGCTGAGTGGACTCGCCGGCGTCGCCAATCTGTTGCCCACCTCGGTCGTGACCCAGATGGCCAGAGCGCAGGCCGCCAGCATCGACTTCGCCACATCGAACCTGAAGGGCGCCTGGTTCCCGACCTACATGTCGGGCGCCGCGGTGGAGCGCAACATCGTGATGGGCCCCGTCGCCGGGACCGCGATGAACATCACCACGATGTCCTACAACGGCCAGCTCGAGATCGGGTTGTTCATGGACCCGGCCGCCATCGATGATCCTGAAGATCTTCGGGCTTGCATGCTCGACGCCTACACACGGCTCCTCGCTGCCGGGGGAGTCGATCTCGATGGCTGATCAGGACTTCATCGATCGTCTCCAGACAAGCCGCGACGCACTTCGGAAGTTCCAGGGTTCGCTCGCTCGAATGGCGATGCCGGCCGAACAGCGCAGGGCGCTCGTCGACGGCATGACCCGGTTCGTCATGCCCGGCGACCAGATCCAGGCGATGGTCGATCTCGTCGATGCCTTCGGCCCACCACTCGCCCAGATCGAGACGTTCCGGTCCGAACTCGCCGAACACCGCGTGGAGGTCGAGCGCATGGAGGCCCGCCTCGCTCATCTCGAGTCGGCCGCCGAACGCCTGGCCCTGGCAGCGGAGAACATGATCGCCATGCAGGAGCCGTTCATCAAGATGGCCGAGCTCCTGACCGGACAGACCGCGACACGAAAGAGCGCGGCTGACCCTGAAGCGGAAGAATCATGAAGCAGCTCACCGGACTCGATGCCGGGTTCTTGTACATGGAGTCTTCGACGTCGTTCGGCCATGTCAGCAGCCTGGTCGTCTACGAACGTCCCGACGATCCCGACTTCAAGCCCTACGACGCGTTCCGCAAACAGATCCAGGATCGGCTCCATCTGCTCGAGCCGCTCCGCCGCCGTCTGGTCGAGGTGCCGTTCAAGCTCGATCACCCGTACTGGATCAATGATCCGGACTTCGAGTTCGACTTCCACGTACGCCACATCGCCATTCCGGCGCCCGGCGACATGGTGCAGTTGAGCGAACAGGTGGCGCGCATCATCGGTCGGCCCTGTGACCGCAATCGCCCGTTGTGGGAGGCCTATGTCCTGGAGGGTCTCGAGAACGACGATTTCGCGATTCTCACGAAGGTCCATCACGCCACGATCGATGGCGCCAGCGGTGTCCAGTTCCTCAACATGGTGCTCGACAGCGACCCGGCCGGCGACCCGATTCCCGAGGACGACGGGTCGTGGGAGGCGGATCAGCTTCCGACCGACCTCGACATGCTCGGTCGCACCGCGGTGAGTTTCGTGAAGAAACCGGGCCGATTCGCTCGTGCCCAGCTGAACACCATGCAGGAGTTGGCGGAGATCACCCGCAACAAGGGGGCGAGCGCATACATCTCCAGTGTCCGAGATCAGCTTCCCCCGGCGCTCGGGGGACACAACCGGGGCGACGGTGAGGCATCGAGTGGTCTGGCCGCGCCATCCACACCGTTCAACCAACCGATCAGCGCACAACGCCGCCTCGCCATGCGATCGACTCCGTTGGCCGATGTGAAGGTGCTGAAGTCCGATCTCGGCGCCACCGTCAACGACATCGTCATGGCCGTCTGCGCCGGCGCGCTTCGCAACTACCTCCTCTCTCATGACGCACTGCCCGAGAAGCCACTCCGCACCATGGTGCCGGTGTCGATCCGCAGCGGTGACGAAGCCGACCCGTGGACCAACCGGGTGTCCAGCTTGTTCGTCGACCTCCCGACCCACATCGAGGATCCGCTCGATCGAGTTGCCGCGGTGCATGAATCGATGGTGGCGGCGAAGGAGTCGATGGAACTGGTGCCGGCCGAGGTGATCGTCGATGCCGCGGAATTCGCCTTGCCGGCGATCACATCCCAGGCCTCACGAGCTGCCGGCCTCCTCGCTCGTCGCGGCGCGGTGCCGGTGAATGTCGTGATCTCCAACGTGCCCGGTCCCCGCACCCCGCTGTACATGGGCGGCGCGAGGATGACGCACTTCTATCCGGTGTCGACCATCGCTCCCGGCGTCGGTCTCAACATCACCGTCCAGAGCTATCTCGACACGCTCGACTTCGGCCTGGTGTCGTGTCGCGAGCTGGCGCCCGACCTCGACGACCTGATGGACCTGCACATCGCCGAGATCGACACCTTGTTCGAGGCAGCGGGGATCAGCCGGCCGGAGCGCTGATTCCGGTCGTCGTGGCGTCGACCTCGTCGATCACCATCGGCTGCGACGTGATCACGGCGCGGCGCGGCTCCGGTGTCGTGCCGGTCGTGCCGGCGTCGCCCTTGCCCGCATAGGTGTTCACATACCGCTGGCCGCTGAGCTGACTGATCTCGTACATCACGGCATCGGTGAGGTTGCGGGCGAGCGTCGGATTATTGATCGAACCGAAGTCTCGGGGATGGATCGGCTTGCCGATCCGGACGATGACCAGCTTGCCCGGTTTCAGCGCGAACGTGTCGGGCGGCTGGACGTCGATGGTGCCTTCATGGCCGACCGGGACGATCGGCACGTCGCAGCGGAGGGCCAATCGAGCGGCGCCCGTGCGGCCCTTGTGGAGGTTGCCGCTGCGTGAGCGTGTGCCTTCGGGGTACAGCATGAAGAGCTTGCCCGTGTCGATCACCGCCGCCGCGGTGTCGAGTGCGTCCATCGCAGCTTTCCCGCCGGACCGGTCGATCGGGATCATGCCCATGGCCGAGAAGAGATGCTTCGTCTTCCAACTGTCCATGTACTCGCCCTTGCCGATCGCCCAGACCCGGCGGGGGAGCGCGGCCGGGACGAACAACGAGTCACAGAACGAGAGATGGTTCGGGGTGATGACGGCGCCACCGGTGAGTGGGATGTTGTCGGCGCCCTGGACCTCGAAGTCCCAGAAGCGGTGCAGCACTCGCCGCATGAGCCCGAGCCCGAACCGACTCAAACGATCCGACCCCGGTAGATCCGGCGCTTCCTCGAAGGTGAACGGGGGTCGGCTGGGCATCTTCAGCCCAACGGGCCCGGTGGAGCGACGGCGCGGTTCACGCTCCTGTGGATATCGCGGGTCAGCGGGCTTGTCCAACACGGGCGCTCGCTCCTAGCGTCCGATCACCATGAGTTTCCCCGGGATCGGAGACCTGCGCGCCACCCTCGACGTGCTGCAGCGGACGGGCGTGGTGGACCCGACGCGCGTCGCGGCCCTCACCGGTGGTCTGGCCCGCTGGGGACCCAGCCTCGCCGCGACGTGTGCCGCAGGTTCGCTCCGGCTTCGCAATCGAATGGCCGTGCATGACGACGACGGTTCGATCACCTGGGGTGATCTCGATCGACGGTCGACGCATGTCGCGCGCGGCCTCCACGCAGCGGGAGTGGGGCGGGGGGCACAGCTCGGGATCCTCTGTCGAAACCACATCGACTTCGTCGCCGTTTCGATCGCCGCCGTCAAGGCCGGCCACACCCCCATCTACCTGAACACGGGATCCGCACCGGCCCAGGTGGTGGAAGTGATCCATCGCGAATCGATCGACGCGCTGGTGGTCGACGCCGATCTCTTCGACCCGGTCGAGGCGGACCTGGCCGGGGTGGGGATCGACGTGTTCGTCGCCGACGGTCGGCGCGCCGGCCGGCAGGGCATCGACGATCTCGCGGGACTCGGCCGTCGCCGAATCGATCCACTCATCCCGAAGCCGGCGGCGCCGGTGGTGATGACATCTGGCACCACGGGAACCCCGAAGGGTGCCCGGCGACGCCTGCGCGCCGGTTCGAGTGGTGCCGGGGCCGGCATCCTCCAGCGCATTCCGTACCGAACCAGCGATGTCTTCATGATCGCGGCCCCGCTGTTCCACGCTTGGGGACTGGCGAACCTCGCCCTCGCGGGACTGCTCGGCTGTCCGGTGGTGCTGACTCGTCGGTTCGACCCCGCGACGACTGTGCGAGCCGTCGAGCTACACGGCGCCACGGTTCTCGCCGCCGTGCCGATCATGTTGCAGCGCATCCTGGCCGCCGAGGACACGGACCTCGATCCACTGACCCGACTTCGGATCGCGGGCTCGTCCGGCTCCGCGTTGTCAGCGGCGGTTGCTGCGCAATGGATGGACGAAACGGGCGACAACCTCTACAACCTCTATGGCTCCACCGAGGTCGGTCAGGCGACGCTGGCCACTCCTGAGGACCTGCGGAGCGCACCGAACACCGCCGGTCGCGTGATTCCGGGATGCGAGGTCCGGATCTTCGACTCGACCGGCGTGCCCGTGCGCACGGGGGAGACGGGGATGGTCTTCGTCGGCAACGGCGGCCAGTTCGATCACTACACCGGTGGTGGCGGCAAGGAGATGATCGACGGCCACATGGCGACCGGCGACGTCGGCCATCTCGATGACGAGGGTCGTCTGTTCGTGACCGGCCGGGCCGACGACATGATCATCAGCGGGGGCGAGAACGTCTTCCCGGGGATCGTCGAGGCCGCACTGCTCGCGCATCCGAACGTGATCGACGTCGGTGTCGCCGGCGTGCCCGACGATGAGTTCGGGCAGCGGTTGCGTGCTGTGGTCCAGGTTGCCGTCGCGGTGGAGTCCGATGAGCTCAGGAAACTCGTCAGCGAGCAACTCGGACGCCACTATGTGCCGCGTGACGTGGACTTCGTCGAGCGTGTGCCGCGCAACGCCACCGGCAAGTTGCTGAGAGCGGAACTGTGACGCGTCCGTGGACGGTGACTCCGCTGGCGCCGACCCTCGGTGCACGGGTCGAGGGTGTTGATCTGGCAACGGCCGGACCCGGCGAGCTCGATGCGCTCGCCGACCTGCTGTACGAGTACCTCGTGGTCGCGCTCCCTGACCAGAACCTGACCACCGAACGCCATGTGGAGATCGGTCACCGGTTCGGGGAACCGCTGATCCATCCGTTCCTCGAGGCGGTGCCCGAGCACCCGGCGATCCTTCGAGTGCTGAAGGAACCACATGAGCGCGAGACATTCGGCGGCGAGTTCTGGCACGCCGATATCACCTTCATCGACCCGCCGTCGTCGGTCTCGATCCTCCACGGAATCGAAATACCGGAGCTCGGCGGTGACACGCTCTTCGCATCCCAGTTCGCGGCCCACGACGCGCTCAGCGAGCCGATGCAGTCGATGCTCGAAGGCCTCACGGCCGTACACGCCTATCCGGACATGGCGGAATCGCCCGCGTCGGTCGCTGTTCATCCCGTGGTGAGACAGCACCCGGTGAGTGGTCGCAAGGCGGTCTTCGTGAACCCCGCGTTCTCCGTCCGCATCCCGGAACTGACGTCAGAGGAGAGTCGCGCCCTGCTCGACTACTTGTTCACCCACTCCTGTCGACCGGAATTCCAGGCCCGCATCTCCTGGACGCCGGGTCAGGTTCTGCTCTGGGACAATCGGGCGGTCCAGCACTACGCGGTGAACGACTATCACGGCGTGCGTCGCCGCCTCCAGCGGGTGACCGTCATGGAGCGTCCGGGCTTCGGCTGAGTTCTCCGTTGGCCGGCTTGCAATCGTATTCGCACTTGGCCCAAGCTTTCGGCTCGCGCATCTGACCGTCCACGAAGAAACGCTGAATGTTGAGATCGTTAAACTCTTGACGATCTCGATCGTAGTTCGTAAGGTGCGCCAGTCTGATCAGACCTGGGGAGGGGCTTTCGATGGCGACGACGATGGACACACCCGCGGCTTCCGCGGTTGGAACCGTCACGGTTGCATCTCGCGCGCATGACTGGGCACTTCGTGCACCGGACCAAATTGCGATGCGTGAGAAGGACTTCGGCATTTGGCACGAGTACACCTGGGCGCAGACCTGGGATCTCATCGAGACGGCCGCACACGGACTCATCGCCTTGGGCGTCGACGTCGGTGATCGTGTCGCGATCCATTCCGAGGATCGGCCCGAATGGGTGATCCTCGACCTCGCCGCCGTTGCCGTGCGCGGCATCACCGTCGGGCTCTACCCGACGAACCCGACCGCCGAGGTCGAGTACACGGTGGGCGATTGCACGCCGACGGTCTTCTTCGCCGAAGACCAGGAGCAGGCCGACAAAGTGCTCGACGTCGACGCCGCGCTGTCAGCCTGCATCTCCAAGATTCTCTATGTCGAACCCCGGGGCTTCGGCGATTACACCGATCCCCGTCTCATGTTCTGGGACGACTTCCTCGAGCTCGGCCGCGAGCATCGTGCGCAGAATGCCACCGCGGTCTCGGACCGTATGGCCGCCGCCGAGCCGACTGACGTGATGACCCTCGTCTACACGTCGGGCACCACGGGCCCGCCCAAGGGGGCGATGCTCACCAACGCGAACACCGAGTTCGCCATCGACAAGATCATCAACGAGACGAGTCGAGTGCCCGACGGCAAGGGCCCGAGCCCGAAGGACCTCATCGTCACGTACCTTCCGCTTTGTCACGTCGCCGAGCGGATTTTCTCGACGTGGACGCTCGTCGGTGCCGGCCCGTCACTGAACTTCGCCGAATCGATCGACACCGTCACCATCAACCTGCGGGAGATCCAGCCGACCATCTTCTTCGCGGTTCCCCGCATCTGGGAGCGCCTGCACGCCAGCGTGTTCATTCGTGGCAAGGACGCCACGTTCTTCAAGAAGCTGTTCTTCGGTATGGGCCTGAACCTCGCGGCGAAGATCGGTAAGGCCAAGACCGCGAACGGCGGCAACCACACCACCCAGAGCCGCATCCTCTATCTGATCGGCAACGTGCTCGTGTTCCGGGCGATGAAAGAACGACTCGGACTCCGCCGTTGCCGCTACGCGGCGTCCGGTGCAGCCGCCATCGCGCCGGAAGTGCTCGAGTTCTTCATGGGCATCGGTGTTCCGGTGTTCGAGCTCTACGGCATGACCGAGAACTCCGCGGTGGCCACGTGCAACTTCGCCGGTCGCATCAAGCTCGGCACCGTCGGCGAGGCGTACCCCGGTATCGGTCTGCGACTCGATGAGGAAACCGGCGAGATCCAGACCAAGCACGACGGGGTCTTCGCCGGCTACTGGAACAAGCCCGACAAGACCGAAGAGACGATGACCGAAGACGGATGGCTCATGACCGGCGATGTCGGCGAGTGGGTCGACGGCACCCACATCAAGATCATCGACCGCATCAAGCACATCATCATCACCAGCGGTGGCAAGAACATCTCGCCGTCGGAAATCGAGAACTCCCTCAAGACCTCCATGTTCGTCAAGGAGGCGATGGTGATCGGCGACGGACGTAAGTTCCTCTCCGCCCTGATCGGCATCGAGATGGAGACGGTGGGCGACTGGGCCCTCCGCAACAACATCCCCTACACGACCTACCGCGATCTCTCGGAGAAACCCGAAGTCATTGCAATGATCCAGGAAGTCGTGAACGAGACGAACGAGAAGTTCGCCCGTGTCGAAAATGTCCGAGAGTTCCGGATGATCCCGAAGGAACTCGATCACGAGGATGGTGAGTTGACCGCCACACAGAAGCTCAAGCGGAGTGCCATGGACGAGATGTTCGGCGAACTGATCGAGGACATGTACTCATGATCAGCGCCGTTCTCCAACTCGCCCAGATCGGGGCCGCCGAGACATTCGTTCAGACGCTGGTGAAATCCCTTGCGCTCGGTTCGGTCTACATCCTCATCGGCCTCGGTTTCGTCATCATCTTCAAGGCCACCCAGGTCCTGAACTTCGCCGCCGGTGCGCTTTCCATGGCCGGCGCCATGTTCCTCACGATCCTGCTGGCCGACGGCGGATTCCCGTTCCTTCCGTTCGACAATCCCCTCGCCCCGGAAGCCGGCGAGAACCCGAGCGTGATCATGTGGTTCGTCCACGTGTTGATCGCCCTGGCGTTCGCCGCGCTGCTCGGCCTGGTGATCGAGCGGATCACGATCCGCCCCATGGTCGGCCAGCCCTTGTTCGCCATGGCGGTCATCACCCTCGGGATCGAGGTGGCCATCCGGCCCTTCAACCTCGATGCCACAGCGCTGGAAGGACGCAGCCTCCGCGTGCCCTGGGGTGCCGAGCAATGGATGTTGGGGGACGCGGTGATACCGAAGTCCTACGTCGCGGCGATGCTCATCGCCGCGGTCGCCGGAGCCGGCGTCCTGTTCTTCTTCCGCACCAAACTCGGTGTGGCCATGCGAGCCGTGGCCTTCGATCAGGAAGCAGCCATGGCGCAGGGCATCAATGTCGGTCGTGTGTTCGCCATCGCCTGGGCGATGGGTGCTGCGCTCGCCGCGCTCGGTGCCATCGTCTACGGCATGGCCCCGTTCCCACCCGGCGGTGCCGTCAGCCAGGAAATCCATCCGCTCCTTGCGCTGCGCGTCCTGCCTGTCATCGTTCTCGGCGGTCTCGACTCGGTGGCAGGGGCCATCTACGGCGGTTTGATCATCGCCAGCGCCGAGGTGTTCGCCGGCCAGTACCTGTCGCAGTGGAACTCCACGCTCGGGTCCGGTTACTCCACGATCGTGCCCTACCTCGTCATGCTGATCATCCTGCTCGTCAGGCCCTACGGCTTGTTCGGCACTCCCGAGATCCGGAGGGTGTGACCCATGGCTTTCAATCGACCGCTCCTGCGGACGTCATACGAACAAGACGCGGCGATCTTCCCGACCGTCACCCAGAAGGGGATGATGACCCTCTTCGGCGTCGTCCTCCTCCTGATGGGTCTCGGGGCGCCCTACCTCTCGGCGATCCCCGAGTGGTTCCTCGGCCCGACGTGGATCAACCCCGTCACCAACATGTTGCCGTTGGCGATTGCGGCTCTGGGATTCAACATCCTGGTCGGCGTCACCGGTCAGGTGTCCCTCGGTCACGCCTTCTTCATGGGCGTGGGCGCGTATACCGCAGTCGCCCTCGGGGGCAACGGCGACGAGCCGCTCGCGTGTATTCCGTTCCACGAGGAGCTCGGGATCCTCGAGGAGCGCGATCAGTGTGGCCTCGGCTTGCCGATATGGATCTGGCTCCCGCTCTCTGGCGTCGCGGCGGCGGCGGTCGGCATCTTCGTCTCCCCGGCGGCGATGAAGGTGCGTGGTCTGTACCTCGCGATCGTCACGGTCGGCCTGGTGTTCATCGGCCTCCACCTCGGTCGTATGTTCCCGGAGTACGCCGGAGACTTCGAGTCAGGTCGCAAGTGGCCGAAGCTCGACATCAAGTTCTGGAAGGAAGAGGAACCGCTGGTCGCGCTCACCGATGATGGTCAGTGGTTCGGTCTCATCCACCTCACCGAGGAACAGAAGCAGTTCTTCTTCCTGTTGACCTTGCTCGGCGGCGCCATCGTGTTGTCGAAGAACCTGGTGCGCACCCGCACCGGCCGTGCGCTGCAGGCGATCCGGGATCGCGACATCGCGGCCGAGGTCATGGGCGTGCCCGAGTTCCAGTACAAGCGGCTCGGCTTCGCCATCAGCTCGTTCTACGCCGGAGTCGCCGGCGCGCTCTTCGCTTCCTACAACGGGCGCATGTCGCCGGTGAACTGGTCCTTGTTCTTGTCGGTCGACTTCGTCGCCATCCTCCTCATCGGTGGGGCCGGCACGATTGCGGGCACCATGCTCGGCACGGTGTTCGTCGAGCTCACGCCGGAAGTCGTCAAGACGGCCACCGAGTGGCTTGGCGACCAAACCGCATCCAACGGACCCCTTGGCTGGCTGGCCAACATCCTGCTCACCACCGGCGAATCGGGCGACTTCGGTCCCATCAGCACGGGCACGGTTGCGACGGGCTGGCCGATGAGCGTCTTCTTCTGGAACTTCGTGATCTACGGCGTTCTCATCATCGTGTTCCTGATCTTCGAGCCATTGGGGCTCTACGGCATCTGGATCAAGATACGCAACTACTGGAAGCGGTGGCCGTTCAGTTACTGACGCCCCGTCAAGATCTTGTCTCGCGATTCACGCGAGACTTGAAGGGTTCGACTGATCTCGGTCGGTTGGGCACGGCACAACAAACCATGGAGGGATCCAACGTGCGACGATTGAAAGTACTGCTCGCAATGCTTCTGGCATTGTCGATGCTGGCCGCAGCGTGCGGCGACGACTCGAGCGACGACAGCTCGGGCGACGACGACTCGGGGTCGACTGACTCGGGTTCTGACGACTCGGGTTCTGACGACTCCGGCTCCGACGACTCGGGTTCTGACGACTCGGGTTCTGACGACTCGGGTTCTGACGACTCTGGCGATGGTGGCGAAGTCGCCACCGACTACGGCGTCGATGCCGAGAACAAGGTCATCCGTGTGGGCCTGAACGCCGACCTCTCCGGTCCGTTCGCCTCCCTCGTGGCCGAGATCGTGGCTTCACAGCAGGTCTACTGGGAAGTCTTCAACGAGAACGGTGGCTACGAGGGCTGGACCGTGGAGACCGTGGTCCTCGATTCCGGTTACGCCACCGACGTGGGCATTCAGAACTATGAGGAGCTCGCTCAGGAGAGCGAAGACGGCGTCCTCATGATCACCGAGAACACCGGCTCACCGATCACCGCTGCGGTGGCCGAGCAGGCTGCTGAGGACAACCTCCTCGTCATCCCGCTGAGCTGGGCGTCGCTGTGGCCGGATCCGGAATTCGGTTCCGCCATTCTCGAGAAGGGCACCACCTACTGCGTCGAGTCGATGAACGGCGTCGAATGGCTCAAGGGCATGGTCGAGTCACAGGGCCAGGAGCCCGCGCTCGCCATCGTCGGTCGTCCCGGTGAGTACGGCGAAGACGGTTCCGTCGGCGCCAAGCTCGCTGCTGAGGCGCTCGGCATCCCGGTCGTCTACGACGGCACTGGTGCCGTGGCCGGCGACGATCGCACCGCGATCGTTGCTGAGGTCGTCGGCTCGGGAGCCAACATGGTGTGGACCACCCTCACCCCGGGTGAGACCCTCGACGTGTTCGGTAACTCGGTCAGCCAGGGCTTCCGCGCCTACTGGTCGGGCAACTCGCCGTCGTTCAACTACCTGTTCCACATGACGTCTGACTTCAACGCCCAGTTCGACGAGTTCTGGTTCCACTCCGGCTACTACGCCCCCTGGGGTACCCCTGGTACCGGCATGGATCAGATCGTGGCTGAGATGTCGGCCCGTCGTCCGGAGCTCAACATCTCCGACGTCTACACCGTTGGTTGGATGGAAGGCCTGATGGCCGAAACCCTGATCCGTGCGGCGATCGACGCCGGCGACATGACGCGAGCCAACATGGTCGCCATCTCGCAGGATCCGAGCTTCGCCGTTGACTTCCAGGGCCTCTCGCCCAACCAGTCGTGGCCGCAGGACTACAACCAGGCTGTCGTTCGCGAGAGCTGGATGTACGACGTGACGTTGAGCGAGTTCAACATCATCCCGGCTGGCGACGCCGTCGCCGGCAACCTCGGTTCCACGGGCATGATCCCGACCGCCGACAGCCCGTTCACTGGCACCCTTGCTGCCAGCTACGAGTTCGACGGTCCGTGCATCGAGCCCTCGGGCTGATTCACACAGCGCTGCGTCTGACGCAACGCTGAGCACTACCTGTACCCCTGAGCGGGTCGGGGCTTCGGCCCCGGCCCGCCCGGCGGGCACATTGTTCACCCACACCCAACGAACAAGAACTCTCATCGTGGAGGTCGAGCGTTGCTCGAAGTAGCGAACCTAGAAGTTGTCTACAACGAGGTCATCCTCGTGTTGCGCGGTCTGTCGATCGAGGTGCCGGACGGTCAGATCGTCGCGCTGCTCGGCTCGAACGGCGCGGGCAAGACGACGACAGCCCGGGCGATCACCGGCCTGTTGCACCACCACGAGGGCAAGGCCACCAAGGGTTCTGTCACGTGGAATGGCACCGACATCGCCAATTCCGACGCTTCCCAGATCGTCGAAGGCGGAATCTCCCAGGTCATGGAAGGTCGGCGCATCTTCGCCGAGATGACCGTCGACGAGAACCTGTCGTGTGGGGCCTTCACGAGCCGCGCCAACATGGACGCGAACTACGACCGCGTCATGGAGCTCTTCCCGCAGCTCAAGGAACGCAGCAAACAGACCGCCGGCTACCTGTCAGGCGGCGAGCAGCAGATGCTCGCCATCGGTCGTGCCCTCATGGCTGATCCGAAGCTCCTCATCCTCGATGAGCCGTCACTGGGGCTGGCCCCGATGCTGATCGAGCAGATCCGAGACATCATCGTCGACATCAACAAGCAGGGCGTCAGCGTCCTGCTCATCGAGCAGAACGCCATGATGGCTCTCTCGATTGCCGACTTCGGCTACGTCATGGAGTCCGGCAAGATCGTGATGGACGGGCCCGCCCAGAAGCTCCTCAGCGACGAAGACGTCCAGGAGTTCTACCTCGGCCTTCACGGCGAAGGCGGCGAACGCAAGTCGTTCCGCGACGTCAAGCACTACAAGCGCCGCAAGCGCTGGTTGTCCTAGGAGATCCCCATGAGCGAACACATTCTCGACGTCGACGGCATCACCCTTCGATTCGGAGGCGTCACCGCCATCCACGACGTGAGCTTCCACGTCAACCAGGGCGAGCTCTTCTCGATCATCGGCCCCAACGGCGCCGGTAAGACCTCGATTTTCAACACGATCTCGCAGGTGTACCGACCCCAGGAGGGCGACATCAAGTGGAAGGGCGAGTCCATCATGGGCCATCGCCCCGACTATGTCGCCGAACTCGGTATCGCCCGCACCTTCCAGAACATCGAACTCTTCCCCCAGATGACGGTGATCGACAACCTCCTCCTCGGACGCCACATCCGGATGAAGAAGTCGTGGCTCGCCGGAATGTTGTGGGTCGGTGCCGCCAAGAAGGAAGAGATGGAGCATCGGCGCCACGTCGAGGACATCATCGATTTCCTCGAGATCGTCGAATGGCGCAACCATCCCGTGGCGCTGTTGCCGTACGGCATCCAGAAGCTGGTCGAGCTCGGCCGTGCCCTGGCGATGGATCCGGAGCTTCTGCTCCTCGATGAGCCAGTCGCCGGCATGAACCTCGAAGAGACCGAGGACATGGCCCGGTTCATCCTCGACATCCGACGCGAACTCGGTATCTCCATGGTCATGGTCGAACACGACATGGGTCTGGTCATGGACATCGCCGATCGGATCATGGTGCTCGACTTCGGTGAGAAGATCTCCGAAGGCACGCCCGATGAAGTGCAGGCTGATCCCAACGTGATCGCCGCCTATCTCGGCAGCAGCGATCTCCACGTCGGCGGCGAGTAGCGCCATCGACCGATTGGTCTGAATGGCGGGTCGACCGATGCTCGGCCCGCCGTTTTTCGTTTTCGGGTCGATCAGTTCTGATACAGCTCTGGACATCTGCCGGTTGGATCTGTATCATGATCGAATCCGAGGAGGGGTTGGATGAACGCGGTCCGAGTCAGGTCAGTCGAGAGCTATGTCGGTGGTCGGTGGCATGCCGCAGCCGACGGAACAGTGGTCAACAACGCGGTCACCGGCGAGCCGATCGCCACGGTGTCATCAGCGGGCATCGACTTCGCGGCGATGGCCGACTACGCCCGCACCGTCGGCGGTCCGGCGCTGCGCGAGTTGACGTTTCACGACCGAGCCGGGATGCTCCGCGCCCTCGGCAAGCACATCCTCGCGGACACCGAGGCCCTCTACGCCCTCTCGACCGCGACTGGGGCGACGAGAGCTGACTCATGGATCGACATCGAGGGTGGTGCCGGGGTGCCGATGGCCTATGCGGGTGTCGGCCGACGAGAGATGCCCAACGCAAAGGTGATGCTCGACGGGGACCCGGTCTCCCTCAGCCGTGATGGTTCGTTCATGGGCGCCCACATCATCGGCCCTCGCCCCGGCGTCGCCGTGCACATCAATGCCTTCAACTTCCCGTGTTGGGGAATGCTCGAGAAGCTGGCGCCCACCTTTCTGGCCGGCATGCCGATGATCGTGAAGCCGGCGTCGCAGACGGCCTATCTCACCGAACTCATGGTTCGCTCGATCGTCGAGAGTGGGATTCTCCCCGAGGGCTCCCTGCAGCTGATCAGTGGGAGCGCCGGTGATCTCCTCGACCACCTCGGGCCCCAGGACGCCGTCGCGTTCACCGGTTCGGCCGACACCGCGCGCATGCTCCGGACCCACCCCAACATCATCGACAACAGCATTCGGTTCAACGCCGAAGCCGACTCACTCAACGCGGCGATCCTGGCCGAGAGCGCGACGCCTGGCACCGTCGAGTTCGATCTGTTCATCCGGGAAGTCGTCAACGAGATGACGACGAAGGCGGGTCAGAAGTGCACGGCGATCCGCCGGGTGATCGTGCCGAGCGGTCTCGTTGCCGATGTGGAGGAAGCACTGGCGGAGCGTCTCTCCGGGATCCGCGTCGGCGACCCGGCCGCAGACGAAACCGATATGGGCGCATTGGCGAGCCTCGACCAGCGAGATGAAGTCCGTCGCTCGGTGGCCGCCCTGAGCGGCGTCGCCGATGTCGTCGTCGACCAGTGCGAATTCCACGGCGTCGATGCCGAGCGCGGGGCGTTCCTCGCCCCGACCCTGCTGCGGGCCACTGACAATCGTGCTATCGCTGTCCATTCCGTTGAGGCCTTTGGCCCGGTCACCACCATCGTCGGCTACGACGGTGCGGCCGATGCTGTCGAGATCGCTGCACTCGGGAAGGGAAGCCTCGTCGCGTCGGTCTTCAGTCCGAGTGACGACGAAGCTGCCGAACTCGCGCTCGGAATCGCGGCGCACCACGGACGCGTCCACGTGATGGACGAGGCCTGCGGCCGCAGCTCGACCGGCCATGGCTCGCCCCTCCCGCAGCTCGTACACGGCGGCCCGGGTAGGGCCGGTGGCGGGGAGGAGCTCGGCGGGGTCCGCAGCGTGCACCACTACATGCAGCGCACGGCCATCCAGGGTTCGCCCGACAAGATCACGGCGATCACCGGAGTCTGGACCCCGGGATCGCGGCGCACCGACAGCGGTCACCCGTTCACGCTGCATTTCGAGGATCTCCAACTCGGCGACGCGATCGAGACCGAATCGCGCACGATCACCATCGAGGACATCGAGGCGTTCGCCGAACTGACCGGCGACTTCTTCTACGCCCATATGGACGAGGAAGCGGCCAAGGCCAGCCCGATCTTCAACGGTCGGGTCGCCCACGGCTATCTGGTCCTGTCGATCGCCGCGGGCCTTTTCGTCTACGCGCCGCCCGGCCCGGTCCTCGCCAACACCGGCCTCGACAATCTCCGGTTCGCCGCCCCGTCGTACCCCGGCGACGAGCTCACCGTGTTCCTCACCGCCAAGCAGAAGTCGCTCCGTGCCGGCTCCGGCTATGGCGAGGTCCGGTGGGATGCCGAGGTCATCAACCAGCGCGGTGAGACCGCCGCCACCTATGAACTCTTGACGATGGTCGCATGCCGACCGGAAGGGGACGCCGCATGATCCGCAACGAGGAACAGTTCGACGCCGTCATCGAGGCCGACCAGCGCATCGAGAGCGATGACTGGATGCCGGAGGAGTATCGCAAGACGCTCGTTCGCCAGATTGCCCAGCATGCACACTCCGAGATCATCGGAATGCAGCCCGAAGGGGCATGGATCACCCGAGCACCGTCGCTGCGGCGCAAGGCGATCCTGACTGCCAAGGTGCAGGACGAAGCCGGTCACGGGCTGTATCTCTATGGCGCTGCGGAGACACTCGGCGTCGACCGGGGCGACCTGCTCGAACTCCTGCACACGAAGAAGCAGAAGTACTCCTCCATCTTCAACTACCCAACGCCGACGTGGGCCGACGTCGGCGCCATCGGCTGGCTCGTCGACGGTGCCGCCATCATGAACCAGGTTCCCCTGTGCCGCTGTAGCTACGGCCCCTACGGCCGCGCCATGGTTCGCGTCTGCAAGGAGGAGAGCTTCCACCAGCGTCAGGGGTTCCAGATCATGCTCACGCTGGCGAAGGGCACCGACGAGCAACACGAAATGGCGCAGGAGGCGCTCAACCGCTGGTGGTGGCCGAGCATCATGATGTTCGGGCCGCCCGACACCGAGTCGATTCACAATGCCCGCAACATGGCGTGGGGCATCAAGCGATACACCAATGACGAGCTCCGCCAGAACTTCGTCGATGCGTCGGTGCCGCAGGCCGAGGTGCTCGGCCTGAGCGTGCCCGATCCAGATCTCGCCTGGAACGATGAGCGCGGGCACTACGGCTTCGGCGAACCCGACTGGGAGGAATTCGCGCAAATGGTACGGGGCGAGGGTGAGATGCCTGCCCAGCGGATCCGCACCAGGGTCGAAGCCCATGACGAGGGTGCCTGGGTCCGAGAGGCCGCGGAAGCCTATGCCGCCAAGCAGCAGGAGGTCGCCGCATGAGCACGGGATGGCCCCTCTGGGAAGTCTTCGTTCGAGCCCGTCGGGGCGTGAACCATGTGCACTTCGGTTCCGTCCACGCAGCCGACGGCGAAACCGCGCTGCAGGCCGCCCGCGATCTCTTCACCCGGCGTCAGGAGGGCGTGAGCATCTGGGTCGTGAAGTCGACGGATGTCGTTGCCTCTGACCCCGACGACGAGGACGAGTTGTTCGAACCGGCCGAAGGCAAGGACTATCGGTTCCCGACCGACTACGAGCTGCCCGCCGAAGTCGACCACATGTGATCGACATGACTGACAACGCTCTCCTCACGCACGTCCTCCGTCACGGTGATCGCGCCCTCGTGCTGGCGCAGCGGCTCGGCGAATGGGTCGCCCACTCGCCCGAACTCGAAGAAGACATGGCTCTCGCCAACATCAGCCTCGATCTCCTCGGTCAGGCGCGGGCGCTCTACACCTATGCCGGCGAGGTGGAAGGCCACGGCCACGACGAGGACCACTTCGCCTACTGGCGCGGTCCCGAAGCGTTCCACAACCCCTTGATCGTGGAGCAACCCAACGGGGACTTCGCGCACACGATCGCTCGCCAGTTCCTCCACGACGCATATGCGCTCGCCCACTGGGAGGCGATGCGGTCGAGTTCCGACACCACGCTGGCATCCCTTGCCGCCCGGGCCGCCAAGGAAACCGCATTTCATCTGCGTCACTCACGGGGTTGGCTGGTCCGCCTCGGCGACGGCACCGACGAGAGTCATCGCCGGATGCAAGCCGGTCTGGACGCCTTCTGGCCGTTCGCCGACGAACTCGCGCCGCTCGACGATGAGGCGGAGCTGCGCGCGGCGGGCGTCATCACCGACGCCGGTGTCCGAGCGGCATTCGATGCAACGGTTGCCGCGGCGATCGCCGAGTCGACGCTCGTGGCCCCCGAGGCGCGCCCGGTGCGCACCGGGGGCGGCGGGTGGGACGGCAACCATGGCTCGGAGCTGAGTGGTCTCCTGAATGAGCTCCAGGGCCTGGCCCGCGCACATCCCGGAGCCTCGTGGTGACGTTGGAGAACCTCGCTCTGATCCGCGAGATCGCCGCGTCGGTCGATGACCCCGAGCTGCCCCATGTGACGATCGGCGACCTCGGCATGGTCCGCTCGGTCGAACATGAGGACGGCCGGATCCGTGTCACGCTCACCCCCACGTACATCGGCTGTCCGGCGACCGAGGAGATCCTCGCCGACGTCCGCAGCGCACTGGCGGCCGCAGACATCGACGCCGACGTCGAGATGGTGATGTCGCCGGCGTGGACGACCGATTGGATCACCGAGGCCGGCCGGGCCAAGTTGCGAGCGGCGGGGATCGCCCCGCCGGCCCCAGCCGGCGATCAACCAACCGTGATGCTGGACCTACCCGTGGCGTGCCCCCGCTGTTCGTCGCGTCGCACCAGGAGGATCTCCGACTTCGGAGCCACCGCATGCAAGGCGCCCTACGTGTGCGACGCGTGTCGCGAGCCATTCGAGAGTTTCAAAGCCCTATGACCGAGGCCAACCATGACTGACACGACGACGGCCGCCCCGGCCTTCGCCACCCTCGCCGTCACCGCCGTCGAACGCGACACCGCCGACTCGGTGATCGTCACCCTCGACACCGCGGGCGATGAGCGGTTCCGCTTCGAACACGGCCAGCACCTGACCTTTCGTCGGACGTTCGACGATGTCGAGATTCGACGGAGCTACTCCATTTGTGCCGCGGCACCTGACGGAGGGCTCCGTGTCGGAATCAAGCGGATCCCGGGAGGGGTCTTCTCCACCTGGGCCACTCGCGAACTCGAGGCCGGCATCACGCTCGACGTGATGACCCCGACCGGGCACTTCACGCATGAACTCGACCCGTCGACTGCTCGTCGCTATGTCCTGATCGCCGCGGGGAGTGGCATCACGCCGATCTACTCGATCGCTGCCACCATCCTCGCCCAGGAGCCCAGGTCCGTTGTGTCGCTGATGTGCGTGAACCGGACCTCCACCGACATCATGTTGCTCGACGATGTCGAGGCGCTACGCAATCGCCACCTCGGTCGGCTCCAGATCTGGAACGTGCTCACGCAAGAAGCCACGGAAGTGCCCCTGCTGGAGGGTCGCCCTGACGCAGGCCGGATCGTGGCCATGATCGCCGGTGGCATGCTGCCGGCGGAACCGGATCACGTCTTCGTGTGTGGCCCGGAGGGTCTGGTGGAGAGTGTGCGCACGGCATTCCTCTCATCGGGAGTCGGGCCCGACTCCATCCACGACGAGCTCTTCACCGGCAGCCAGGTCGGTCAGGTGTCACTGGCACCGCAGGTGATCGAGGAGGGGGAAACCCCGATCGGCACCGGTTCGGCGGTCCTCCACGGCCGCGAGACGACGTTCGACATCTATGACGGCGACACCATCCTCGACGCCGCCCAACGAACCCGGCCCGATGCGCCGTACTCATGTCGGGCAGGGGTCTGCTCAACCTGTCGTGCCCATCTGAGCGAGGGCGAGGTCGAGATGGAGATCACCCACGGCCTCGTGCCGGGTGAAGAGGAGACAGGCTACGTGCTGACGTGCCAGGCTTTTGCCAAGTCATCCAATGTCCGGGTCGACTTCGACCGCTGAGAGGGAGCCGAAACATGGGTTACGAACCGATCGAGACAGCGTCCGTCGACGAGCTGCGGGCGCTGCAGCGGGAACGGCTGCGGGCCACCCTCGCCAACGCCTACGGCAACATCGACCACTATCACCAGGCCTTCGACGCGGCAGGCGTTCACCCGGATGACGTTTCGGACCTCGACGATCTGGCCAAGCTGCCCTTCCTCGTCAAGGACCATCTGCGCGATGCCTATCCGTTCGGCATGTTCGCCGTGCCTCGCGAGCAGCTGCTCCGCGTCCATGCCTCGTCGGGAACCACGGGCAAGCCGACCGTGGTCGGCTACACCCGCAACGACATCGAGGTCTGGTCGACCGTTGTCGCGCGGTCGATCTTCGCCGCGGGCGGCCGCCCCGGCGACCTCCTTCACAACGCCTACGGCTACGGCCTGTTCACCGGCGGTCTCGGGGCCCATTACGGCGCGGAGAAGCTGGGTTGCACGGTCGTACCCATGGGTGGCGGGCAGACCGAGAAGCAGATCCAGCTGATCACCGACTTCGCGCCGACGCTGATCACCGTCACGCCCTCGTACTGCCTGAACCTCGTCGAGGAGATGGAGCGGCGAGGGGTCGACCCGGCGACGACCTCGCTGAAGACCGGCATCTTCGGAGCCGAGCCCTGGACCGAAGGCATGCGCAGCGAGATCGAGACGCGGCTCGGCATCGACGCCGTCGACATCTATGGCCTCTCGGAGGTCATCGGCCCCGGTGTCGCCCAGGAGTGTGTCGAGACGAAGGACGGTCTCACCATCTGGGAAGATCACTTCTATCCCGAGATCATCGATCCGGAGACGGGTGAGGTCCTCCCTGACGGCGAGGAGGGTGAACTCGTGATCACCTCGCTCACCAAGGAGGCGCTGCCCGTCATCCGCTACCGCACTCGCGATATCACCCGACTCCTCCCGGGCACGGCGCGCACCATGCGTCGCGTGGCCCGCGTCTCCGGCCGCAGCGACGACATGTTGATCATCCGTGGCGTGAACGTGTACCCATCGCAGATCGAACACGAGCTGATGAAGGTCGACGGTCTGTCGCCGCACTATCAACTCCACAAGCACACCGAGGGAACCATGGCTTCCTTGACGGTGCGCGTCGAGGCCGAGTCAGCCCTGAGCGCCGACGACGCCGTTCGCCTCGGTGAATCCGCTCAGGGTCAGATCAAGACCATGGTCGGGGTCACCGCAGTCGTCGAGGTGGTGGCCCCGGGCTTGGTCCCCCGCAGTGAGGGCAAAGCCCAGCGGGTGGTCTGAGCGGTCCGGGACATCGTCAGCGCGTGAAGCGAGTGTCGTACGCGCCGTCGCGCAAGACCAGCGGTCCATCGATGGTGACTCCAACCGTCGACAGTCGTTCGTCGGATGGGGCAACGAGCAACCGGTAGAGCCGGCCGGCCACGTCGGCCGCACGCCGTTCGGGCCAGGAGGTCGGGACGAGCTCCGCTGGTACACCGGGGTCTGCGAGCACGATTCGGCGGTAGTCACTCACCATGAGCGAACGGACCGCGAATGCGAGGGCGGGATCGATGGCCGGCGACGTGGCGGCGGAATCGGCGAGCGCTCGGTAGCGGTCAACGAAACCTTCGTAGTCGGCGGCGAGTCTCTCGAGGGGGGCAGTGCGGGCGAGCAGTCCCTCACTGGTGAGGGTGCCTTCGGTGCCGTCGATCGTCGAACGCGTCAACGCCACGCTGCCGCGGTGGTCCGGCTGGAGGACTGAGATCACATCGGCAGGCAGAAGCGTCGGTGAGGCAAACGTCGTCGGGGTCAGCTGCCCCAGACCAAGTCCTTCGAGACTCTGCCGGATGGTCTGGCGGGTATCGGCCTCGGTCTCGGAGTCGAGGATTGCGAGGGTCCACTGGCCGTCCCAGGCCGGGGTGTGTGACCGGTAGATGCGTTGCTCGGCCCGCCAGAAGGTGGATCGGGCCTCGGGGTGCACGGAATAGAAGCTCCGGCGGCCCTCCTGTCGATTCACGAGGAGTCGCTCCTCGACGAGCCGCCTCACCGAGGTGCGCACGAGGCGGTCGGTGATGCTGAGCGGTTCGAGGAGCTGCGAGAGGCTACCCAGCCAGGTGCCTTCGGCGTGGGGGACGATCGCATCCCCGAACACGGTGACGATCAGGACGCGGGCGCTGGGGGTGGGGTCGGCAGCATAGTCACCCAGGAGATCGGCGGCGTCTGCCGAGAAGTCGACCGTGACGTTCACGATGGCGGCGGGTAGGTACTGATCACTCGCTGCATCAGCTCGACGAGTTCGTGGAGATCCTCGCGGCTGACGCCGGCGAACATCTCCTGCTCCCGGATGTTCTGCGCGCGGTACACCGCCTCCAGCCTCTCCGCCCCTTGTGGAGTGAGCCCGACCGTCACGAGACGGCGATCCGATGCGGTGCGACGGCGCTCGACCAGGCCCTGACGCTCCAGCGTGTTGAGCGCACTGGAGATGCCGGCAGGACTGACTCCGGCCAGGCGGGCGATGTCTCGCTGCTCGAGGTCGCCGGCGATCCACAAGATGAACATCATCCGGAACCCGGCGAGGCTCAAGCCGGCCGGGCGGTACACCGTGCTCTCCAGGTCGTTGAAGATCAGGCCGGCGAGGCGGAACACGGCGAACATCGCGTGGAAGGTCTCGCGGACGAGACCTTCGGACTCAACCCGTTCGCCCGCCTTCTCCTCGAAGGACTGAGCCTGGAGTCGCTGCCCCGGATGGCTGGCGGCGTCAGCCATCGATGACCTTCGTACGACCACGGAAAATGGCGATGGTGTCGCCGTCGGGATTCGTCACCTCGACGTCCCAGTGTGCGGTGCGACGGCCGATATGGGCAGGTGTGGCATTGGCCGTGATGCGCTGCCCCGCATGGGCAGGGCGCAGGAACTCGATCGACGCACCGGCCGCCAACGCGACCGAACCGAAGCTGTTCGAGGCATAGGCCATGGCGGTGTCGGCGAGCGTGAAGACGAGTCCGCCGTGGCAGACGTCATGGCCGTTGACCATGTCTGCGGAGATCGACATCGCCACCACCGCGCCGCCCTCCTCGACGTGAACGATCTCGATGCCGAGGTCATGGATCGCCGCATCCGTTTCGTACATGGCGGCGGCGGACGCATTGGTGATCTGGGCCCCGAACATCCCACAAACCTAGCCGCTGGCTATGTCACACATTCACACGCGTGAGCATCACCGGACGCACTCGCAGGCAACCTTGTCGTCCATCGCCTGCCACTTGTACGCCTTCGGCTCAGACGTGATGCCACAACCCGTACAACGAAGCGCCCATTCCTTGCCGACTGGCTGCAAGGCAACGGGATGCTCACCGGTCGACAAGCGAGGCTTCTCCTTGACGACCTTCGGCTTGCCGATCTCGGGCAACGCCGGGCTGCGCAACTCGAGGTACGGCTGCGCCTCGGCCTTCCACTCCGTGATCTCCTCCGGTGCGAGATCCGGTGTCTCGAAGCTGCCCACGACCTCGGGTTCGATGATCTCAGCAGGGCCGGAGTAGTCGAGGAACTCGGCGAGATGCTCGAACTCGCTCGGCCGGAAGATCCGTGACGCTTCGGCGATCTGCTCGATCTCCTCGAGGAAGCCGTCCCGATCTTCGGAGAACCGGGGATCCTCGAGCGTGTCGGCGGCGAAGATGATGACGAAGCGAGCCCCGCTGCCGAGCGGCTTGCGCCGCAGGATGCGCCCCATGCGCTGGATCATCTGACGTCTGGTGCGGCTGGCGCTCACCACCAGACCGAGGTTGGCGTTGGGCACGTCGACACCCTCATCGAGCACGCGTGGCGCGGCCACCGCGTCGAGCCGACCGTCGCGCAGGCCATCGAGGATCGTGCCGCGATCCTTGCGGCCGGTGTCGCCGGTGATGATCTCGATGGCGATGTGGGGGTCGAGGCGGACGATCGCGTGGTTGGCGGCGCGGACCGTCTCGGTGAAGAGCAGGGCGCCGTCTGCGTCCTTGATCGCCGGAGCGAATCGACCCAGAGCTTCGTACTTCGCCGAGCTCGTGGCGACGATCTCACGTCGCGACGAAAATGCGTTGAGATAGTCGTTGGCGGCGCGCCCGTCGGGCCCGGCGTCGTTGGCGGCCAGGTGATGCACCGCGGCGAGGAAGTCGCCGAATGGTTCGTGGGGCACACCCTTGATCTGCTTGAGTCGGCGGCGAGCGGCCACGATTCGGCCCTCGGTGGCGTCGTACTCGGTGCGCTCCTCATGGGTGAGCGGCACCGCCATGAACCCGACGCGTGGTTGCGCGCAGACACCGTCGTCGATGGCCGATCCGAAGTCGTAGCGGTAGCAGATGCCACCGAAGTACGGGAGAAGGATGGTCTCGACGGCGTCGTCTGAACGCTCGAGGGTGGCGGTCAGCCCGAGACGTTCCTGGTACTCCGGCAACAGGGACTTCCGCAGGACGGCACCACCGAACCCGTGGCACTCATCGGCGACCAGGATGCCGCCCATCTCGCTTGTCGGCAGCGGGACGCGAGATGCGGCGGAATGTCGGGTGGTGATGAGGACATCGCAGTCGATCGGGCGATCGCGGTAGCCATCACCCAGGCGGCCGATCTGATGGTCGGGCATCCATCGGCTCAGGCGGTCATACCACTGCTCCATGAGCACCCGGGACGGCACGATCACGAGCGCGAACAGCCCGCGCCCGACAGCATCCTCGATCGCCGTCAAGGCGACGTCGGTCTTGCCGGATCCGGTCACTGCTTCGATTACGCCGCGCCGGCCGCACTTGTGCCACGCCATGAGCGCGTCGTGTTGCCAACGATAGAGGGAATGCACCAAACAGTCAGGCTACGGTGCCAACCCCCCGGAGCATCGCGATTCCGGCTTCGTCATAGCCGAGTTCGACGAGAATCTCGTCGGTGTGTTCGCCCACGTGGCCGATCTCGAAACGGAAGGCGCCAGGGGTCTCGGAGAACTGGGCGGCGGGGCGAGGTTGGCGCAGCAGTCCCGCCGTGGGGTGCTCCCACTCGACGATGAGATTGTTGTGGACCACCTGTGGGTCGGTGAACACTTCGTGGCGGTCGATGACCGGCCCACAGGGGATTCCCCGTGCGGTCATCGCCGCGACGGCTTCCTCTGATCCCATCTGGGCGAGGCCTTCCCTGATCGCGTCCCCGGCAGCCGTCAACCGCGCAGGGTCACCGCCGAGGCCGCGCATGGTGTTGTAGTCCGGATCGTTCATGAGGTCGTCGCGCCCGAGTACCTCCCACATGCCCACGATCTGGCGGTCGGTCGCGACGTAGTAGACGATCTGGTGGTCGAGCGTGTCGATGAGCTGGTAGTTGTCCGGGGCTCGCCGGGGCGCCAGCGTCGGATCCGGATGGGTGAGATCGGAGAACCCGTCGGGCCAGTACCACGCGAGTGTGGCATCGAGCATCGGGACCTCGATGTGCTGGCCGCCGGCGTTGCCGCGCTCACGCGCCAGGAGTGCGGCGGTGATGGCCTGGGCCACGGTGTAGGCGGTGCTCTTGTCGGCCACGAGTGTGCGGATGAGGTCGGGGAACGGCAGCGAGTCGCTGGCCTGACCGGCGACCATGCCGGTGTTGGCCTGGATCACCGGGTCGAGCACGGCCCGGTCCGAATACGGGCCTGACGAACCGAAGCCGTACACCGAGCAGTACACGATGTCGGGTGAGGCCGACTTCAGGGCCTCGTAGCCGAGTCCGAGCTCCGCGGTCTTTCCCGGCCGGAAGTTCTCCACGAACACATCGCAGGTCGCCGCCAACTCCAGCACGAGGTCGACTCCGCTCTGCTCGCGGAGGTCCACGGCCAGACAACGCTTCCCTCGATTGCAGTTCGCGTGCAGTGAACGCACATGGTCGACCCCGAAAACGCGGAGCAACTCGCCGTCGGGGGGTTCGATCTTGAACACTTCGGCCCCCTGCTCGGCAAGCATCTGCGTGGCCAGGGGTCCCGACACGACCTGGCTGAGATCGAGCACACGAATACCGGTGAGAGGTCCTTGCATGAAGGGGCACAGTAGGGCGTCCGCGGACGCCGTGCAGGCGCTAGGTTTCGGCTCGTGACTGCAACTGATCGAACCCCCGCCGGCGATTTCGAACGGACGCCCGGTGGCGCAATCCTGATGGACGGCAACCGCTTGCGTGACGAGGTCGTCGCCGACCTCAATGAGCGGATCACCGCCCTGGGCAACCCGCACGTGTGTCTCGCCACCGTGCTCGTGGGCGACGACAAACCGAGCCAGATCTACGTCCGCAGCAAGCGACGCAAGGCCGACGAGGCCGGCATGATGTCGCGCCACGTCGGACTGCCGGCCGACATCACCCAGGAGTACCTCGAGGAGGCGGTCCTGGAGCTCGTGAACGATCCCCACGTCCACGGCATCCTCGTGCAGCTGCCGTTGCCGGAGGGTCTCGACGCCGAACGAGTCCTGGCCATGATCCCGCCGGAAAAGGACGTCGATGGATTGACCGAACGGTCGATGGGTCGCCTCGTGCGCGGCGGCGAGGGACATGTCCCGTGCACGCCGCTCGGCGTGATGCGGTTGATGGATCGCTACGGCGTCGAGACGAGCGGCAAACGTGCCGTGGTCATCGGCCGCTCGACACTCGTCGGACTCCCACAGGTGCTGCTCCTCGGTCGCAAGGGCTGCGATGCCACGCCGACGCTGGCCCACTCACGCAGCGGCGATCTCGCCGCCATCTGCCGCGAGGCCGACATCATCGTCGCGGCGGTGGGCATGGCCGGCCTCGTCACCGCCGACTTCGTCAAGCCCGGCGCTGCGGTCCTCGACGTCGGCATCTCCCGAACCGCCGAGGGCATCCAGGGCGATGTCGACTTCGACGCCGTTCAGGAGATCGCTGGCGCGATCACGCCGATGCCGGGTGGTACGGGACCGATGACGATCGGCTGTCTGCTGGAGAACACATTCCACGCCGCCCGCATGCAGGGCGCCCTCCCGCAGGAGTCCTGACCACCGCTCGCGATCGTGGCGGCTCAGCTGGGTTCGAGGTGTTCGGTTGCGCCGCTGCCGAGGATGCGCAGGAAGATGCCCGAGCGGGGCTTCGGGGCCACGTAGGACGACTTCGGTGGCATCAGCTCGTGGACCTCGGCCACGGCCATGATCTCCGCAACTGAGGTCGGATAGAGGAACAGGCCGACGGTGCCGTCGAGATCGCAGCGTCGCGTGACCTCGTCGATACCGGCAGGGTCCGGGACATAGTCGATCCCACTATTGGCCGCGAGTTCGTCGATGCCGAGCACACCGGTGATCAGGTCTCGACGAACCCGCTCGACGTCGAGGTGGGCCAACGCCCCGGGCTGGTCGACGGGGGCCAGGGTCAGTCGCCACCAGCGCCCGCGGATGTAGACGCCGACCTGACCCTTCTCCTGAGGGAGCGCACCCGCCATGGTCTCGGCCGGCCTGACCTGGGCGACCTCGGCGAATGCCGCGATGATCTCGTCCGGGGTGCGGCCTTCGGCATCCATGCAGCGGCGGTGGAACGGGTCGACGTGGAGCGCATCGTCCGGGAAGAGCACGGCCAGCGTGCGCTGGAACTGGGTGGCCTCGGGCTTCAGGGCCGCCCCGGCCAGCGCGGCGGCCGAGCGGTGGTGCCCGTCAGTGACATAGATGACCGTGTCCGCGAGTTGGTCGGCGATGGTTGCGGAGTCCTCGGCAGTCAGGGTCCAGACCTGGTGACGCACACCCTCGACGTAGTGGTCGACATCGGGCTTGATCGCGACGGTGACATCGTGCAGGACCTCCTGGACGACCGGGTCTGTGCGATATGTCAGCGAGACCGGCGACGATGTGGCGCCCACCCAGTGCAGGTGGTCGCCGAGAAGCTTGGCCCGAGCCGGACGTACGTTCTCGTGGGTGAGAATCCGTCCGTCGGTGTAGCCGGCGATGTCCATGGCACCCACCACACCGATCTGGGTGTGTTCGCCGGCGGTGAGCCGGTAGGCATACATCGTGGGGTAGCCGGTCGGTTCGAACGCTTCGGCCTCGAGGATCGTGGTGAGCGTCTCCGCTCCGCGCCGCAGAAGGTCCTCGTCGGTGGCGTCGTCGCCGTACTCGAGGTCTTCGCGGGAGCGGGTCACGCCGAGGTAGGAGTGCGGATTCTCGGTGACGATGCGGCGCCGCTGCTCGGGCGACTTCGAGTCGTAGGCGCCGGCGATCACGCGCGGCGCCCAGTCGTGCTTGATCAGCCAACCGGCGAATGGGGCAAAGAGCGGGCGGCGCGTCACGAGCGGGTGATGGAGACGTAGATCACGTCGTCGAGGGACTGGAGTTCGGCGATGACGTCGTCGCTCGGCAGGTGACCGACATTGATCGAGGCAACCGCGGCCTTGCCGCCGACGAACACCTGATTGCGCATGTTCGACACGTTCAGCTGGGCCGTGCGGAGAATGGCGAGGACCGATGCCAGCACGCCGACGCGATCCTGGTGCCTGATCGTGAGCGTGGCGGCCTTGTGCGGGACCGGATCGAGGTTCACACAGTTCACGGGGTGACCGGCACGGTACGCGTTGATGCCATCGATGGTGCCCGAGGCCACGGCGTCCTGTGCCTGCTCGGTCGACGCCCCGATGTGGTGCGTGCCGACGACGGATGGATGCGCCGCGAGGGCGCTGGTGAACTCGCCGGTGCCCGAACCCGGCTCGTCGACGAAGACGTCGAGGCCGGCCCGTAGTCCCCGCTCGTCCATGGCCGTGATCAGGGCGGCCTCGTCCACGACGTCGCCGCGAGAGGTGTTGAGCAGGATCGCGCCGTCATTCATCTTGGCGAGGAAGTCGGCGTCAACCAGGCCTTTGGTGTCCGGGGCGCCAGGCACATGGAGCGAGACGATGTCGGAGGTGGCGAGCAGCTCGGCGAGGTCGTCGACATAGGTGATGCCGGCGCGCTCCGCTCGGGCCTCGGATTCTTCGGAGCGGCCGGGCTTCGCGACCGCGACGACGTCGATTCCGAACGCCCACGCCCGTTCGGCGACAGCGATGCCGATGTCGCCCACGCCGATGATGCCCATGCGGCGGCCGGCAAGCCCATCGGCCTTGCTGTAGGTCTTCTTGTTCCACGACCCGGCACGGAGGTCGGCCGTGGCGGATGCGATGTGGCGATCAACGGCGATCAGCAGACCCATGGTGAGCTCGGCCACGGCAAGGGCGTTCTTGCCCGGCACGTTGCAGACGAAGATGCCACGCTCCGCGGCGCGCTCACAGTCGATGGTGTTGGTGCCGGCACCCGCCCGCACGATGAGACCGAGGCAGTCGGCGGCGTCGAGCGCCGCCGCAGTGACCTTGGTCGAACGAACGACCAACGCCTCGAACCCGGCGATGGCGCTGGGCAGATCCTCGGCCCTCAGCTCGGGTCGGGACTCGACCTCGTCGCCGGCCTCCAGCAGTCGATCGACCGCAGACGCGGGCAGCGAATCAGCAAGCAGAACCTTCACGAGGCAATCTCCAAACCCACCATTTGTATTGTTCTGTATGGTGGAACCGTTCCGTATAACGGAACCCAAGTGTACCGCATTCGACCTTTGCGAGACAGATGACCGTTCCACCCAACCTGCATGATCAGCTCACCCCGTCTGCCGATGTCTGAGCGACACGCGACCGTGGTCGGCGACGCCGGGCGGGTGGAGGCATGGCTGTATTCGTTGATCCGAGCCGATGCGCCCCGCGGTGCCGATGCTCATGCCGCGTCAGTGGCGCTCTTCGACGAGCTCGGCAATCCCCAGGATGATCGGCCGGCCATTCATGTCGTCGGCACTGCCGGGAAGGGATCGGTCGCCGCGTCGATCACCGCCGGACTGATGGCGGCAGGCGAACGGGTGGCGACGCACTACTCGCCGCACGCCTACGACCTCCGGGAGCGTTTCACGATCGACGGAGTCCTCCCCCCGTGGGTCGACGTGATCGCCGCGGCCGGGGAGGTGGCTGACGCGGCGTCTCGACTCGAGCAGCCCCCGACCTTCTTCGCGGCGACGACCGCCATCGCGATCGAGCTCGGCCGGATGGCCGGTGTCGACCGCTTCGTCATCGAGGCCGGTATCGGCGGACGGGTGGATGCCACCAATGTGATGTCCAGAGCAGATGTCATCACGGTGGTGACTGCGATCGGTCTGGACCACACGGACGTCCTCGGCACGACGGTCTCCGAGATCGCCGCGGAGAAGGCGGCGGTGGTCCGGGGTCGCCGACATGTCGTGCTCGGTCCGCAGCCCGACTCCGAGGCGATCGACGTCGTGTACCGGGTGGCAGGGCAGAATTCGGTCGAAGTGCTCGACGTCGAGCCCACCGGCGACATCAGGCTCGATGCCCGAGCGACGGCGAGTGTCGCGCTCGGTCTCTTGGGATACACCGTTGCGGAGGTCCCGGCACGCCTCGCGGGTCGTTTCGAGTCCCACGACATCGCGGGTCGGCGCGTGGTCTTCGATGGCGCTCACAACCCGATGAAGTTGGGCGCCCTGGCCGAGACGCTGCCAGAGACCGCGGCGGTGGTCGTTGCCGCGGTCGGGAGCAACAAGCCGCTCACCGAATGTGCCGCCATCCTCGCCGCGATGGGTGAAGTCCTGATCGTGACGACCTTCGGCCCGCCGGTCGGTGAGCCGGGCCCGCGGAGTTGGTCGATGGGGGAGCTGTCGGGCGCACTGCTCGCGGCAGGAGCCGGGCGGGTTCTCGAGGCCACGGGAGCCGAACTCGCCGCTGCGGTCGAAAACGAAAGCGAGCCGGGCGACCTCGTGGTCGTCACCGGCTCGTTTCTGCACCTCGGCGATGTGCGGGAGCGCTTGACCGCCTCACATGTGTGAGAGCCGCCATTCGTCGGTGGAGGTCACCTGGTTGAACGTGAAGACGTGGAGGCCTTCCACACCGTGTTCGAGCATCACCTTGCTCAGCGGGAGCAGGAGATCGTTCGGTTCGTAATGGGCGGTCGTCATCATGGAGGTGATGGCCTTGCGGTTCTTGCGCAGATACGACAGCGACTGGCCGATCCCGAGGCGAGCGCCCATGGTCAACAGCTTCGTCCGGTCGATCACCCCGGCGAGGCCGAGGTGGATCGGCAAGGTCATGCCCGAGGCCCGCTCGGCCCGGATCCACTTGGCGATCATGTCTGGGTCGAAGCACATCTGGGTCGAGCAGTAGCCGTTGACCCCGGCCTCGGCGAGCATCGACTGCTTGGCGTGCAGCGCAGCGTGGAGCTTGTCCTTCTCGATCAGCGGGTGGCTGTCCGGGTAGGAGGTGACACCGATCGTGTCGAGGCCATGGTCACAGTCGAGAAGATCTCGGAGGAACTCGACGGCGTCGAAGTAGTCGCCCGGAGGATCAGCATCGCCGCCGACCAGGAACATCGTCTTGGCCCCGACGTCACGAAGCCATGCGGCCAGTTCCCGGGTGTGCGCCTTGTCGCGGACCATGCGGGCCGAGATGTGCGGAATCGCCTCGAAACCGTTGCCGAGCATGCGCTCGGTGATCTCCTGGGTCGCTTCCAGACCCTTGGCCGGGGATGCCGTGACCGACACCTTGGCCCCGGCCGGCAGGGCCGCTTCGGCGTCGGTGAGGGACTTGAGCGGGATGACTTCGAAGGTCATGTCCGCGATGAGCGACAGGCGGTGGGCCGCCGACTCGTCGGTCTCGTCGCCCTCGGGGTGGCCGAACAGGCCGCCGAGGACAGGGATCTTGTGGAGCATTGTCGTCTGCCTAGAAGTATCGCTCTCCGTTAGGAGAGGTTGATGATGTCGCCGTTGGCGTCGATGTCGATGGCCATGGCCGCGGGGTTGGTACCGAGGCCCGGCATGGTCCGCATGTCGCCGCAGATCGGGTAGACGAAGCCGGCGCCGACGGAGGCGCGAACCTCGCGGACAGGCAGGGTCCAGCCGGTCGGTGCGCCCTTGAGCTTGGCGTCGTGGCTGAGCGACAGGTGCTGCTTGGCAATACAGACGGGAAGTTTCGCGAAGCCGGCGTCGGTGTAGGTCGTCAGCTGCTTCTCGGCTGCTGCGGTGTACTCGACACCGTCGGCGCCGTAGACCTTCGTGGCGACCGTCTCGATCTTGCCCTTGAGCGACATCTCGTCGGGGTAGAGAACCTCGAACTGCGACTCCTCCTCCGCTGCTTCCTTGATCGCTTCGGCGAGTTCGGAGGCACCCCGGCCACCGTCGGAGAAGTGGGTGGACACGGCAGCGCGAGCACCGAACTCCGAGGCGATCTCATGGATCGCGTTGATGTCGGCGTCATGGTCACCCGGGAACACATTGATGGCCACGACGGGAGTGCAGCCGTGGATCTGCATGTTCTCGAGCTGCTTGCGCAGGTTGTCGCCGCCCTGGTGGACCTCGTCGGGGTTCGGGTCGAGCAGTGCCTGCGGGAGGTCGCGCCCGGCCACGATCTTGTGCTTGCCCGAGTGCGCCTTGAGGCCACGAACGGTGGCGACGAGCACGGCGGCGTCGGGGGCGAGGCCGGAGTATCGGCACTTGATGTTGAAGAAACGCTCGGCACCCATGTCGGCGCCGAATCCGGCCTCGGTGAGCAGGAAGTCGCTGGTGTGGATGCCGATGCGGTCGGCGACGATCGAGCTGTTGCCGGTGGCGATGTTGCCGAACGGGCCGGTGTGCACGAGCGCCGGGGTGTTCTCCAGCGTCTGCATCAGATTGGGCTTGATGGCCTCGCGCAGGATCACCGTCATCGAGCCGGCGGCGCCGATCTGCTCGGCCGTGATGGGCTCACCACTCTTGGTGTAGCCGAGGACGATGCGGCCCATGCGAGTGCGGAGATCGTGGAGATCCGTGGCGAGGGCGAGGGCGGCCATGACCTCGGACGCGGCGGTGATGTCGAAGCCGGTCTCGCGGGGAATGCCGTCCATCTTGCCGCCGAGGCCGATGGTGATGTTGCGCAGCGCACGATCGTTGACGTCGAGGACGCGACGCCACGTGATGTTGTGGATGTCGAAGCCGGCCTTGTTGCCGTGGTACAGGTGGGCGTCGACCATCGCCGAGCAGAGGTTGTGGGCTGCAGTCACGGCGTGCATGTCGCCGGTCAAGTGGAGGTTGAAGAGCTCCATCGGCACGACCTGGCTGTAGCCGCCACCGGCCGCGCCACCCTTGATGCCGAAGGTCGGGCCCATCGACGGCTGACGGATGGCGATCGTGGCGGAGGAGCCGATGTGCTGGAACGCCTGGCCGAGACCGACCGTCGTGGTGGTCTTGCCTTCGCCGAGCGGCGTCGGGGTGATGGCCGAGACGACGACGTACTTCGCCTTCGGGCGGTCGGCCATCTTCTCGATGGCGTCGAGGGTGATCTTCGCCGAGCCGGCCCCGTACTGCTCGAGGCATTCTTCGGGGATTCCGGCATTGGCGGCGATCTCGGTCAGGGGCTTGAGGTTGGCCTGACTCGCGATCTCCAGATCGGAGGGGAAAGACATCGATTACTCCCAAGAAAAGGTCACCGGCCCGCGGCCGGACCCAGTGCTCAGAAGAGTACCAGTCCGTTCCGCATTATGGAAGCGTTCCGCATCGTGGAATCAGCCGACGGCTGAATGGTGGCGAGAATCGGCGGCCGGATCAGAGGCCCACCGGCTCCACTCGCCTGCCGAGCCGCCCTCGCCACGCATCGACGACGGCCGGCACCGTGAGCCGGAGATTCGCCCACGCAGCCCGCGGGCGGGTCAACAGATTGAGTAGTGGCTTGCCGAGTCCGGCTGTCAGCGAGACGACGATGGCGTCGAGGAGTCGGCCGTCCTTGCGGAGGACGGTCACGAGATTGCGGACGCTGTAGTAGCGGCGCCACGTCGGCGCTTCGACCAGCGCCCGAGCCTGGGTCTTCGTCATCATCTCGGCCCATCCGTGCTCGCGGGCGAGGCCAGACGACCAGATCGACCAGCCTGCGCGAGCAAGCGCTCGTCCGAGGTCGAGCTCCTCAAAGCCGAAGAAGAGGGAGGGATCGGGCCCGCCCACGGTGCGGAGCGCTTCGACGCGGTAGTGGGGGCACCCTCCGCCGGCAAGGTAGTCCACTTGCTCGGGCGTGGTCGCGGTGGCCATGCGCAGCCGGCCACCATGACGAAGTGCAGCGCCCCAGCTGCCAACACCGCCGACGCGATCGCTCGCCGATCGAAGTGAACCAAACACGGCCCGGGTGTCGGCAAAGACCGTTTTCGTCCGCGGAGGGTCGTTGTCGTCGAGCAGAACGACGAAGTCGTCATCTGCTCCCCGGGTGAGCACGTCCGCGATGCCAGCGGTGAACCCACCTGCGGGTCCGGAGTTGTTCCCCGTCGTGAGATAGCGGGTCCCTCGGGCCGCGGCGGCCTGCCCGGCAGGGCCCTGCACGAGTTCGCGGACGGCGCCGTCGTCAGCGTTGTCGACGACGAGGAGCGTGGTGAGCGGTGAGGTCTGGTCGGCCAGACGCTCGAGGTGATCAGCCAGGAGATCGATTCGTTTGTAGGTGACGAGCACACCGTGGGTGATCTCCGTCATCCTCAACCCCTGCCCGGGAGTTGGATGACGTACACGAACGTCTCGCCGAGAAACCGGTCGCGCCGGACGAGGGGCAACCGATGGCGAAGACCCGGCCGAACCGCAGCGTGACCACAGCGATCGCCGGCGGTGTCGTAGCCGACGTTCTTCCAGGCCGAGGCGCGAATGGCTCTCTTCAACGCCCGGAGTGGTTCCGCTCGTTCCGCCATCCTGTCAGCGACGGTGGTCGCGCCGGTGAGGACGAGACCGTGGCGTTCCGAGAGTTCGGCCGCGCCAGACGGGAACAAGTACGCGACGTGGTCGGCGTTCTCCCACACAACGCCGCGCTGTCCGGCCCGAACCCGGGCCGGAGCGTAGGGGTTCGGGGTCGTGAGGATCAGCTGGCCGGTGCGGCTCAGGCAGTCTCGGGCGGTGGTGAAGAGGAAGTCGAGGTTGCCGACGTGTTCGATGAGTTCGCCCGCGACGATCACGTCGAACGGCGCTCGTGCGGCAATCGGGCCGAGTCCGGTGGAGAGGTCGTGCGCCACAGCGTCGTAGCCGGCGGATCTCATCAGGGCCACGTCCTCGTCGAGCACATCGACGCCGATACATGAGTCGGCGGCCTCGGCGATGTGCCGATGAAGCCAGCCGGGGTCGTCGAAGCGGCTGCTCTCGTGGGCGACACAACCAATGTCGAGCACGTTCTTGCCGCGGCATCGGTCGACCAGAAACCTGATGCGGTCCGGGATCTGTGGCATCCAGGCCGCCTGGAGCGTGCGGGCGCGGTGTGCGATGGCCATCGGGCCGTTCGGATCATGCGTCCCGTCACTCCAGCGGCGGCGGTCGGCAGTATCCAGGGCCGCGGCGAAGTCGGCGCTACGACTGTGGCGCATCAGCGGACCTCGCCGATCGATAGCTGAATGGCCTCGCGGTAGAACTCACTGTCCTCTCGGAGTTCGTCAGGGCAAGCGTTGGCGGTCACGGTGCCGTCCTCGATGACAATCAACCGGTCGCAGTGGACAAGCGAGGAAAGGCGGTGGGCGATGATCATCACCGTCGTCTCGCCTCGCAACGCCGAGATGGCCTCGGCAACTCGGGCTTCGGTCTGCATGTCGAGCGCGCTGGTCGGCTCGTCCAACACGAGCAACTGCGGCCTTGTGACGAGAGCGCGTGCCAGCGCCAGTCGTTGACGTTGGCCACCGGAGAGCCGCGTGTCGGCGTTGAGGGACGTGTCGTAGCCGTCGGGTAGGTCGAGAATCTCGTGGTGGATCCCCGCAGCTACGGCGGCTCCCTCGATCGCTTCGCGGTCCGTGTCGCGGAAGAACGCAATGTTGTCAGCAATCGTCGACGGCAGAAGTCGAGGTTCCTGCGGCACGTACGCTACGCGGCTGAACCAGTCGTCCAGTTCCACCTCGGCCAGATCCTGATCATTGACCCTGACGGCCCCCGTTGTCGGCTTTCGCAGCCGGAGGAGCAGATGTGCGAACGACGACTTCCCGGCTCCTGATGGGCCGATGAGGCCGATGATCTCGCCCGGCTCAAGCCGAGCGTTGACGGCGCGAAGCGCGGCGGTGCCGTTCGGGTAGACGAGTCCGGCATCGGTGAAATCGATGGGACCGAACGATTCGAGGGGGACGCCGGAGCGGTCGATCGGGTGGCTCTCGAGGGTCTCGGAGGTTGCCCACATGTCTTCGAGCCACGGGATGGTGCTGTGGAGTTCCTGCAGTGAGTTCTGGAACGCCTGCATGTACGTCAGCGATCTGATCAGGATCAGCATGGTCGCGCCGAGTGTGGCGATCGAGTCGATATCCATCGCGTAGACGGCAGCGATCGCTCCGAATGTGAGCAGTAGCGCTACGTTGCGGAACACGGCGGGGCCGACCCGTCCGAGGAACCTGACCCGTCCCCAGTACGCGGACATGTCGCTGATCGCCGCATTGACCGAAGTCGCGTATTCGGCCTCGACTCCAGTGGTCCGGATGATGTCGGACAACTCGACGGCGAGACCGGTGGTCTCGGTGAGGTCGGTGTTGCGATCCGCCATGTCTTTCGAGGCGCCGCGGCTACCACCGACAATTGGGCGCACGAGGAAGAAGACGAGCGTGACCCCGACCACCATGGCGAGTGTCGGCCCCGGGCTGAGGACGGCGGCCACGAGTCCGAGGGTGGCGAACGTCGACAAGGCGACGGCGGCTGCTGCAGCGCTGAGGGTCGCGGTGCCAGCGTAGGCGCCGTTCACCGTGAGGAGCTGGGCCAGTTGCCCTGAGCGGAGTGAGTCCTGCGCGTGGATTTCGGCATTGGAATACGCTCGATACAAGCCCGTTCGGAGGAGATGCACCACTCGAGCGCCGGTCATCGATTGCAGATAGGCATTGAGCGTCTCGAGCACGAAGACGCAGCCGATCGCCGCGAACCCGATACCGATCAGTGCACTGGGCTGTGCTGGAAGATGATCGAGGAGCCCGCCCGACCCGGCGTCGGCGAGCGTCGAGTCGGCGAGGTGCAGCGCGACCCGAACAACGATGGTGAGCACCGTCGCCTGCCCCAGACCCACGATCATCGAGATGATCACGAGCACCGCGAAACGCGGCCCGACGCCGCGCAGCAGCCGGCGAGTCGGAGCCAGCAGCGCGCGATTCCCTCGTAGGCCTCCAGGTGTGAGGTTCATGAAGAACCATCGGCCGAAGCCAGGCTCCGCGGAGCAGTCTCTCGGGTGTGCTCGATGCTCGTGCGACGGTCGATCGCCGTTCTGGCGGCCTTCTCGAATGTCTGGACGATCGTCGTCGGGTCGAGTTCGTCGCGAACGGCAGCCTTGCTCGCTCCCGCGGACCATTCGAGGTACCGGGCGTCGTCCTCGAACGCGCACCGCACTGCGTCGATCCATTCTGATGCGTCGTCGGCGAGGACCGCCCCTCCCGAGCCGAGCGCCTCACGGAGGCCGCCGTGGTCACTCACGAGCGAGGGGATGCCATTCGTCTGGGCTTCGACGATGACGCGGGGTCGGTTGTCGATGCGATGCGGGGCGAGCAGTACGCGAGCGTCCCGGTACAGCTCAGGGCCCGGTGGTGTGCGGCGTCGCAGGTTGACATTCGAGAGCTCTTCCAGCCGGCACACGATTGCGGACAGCTGAGAGTTGTCGAGCTCCCAGGACTCCTGAAGTACGAACTCGATCTCCGGCAGGGCCTCGGCGATCTCCCAGAGGCGGTCGATACCGTGCGACTCGATGGGGTTGATGAGGAGAGCGACTTGACGTGTCGAGTCGACACGGGTCGGGGACGTGTCGACGACCGATGGTATGAAGGTGCACTCGTGGCCAGCGTCTTCGACGGACTCGACCAGGCTCCGAGCATTGGCGAGGACGACTTCTCCCGGATCCGGGAGCGTGTCGAGCCCACCGAGGGACGCCACCCCGCGAATGTAGAGCATGGCCGGGAGGTCGAGGTCATGACAGGCCCCGCGGATGGTGCGCCAGGAGTACCGCACCATGCTGTTGCCGATGATGACGTCGGGTTCGAATCGACGCACGGCTTCGGCGAAGCCGTTCTCGGGAAACGGTGTCGCCCACATCTCGATGCCTTCGTGCTCGAAACGGTCGAGTCGAGAGCCGACCCGAGCTGCGATTCGCTGAAGACACGTGTTGTCGGCGAAGCGAGTGGCGGCGTCGGCGAGGTGCTCGCCGATCCACCGGGTGAATGTCGCCGGACGCTCGTCGTCCACGAGGAATGCGACCTCGTGTCCGCGCTCCCTCAGGGCGAGGGCAAGTGCTCGCTGGCTGCGTCCCGATCCCCCGGCGATGGTCGACGAGACGAAGAGGATTCGATGGGTGTCGCTCACGGATACCACGTCCGCTGTTCGATGCTTCCCTGAAGATGGCCGATCCGGCGGCCGAGTTGCCATGTCCAGACCAGCCGGGGCCCCGGTGGCGGACCTGCGGCAGCCGCTTCGCCATCCCGATCCAGTTCTTGATGAAACGGGGGAACGAGTCACGTTTCGTGTCGAAGTCCTCGCTGAAGCTTCGATGGAGCCGGACCCGGGCGACAGCAAAACGTCTTCCTTGCCGAAAGCTCGATCTGGCGTCACCGCGTAGACGGACGTGGTACACCGCGTCAGGGACGAATGCAGGTGTGGCGCCGGCCTGGGCGGCGCGAAGGGAGAACTCGGCGTCCTCTGCGCCATAACCGGTCTTGACGCTGTGGCCTTCGAGGCTGTCCCAAAGGGCGCGGCTGCATGCGAAGCCGCCTCCGGAAACCATCGGGACGCCGAAGACCTCGCCCAGCTGTTCGGTTTGGAATGATCCGCGGTACCGAGCGACCACGTCGTCATTCAGCAGATGATGCTCGTGTCGAGGACCGACGAACTCGTGGCGGCGCAGTTCGGACCCTATTGCCGCCACGAAGCCGGGACCGATGACGTCGTCGTCATCGATGAATGCGATCGAGGCGCCGGTCGACGCGTTCACTCCCACGCTGCGGGCGTAGCTGAGATTGTGAATCTCGGTGGCCTCGACCATCAGCGAGAGGACTGGCATCTTCTCGGTCCATCGTCTCAGTATCGCCGGCGTGTCGTCGACGGAGTCGTTGTCGACCAGGACCACCTCCCAGGTGCCGTCGCTCCACACCTGGGCAGCCAGCGCCGACAACGTTTGTTCGACAATGTCCTCACGGTTGTGCGCCGTGACGATGACCGTCAGTTCGACTGTTCCGTTCGAATCGGTCATTGCATTGACGCGCGTTCGATTGCCTCGTCCATCACACGCTCCCTGCGTCTCAATCGGCAGCGTCCGCGCAGAAGTGACCGAGAATCGGTCCGGAGTGCCCGAGATGCCCGGCCCTGAGCGCGAGATGATCAGAGATAGAGGATGCGGTGCCGGAAGCTGCCCACGATCTGGCCGACTCGGTTCGCCGCAACCCAGACCCAGGCGGCCCGGCCGGTCGATGACGTGACTGCGGGGAGGTGCGCGAGGAGCCAGAGCCATGAGCGCCAGCCTGCGAACCGGCTCGGGCGAGGGTCACCGTGATCGGCGAGGTCGCGGACCACTCGGCATCTGCCGACGCCGTAGGCGAAACCCTGTCGCCACAACGACCGCGTATCGGTGCGGTACCGGTAGTGGACGACCGCATCGGGGAGGCCGACGAGTGCGATCCCGGCGCGGTGGGCCGCGAGCGACAGCGTCATGTCCTCGGTCGGGAAGGCTGCCTCCGGCAGGGGTCCGATGACCTGCCAGGCGGCGCGCGAAATGCCGTAGTTGTTGCCTCGGGCGAACGGAAACAAGCCTTCGAACCAGGAGAGATCCTCCATGGCGCTGCGGCCTCGCGACTCGACCAACCAGCTTGGGTTGAGGCGATCGAGGTCGAGCGGTCCCGTGACGAAGTCGGCACGTCGCAGAGCGTCGCCCATCGCAGCCACCCAGCCCGGGCCAACGATGTCGTCGGCGTCAGTGAAGGCCAACGCCGCGGCATCGGTGGCGGCGACGGCGGTATTGACGGCGTAGGCCTTGTCGCCACGGTCCATCGCCGGGATGAGACGCAGCCGGGGCCAACGTTCGGCCCGGTCGATGACGAGATTGGCAGTCTCATCGGTCGAGCGGTTGTCGACGACCAGCACTTCCCAGTCGCCTTCCCATACTTGCGCACCGAGCGCATCGAGCTGGTCCCCGATCAGTTCGGCCTCGTTGTGCGCCGGTACGATGACCGCGAGCTCCTTGCGCCGATCATAAGGTCAGAGAATCACGCGCTGGTCGACCCGTCCGGTCGAGCTCAGCCGCCGGCCAGCGGTGCGGCGAGGCGCTCGGTCACGGCGTGGCGGATCTCGGCGTCGAAGCTGCGCAGATGTGTCTCGACCAGGTCGCCGGCCCGGTCGCCATCGCCGGCGCTGAGTGCGTCGAGGATCGCAGCGTGCTCGTCGACGGCCTCGTTCATGTCGGCCACGTCGGCGAGGTAGAGGTGCCAGAGGCGATCGCTCTGGGCATAGAGCATGTCGAGGGTGTCGAGCAGGAACCGGTTGTCGGCCGCCTCCCACATCAGCTCGTGGCAGCGGCGGTCGACGGCCATCAGGTCCTCGGCCGATGTGGCATGACCGACGCCATCGAGCGCGGCCTGCATCTCGTCCCAGTGCTCCTCGGTGCCACGGGCTGCGGCGAGCCGAGCCGCGTAGGGTTCGAGGACGGTGCGGGTCTCGAAGAGCATCGACAGTTCGCTCACTTCGATCCCGGAAACGAACATGCCCCGGCGGGGAATCACGGTGACGAAGTGCTCACGGGCGAGACGTTGAAGGGCTTCGCGGATCGGGGTGCGACCGATGTCGAGTTGGGCGCGGAGCGCGTCTTCTCGGAGGACGTCGCCGGGCGCGAAATCGAGCCGCACGATCATCGAGCGGATCTGCTGATACGCCTGCTCACCGAGAGAAAGAGGGGGTTGTGTCATGTGCATCCGTCTTCTAGCATTCACATGATACACGGCTGATATATCAATCGGTCAAGAAGTTACTGCAGAACCGTAAGAAAAGGATCCTCTCGTGAGCGATTTCCCAACCTCCGCCAAGTGCGTCGTCATCGGCGCCGGCATCGTCGGCAACTGTGTCGTCGGCCACCTCGCCCGTCTCGGCTGGAAGGACCTGGTCCTTCTCGACAAGGGCCCGCTGCCCAACCCCGGCGGTTCCACCGGCCACGCGTCGAACTTCATCTTCCCGGTGGATCACAACAAGGAAATGGCGGTGCTCGGTGAGCAGTCCGCCAACCAGTACCGCGACCTCAACATGTCGGTCGACTCCGGCGGCATCGAGGTCGCCCGCACCGAAGAGCGCATGCACGAGCTCCAGCGCCGCATGACCTCCGCCATGGCGTGGGGCATCGAGGCCCACATGCTCACCCCGGCCGAGGTGAAGGAACTCGTTCCCTTCATCAACGAAGACGTCATCCTCGGCGGCTTCTACTGCCCGACCGTGTCGGTGGTCGACTCCCTCGAGACCGGCACCGTGATGCGCAAGGAGGCCCTCGACGCCGACGCCCTCCAGGTCTTCGCCAACACCGAAGTCCTCGACCTCACCACCGACGACACCCCTCGCCCCAACGGTCGTCGCAAGATCACCGCCGTCAAGACCGACAAGGGCACGATCGAAGCCGAACACGTCGTCATCGCCTGTGGCGTGTGGTCGAACCGCATCGCCTACATGGCCGACACCTACATCCCGCTGGTCCCGGCCGTGCACCAGATGGCCGACGTCGGCCCGATGGACATCCTCGCCGAGACCGGCAACGAGATCGGCTACCCGATCGTTCGCGACATGGACACGTTCTGCTACGAGCGGCAGTCCTCGGGATCGATGGAGGTCGGCTCGTACGGCCACCGTGCGATCCTGCACCACCCCGACGAGATCCCGTCGAACGAAGAAGCCGCCCTCTCGCCCACCGAGATGCCGTTCACTCCTGATGACTTCGACCAGCAGATGGAAGAGGCCATCGAGCTGATGGACTTCCTCGGCGACGCCGA
>JAERSO010000131.1 GCA_016845585.1 Acidimicrobiaceae bacterium | reverse complement strand
GGGGGCAGGGGGGCGACTGGCAGGGGCAAATCGAGCGAGCCCGCCTCCGAAGAGGCGGGCTCGGACTCAGTTCGGTGTCGGTGCTGATCCGATGGGATCAGGATCAGTGATCGACGCCGCCACCACCGCTGCCACCGACCGTTGCGGTCTCGCGTGCGGTGTCGATGAGGTGTTGGATGTCGTCGACCTGCATGCCTGAACCGAAGTCCACGCCTTCTTCGTCCATCACGTGGAGGAGCTCTTCGAGCACGCCGAGTTCGATGTCGACCGCTTCGCCGTCGAGGCCACCGTGGGTGACACGTTCGTAGTAGACGACGGCGACGAGTTCCTCGGCGGACAGGCCGCCACCGAAGCCGCTCATCTGGCCGAAGCTGCCGGGGGTGCGAGCACCACCGGGGCGGGCGGGATCGCCGTAGGTGGCCGTGGTGGTGCCAGCGGTGCCGTTGGCCACCCAGGCGACCATGTCGGCGAGGCCTTCATAGGACTCGCCGGCTGCATGGCTCGGGAACGTCAGGAGGACTTCGCCACCGTTGAGCTGACGACCGGAGCCGCCGCCACCGGTGCCGCCGTGGCAGCTGGAGCACTGACCGCTGTAGACGTCGCCGCCGATGGCCAGCAGGCCGCCGCCCGCCTCGGGCGGGTTCTCGAGATAGCCAACGTAGTAGATCGCCCAGATCGGCAGGAACAGCAGCACGGGAATGATCCATACCGGGATGGTCTTGCGATTCAGGCCGGCCTCCACGTACGGGGCGACGGGTTCGGGGGCCTTCGGCTCCTCGGGGATGGCGGGTGCGGCCGCTGCGGGTGCGGCTGCCGGGGTCGCCGGTGCGGCAGCCGGGGCATCGCCACCGGACGTGTCGTCACCGCCGCCTCCTTCGCCGGTGAGGCGAGCTCGGGCTTCAGCAGCTTTCTTCAGCAGGTGCTCGGGGATTTCGGTCACCGTGATCTCCGGTGCGGGGCTAGGGACAGATTGGATGCGCCGTCATCCGGTCGTGGTGACAGGTGTGACGGCACAGACCAGTTGAGGATAGAGGCAGTGTCGCACGTCCGGCCAAGTGGGCGAAGGAATGTCGCGAGATCTGTGCCTGAATGTGTGGAGTCAGAAAATGCCGTGGTAAACCGTTCACCCAACCCGAGGGCTTCGGCTCAACGGGACTACACTTGTGCGCGGTTTCACGAAGTCCGTGAATAAGCGCCTCCACCAGGAGTCGAGCGTGGTTGCCTTTGTAACTTCCTGCCTTGTTGCTTTCATCGTCACGGGCGGCATCGTCGCGTACTCGAAGCGACGCCCGAAGGACGCGCCGTTGACCTGGGGCGAAGCCATGCTCGGGTCCCTCGTCGTCTTCTTCTTGATGTTCTGGGTGTACGGCGTGGTCCCTCACCAGTGGTTGGTCTGGGCCGACAACGAACTCAATTGGCGAGTCGACAAGTTCTTCGTCGGCCCCGGTGGGATCCTCAAGCACTCCCGCGATGGCGGCTTCATGCCGCTCGACATCACCTACGTCGTGCTCCGCGACCTGATCGCTGTCGTCATCTACGGCATCGCCCTGGGCGGCAACATCGCCCTGTGGTCGATGTGGCAGAAGCGTGGTCAGGATGCTGACGCCGGCAAGCCCGAGCGTTCGGTCTTCGGCCGTCCGCTCATCAAGGAGGGCTCGTCGTCGTGAGCAACGTCGACGCGAACCCCCCGATGCCGGTCTTCCGGGACGACTATGTCCTGCAGGAAGTCGACGCGGCGTGGCTCAGTCAACAGGTCAAACCCAAGCAGTTCATTCACATCGACCAGTCCGAGTGCATCATGTGCGAAGGCTGCGTCGACATCTGCCCGTGGAAGTGCATCCACATGGTGCGCCCGGATGCCGTCGAGGAATCGATCGGCACCGAGCAGCCCGGCAGTGATCCCAACGATCATGTGATTTTCACGATCGACGACGACGTGTGCACTCGCTGTGCGCTCTGCGTCGACCGGTGCCCGACGGGCGTCATCATCCTCGGCAAGATCGGCGATGCGCCGGCCGGAGGCGATGCTCATCAGCGCACCAACACCCACGGCTACGGATACGGAATGCGCCTCGGCTGAGGCGCTGGAGAAAAAGACTTCAGATGGCTACCGACGAAGATGTGAAGAAGCCGTTCCCGCAGCGGATGCAGGATTCGATGTCCCAGATGGGGGATCAGATCCAGGGTTCGCAGGCGTGGAACTCAATCTTTCGCCCCGGCTCGATTTTCCGGAAGGGCTACACCGACAGCCCGCGTAACCGGTCCTACGTGATCATGAACAGCGTGCTTTACCACCTTCACCCGGTGAAGGTGAAGCGTCACGCGGTCAAAGTCAGCTACACCCTCTGCCTGGGTGGCCTGTCCTTCTTCTTGTTCATCCTGCTCACTGTCACAGGCATCTTCTTGATGTTCTTCTACCGACCGACCGCTGCCGCGGCCTGGGACGATATCTACACCCTGCAGAACACCGTGACCTTCGGTCTGCTCGTGCGAAACATGCACAGATGGGCGGCCCACCTCATGGTCTTGAGTGTGTTCCTCCACATGGCCCGCGTCTTCTACCACGGCGCCTACAAGCCACCGCGTGAGTTCAACTGGGTCATCGGTGTGATGCTCCTGCAGTTCACGCTGCTGCTGTCGTTCACCGGCTACCTGCTCCCGTGGGATCAGCTGGCACTCTGGGCCGTCACCGTGGGTACCAACATGATGGGGTACACCCCGGTGTTCGGCGACCAGGTCCGCTTCGTGTTGCTGGGTGGTGTCGAGATCGGCACCGACACCCTGCTTCGTTGGTACGTGCTCCACGTGCTGCTGTTGCCGTTCGTGGTGGTCATCTTCATGGCCATTCACTTCTGGCGAGTCCGCAAGGACGGCGGCATCTCGGGGCCGCTGTAGGACGAGGGAGAACAGAACATGACTGAAGTTCCCGAACATCTCCGGAAGAAGGCCGCCGAAGCCCGGGCCAAGGCGGAAGCCGCCAAGGCGGGAGGCGGCGACGCGCCGGCTGAGGAATTGACTGCCGAGCAACAGGAAGCGGCGTCCAAGATTCCGGCTCATCTGCTCGAGCGGTCCAAGGCCGCCAAGGCCAAGTCCGGCGGCGAGGAGGCAGGCGGCGCGGTGGCAACCGCGCCAACCGCCGCCGCACCTGCGGCCGCTGCCGGTGGGCCCGTGCTCACCGGTCCGGGTGGCAACACCCAGCGCTTGCTCACCGTCGTCAAGTCCGGCTCCATCCAGGACACCAAGGCCGTCCCGCAGGACAAGGTCCACACCTGGCCGCATCTGCTCGTCGTGGAGTTCGCCGCGGCGCTCTTCATCACGGCGTTCACCCTGATCTTCTCGATCTTCGTCAATGCGCCCCTGCTCGAGTTGGCCAACTTCAACGAGACACCGAACCCGTCGAAGGCCCCCTGGTACTTCCTCGGGCTGCAGGAACTTCTCACGATGTTCCATCCGATGGTCGCCGGCGTGACCATTCCCGGTATCGGCCTGTTCGTGCTGATCCTGGCCCCGTACATCGACCGAAACCCCTCGACCAAGCCAGAGGATCGCAAGTTCGCGATCTCGCTCATGACGATGCACCTGATGTTCTGGTCGGTACTCGTCATGATCGGCTCGTTCTTCCGGGGCCCTGGCTTCAACTTCGTCTTCCCGTGGGAAGCCGGACTCTTCTTCGAGCTGTGAGCAAAGGAGACTGCCAATGATCATTCTCGGAATCATCGCAATCGTCGTTCTCGCCGGCATCGGTTTGTTCGCCACCTTGCGCGGCCGTCAGGCCGACGAGGCGGTGGGCATCTTGTCGAGCGAGACCAAGAAGCGCGACACCGCCAGCTCCTCCCTCGGGTCAGAGGAAGAGCTCACGGGCAAGCAGGTCGAGAAGGCCGCGGCCCTCGACCGCAAGGCCTCGTCGAAGCAGCTGGTTCTCGCCGCGAGTGAGTCGGCGCCCCCGGCCCCGTATGTCCCGCCGGACCCGGAGGTCATCGGCGTCAGCCGTCGTCAGTTCTTCAACCGCTCGATCGTGCTGATGATGCAGATCGGCCTCGGTGGCTTCGGTGCGGCCTGCATCGCCTTCCTGTGGCCACAGCTCGGTGGCGGTTTCGGTTCGGCCATCAAGGTCGGCCTCGTGAGCGACCTCCTCAGCGAGATCCGCAGCAACAACGGATTCCTGTACAAGGCTGAAGGCCGCATGTGGCTGACGGAATACCCGAACGGCGCCATCGAGAAGGCCCGTGCTTCGTACTCGGCGCCCGAGCTCACCGGCATGGAAGCCGGCCTGAATCTCGGTCTCGACGGTGGCATCATCGCCCTCTACCAAAAGTGCCCTCACCTCGGCTGTCGAGTTCCCGAATGCGGCACGTCCCAGTGGTTCGAGTGCCCGTGCCACGGCTCGTCGTACAACCGCGTCGGTGAGAAGCGTGGCGGCCCCGCCCCACGAGGGATGGATCGTTTCGCCATGAGCATCGGCGGCGATGGCTCCCTCACCGTCAACACCGGCGCCATCATCCAGGGCCCCCCAATCGGCACCAACACGACTGGCCAGGAAGCCGAAGGCCCAAGCTGCATCGGCCAGTCGAGCCACTAGTAACCTCCTTCCGTTCCCGACCTGACCAATCAGACCAACGATCCAGAGTTGTCCACGCGCATGCTGCTTGCCGCTTCAACACAACGAACCATCGGCCTCGTCATCTTGGCGATCGTCTTCATCGGTGGGCTCGTCTACATCTACTTCAACATTCGGTCCGCTCGAGACGAGATCGGCTCCGAAATCGAGCTGGCCGCGAACCGGCGTCCCTACATGGACGACAACGAGTTGGAGACGAAGCGTCTCGATCTCGCCCTTGGTTCCAGCCTCGTTCTGTTGACGATCACGGCGATCACCTTGCCGCTCTACTGGCTGGGTGAGCCCGGCCGCCACGAAGGTCGCGACATCGACACGGATCGGATCTTCACCAATCGCGGCGAGGACATCTACGTCAATGGCGCCCAGTGCGTCTCGTGCCACGGCTCGGAGGGCTCCGGCGGCTCGGTGTCCACGGCCATCACGACCGAGGACGGCGAATTCGTCGCCCAAGTCAGTTGGAAGGCCCCGGCGCTCAACACCCTGCTCTCGCGCTTCACCGAGGATGAGGTCATCCACACGCTGAACTTCGGCCGCAACGGCGTCATGCCCGCATGGGGCGCCGGCGGCGGTGGCCCCCTCACCGATCAGCAGCTCGAAGAGGTCGTCTACTACATCCGCTCGATCCAGATCGACGGCGACGCGATCGCCGCTGAAGTCGATTCGGGTGTTCGTGCCGGCGTCGAGGCAAAGCTGCGGGCCGAAAGTGACGCCGACTGGGCCGTCGAACTCCGCGACGCGAGTGATGCCAAGGACGCGACCGCGTGGGAAGTCACCCTCGCCAGCCGCGACGTGTTCGGGTTCGATTGTGTCGAACGGGCGGCCGACTCCCGCTGTATCGCCGACAATGATGCGGCCAAGGCGCTGCTCGAGGCGGAGACCGCGCACGCGGATGCGCTCGAGGCCGCGGTCGAAGCCTGGCTCGCCGACGTCGATGCGGTGCGCGACAGCGCCTACGACGCGGCCCTGGCTGCCGACGCCTCCCTCGACAACGAAGGCAATGAGGAAGAGTGGCGCTTCGCCGCTCTGGACCTCCTGTCCACACCGGGGGCGGTCGAGGGACAGGATCTGTACCTCGACTACGGCGAGATCCTCTTCACCAACACGGCAGCGGCCGGCACACACAGCTGTGCGCGCTGCCACACTTACGGCTGGAGCTTCGACGCCACCGGCCCGTACAGCCTGGAACTGCACGGCACCGATGAGCCGATCCTCGATGCGTACACGCAGGGCGGCGGCTACTTCGGTCCCAACTTGCGCGGTGGCTCAACCCTCGAACAGTTCGAGTCGGCCACCAGTCACGCCGACTTCATCTCGAAGGGCCAGACGATCGGTGCGACCTATGGTCGTGGTGGTTCCGGCGGCAACGGTCAGATGCCAGGATTCGGGCCCAACACCGACTCCTCCCCCGTTGGCCCCACCATCGGCAACGATGATGAGTTCTCGTACCCGGCCACGCTCACCGAAGCGCAGATCGACGCCATCGTCGCGTTCGAGAGGAACCTCTGATGGAGATGCTCGACATCATCGCCGGTCTCGCATGGGACCCTGAGATCCGTGGCTTCCTCGCCGTACTGGCGGGAGCGGTCACCTGGTTCGGTTCGGTCTGGCTTCTCGTCAGCACCAACTCGGGTCCGCGCCTCGGCACCCTCCTCTCGCTTGCCGGCTTCTTCGGCTGGATGGCGATCATGGCCTCGGTCTGGTGGATCTACGGCATCGGCTATGCCGGCGACAAGCCGGTGTGGGAAGAGGTCGAGATCGTTGAAGGGTTCGGCTCCGAGGGCCACCTCGAGTTCGCGGCCCTCGACGAGGCCAGCGGTCTCCGCTCCGAGAACCTGTCCGACGCCCACTCGATCGTGGCTTCCGCCGCCGAGGATCTCATCGACGATCACGGCGAGAACGCGCTCACCATGTCGACCGCCGGTCTCTCCGGCGACGAAGCCGACTATGTCATCGAGGTCCAGACCGCTTGGGCCGAGTACGGCGTGGTCACGGTCGACTCCCTGACACCGGATCAGACCGAGGGTCTCTCCGACGATGAGCTCGTTGAGCTCGCAGCGTCTGAGCAGGCGAAGAACGAGAGCACGACTCTGTCCGAACTCGCTGCGGTCGCACCGAGCTTGATCAACCAGGACTCGGCCGATCTCGGGGGCTGGACCCTGCTGTCGACCGCCGAGGCGGGCGAGGCACAGGCGTCGGCGATCTCCATGCTGCTCGAGTCGGGCGACTTCGACTTCCAGAGTGCCGGCGAGTTCAAGGTTCTCGACTCGTACACTATCGGTGGCAAGCGTGGTCTCCCGGAGGACCCAAACCGCTGGGACCGCATCGAAACTCAAGTCCGCACTGCGCTCACGATCAAGCATCCGACGCGGTACGGGATCGTTCAGATCCAGCAGGTGACCCAGGAGTCGATCACGAACCTTCCGGGCACGGCGCCGAAGCGTCCCGAGATCGACCCTGATGCTCCCGTCGTCTCCATCGTCATGATCCGAAACCTGGGCAACCTCCGCCTCGTGCCGGCCATGATCTCGCTGGGCTCACTGATCATCTTCCTCGGCCTCTGCTACATGCTCCACGAACGCGACAAGCTCGTGATGGCGCGGCGGGCCGAGTTCGAGGCGAGCTGACACATGCTGGGCCAGTACCTTCCCCTGCTGGCGCTCCTGGTGCTCGCGGCGCTCTTCGCTGCGGGCAGCTTCGTCGCATCCGGACTCCTGGCTCCGCGCAATCCGTCGCTCGCCAAGCGGGCTGCCTACGAGTGCGGCATCATCCCGAGCCGTGAGACTCCCGAGCGCTTTCCGGTTCGGTTCTTTCTCGTGGCGATGATCTTCATCGTTTTCGACATCGAGATCATCTTCTTCTATCCGTACGCGGTCGCCTTCGGCGGACTCGGACTCTTCGGTCTCGTCTTGATCATGGTGTTCACGTTCGCCGTGTTCGAATCGTTCGTCTACCTCATCGGCAACGGGGCGCTCGAGTGGGGTCCGCTCAAGCAGGTGGCCCGTCCGAGTGGCGCCGTCTCGCCGGATCGCACCGCTGAAACCACGATCCGCCGTGTCGGTCTCGAAGACCGCCCTTTCATCGCCGATGCGAGCGACAGCAACGAGGCTGCCTGATGGCCCAGATTCCGCTGCTTGGTGACTCCACCTCGATCGCCGATCACGGCCTCGAGGGGATGGACCACAACTTCCTCACCGGCAACATCGAGTCGCTGGTCGGTTGGGCTCGTGCTCGAAGCTGTTGGCCCGCCACGTTCGGCCTTGCATGTTGTGCGATCGAGATGATGGCAAGTGGCGCCGCCCACTACGACCTCGCTCGGTATGGCATGGAGGTCTTCCGCGCGTCGCCGCGCCAGGCCGATCTCATGATCGTGGCCGGTCGGGTGTCTCAGAAAATGGCGCCTGTCCTTCGCCAGGTCTACGACCAGATGATGGAACCCAAGTGGGTCATCTCCATGGGTGTGTGCGCCTCGAGCGGCGGCATGTTCAACAACTACGCGATCGTGCAGGGTGTCGACCAGGTTGTGCCGGTCGATGTCTACGCACCGGGCTGCCCGCCCGGTCCCGAGACCCTCATGCACGCAATCTTCACCCTTCACGAGAAGATCCAGACCGGCGAGCTCACACAACGCCGCGAAGCATCCGGTGCGGGGGCAGGAATCACGATCGAGCAGCGCGACGGTCAAACCGCCGGCCTCACCATCGGGGGTTGAGAATGAGCGACGAGAACGCAGCCGAAGCTGCCGAGGATGTTGCTGAGGCTGCCCAGGAAGAGGCCGCCCCGGATCACGAGTTCCGCTATGACGCGATCGTCACCGAGTCGTGTGGCGACGTCGTTCTGCACGCCACGGCCGAGGGTTATCTCGATACCCTCGCGGCAGCACAGGCCGACGGTTTCGACCAGCTCGTCGACCTGACCGCGGTCGACTATCTGACCTACGCCGGTCGCCGTGCCCTCCCCGAGGGCATCGAGGCCCGGCGCTTCGAGGTCGTCACCTCGCTGTTGAACCATCAGCGTCGCGAGCGCGTCCGCATCCGGGTGCAGCTCGGCGGCGACGAGCCGATCATTGCCACGGCGTTCGATCTCTACCCCGGCTCGGAATACCTCGAGCGTGAGGTCTATGACATGTTCGGCATCGTGTTCGCCGACCATCCCGACATGAGCCGTGTGCTGATGCCCGAGGATTGGGTGGGTCACCCGCTCCGCAAGGACTTCGCGGTCGGCTCCATCCCGGTGCAGTTCAAGGCAGCGAGCAACCAACGATGACCGTCATCGACAACGCGGCCGACAACGACACGCCGATCGATGGCGCCGAGCGCGTCAAGCGCCGCGGCGACGACTCGGCGGTCCTGCGCCTCAGCGAAGCGGAGTGCGCCGAGATCGGCAACGACCCGACCCTCGAACACAATGACGAGCGGGTGCTGCTCAACATGGGCCCGTCGCACCCCTCGACCCATGGTGTGCTGCGACTCATGCTCGAGATGGAAGGTGAGACGGTCCTGCGTTCAAAGCCGGTGGTTGGCTACCTCCACACCGGCATGGAGAAGCAGGCCGAGCAGCTCACCTACCTGCAGGGCTGCACCAACGTCACCCGCATGGACTACGCATCGCCGCTCTTCTCCGAGCTGGCGTTCAGCCTCGCCACCGAGAAGCTCCTCGGGATCGACGTGCCCGAGCGGGCCACCTGGATCCGCATGCTGATGTGCGAGCTGAATCGCATGTCGTCGCACCTGTTGTTCATGGCCACCAATGGCATGGACCTCGGAGCCGTGTCGATGATGATCTACGGATGGCGCGAACGTGAAGAGGTTCTGCGGTTCTTCGAGAAGGTCACGGGCCTTCGCATGAACCACAACTACATCCGCCCGGGTGGCGTGGCCGCTGATCTCCCCGCCGGCTGGGAAGCCGATGTCGAGCACCTGCTCGAGCTCATTCCGCCCCGCCTCGAGGAGTACGACATCCTCATGACCGGGCAACCGATCTGGCGTGAGCGGCTCCAGGGCGTGGGCGTGCTCAACGCCGACGAAGCGCTCGCGCTCTCGGCCACCGGCCCGATTCTGCGCTCGACGGGCTACGCCTGGGATCTCCGTCGTGACGAGCCGTATCTCGCGTACCCGGCAGTCGACTTCGATGTGATCGTCGGCTCGTATGGCGACTGCTACGACCGCTATGCAATCCGGCTGAACGAGATCCGCGAATCGATGCGCATCGTTCGTCAGATCATCGACAAGATGCCGACCGGCGACTATCGGGTGCAGGACAAGAAGGTCACCCCGCCGCCCCGCGTGCGCATCGACCAGTCGATGGAAGCGCTCATCCACCACTTCAAGATCTTCACCGAGGGCTACAAGGTTCCCGAGGGCGAGGCCTACGCATCGGTCGAGTCGCCCCGTGGCGAACTCGGCGTCTACATCGTGAGCGATGGCACCTCGACCCCGTACCGCATGCACGTCCGCGGTCCGAGCTTCATCAATGTGCAGACCATGCCCCACCTCATGCAGAACGGCTTCATCGCCGACGGCGTCGCCATCATCTCCAGTGTCGATCCGATCATGGGTGAGGTGGACCGATGACCGAGCACTTCACGGCCGCCAATCTCGCCACGGCCAACGAGATCATCTCGCGCTATCCCAAACCCAAGTCGGCGCTGATCCCGCTGCTACACCTGGCCCAGGAGCAGGACGGCTGGGTCACCGATGACGCCATGCGCCAGATCGCCGACCTCACCGGCACCACTCCGGCCGAGGTCAAGGGCACCGGGTCGTTCTACGAGATGTTCAAGTTCCATCCGGTCGGCAAGTACATGGTCAATGTCTGCACCAACCTGTCGTGCCAGCTGCTCGGCGGCGAGGAGCTGCTCGCGCACGCGGAGGAGAAGCTCGGCGTGAAGGCCGGGGGCACCACGGCCGACGGCATGTTCACGGTGGAAGACGTCGAGTGCATCGCGGCGTGTACCGAAGCGCCGGCTCTCCAGGTCAACTACCGCTTCCGTCACCGCATCTCGATCGAGGAATTCGACGAGCTCATCGACGACATTCGCAACGGCAAGGCCGACGACATTCCCGAACACGGCACCCTCGCTCGAGTGCGACAGACGATCCCCGCCGGCTCTGGTGCCGGCATCGTTCGACCCGAGGAAGCGCGCGAAGCTCCTGTGTGGCTCGCGCGCAACGACGAGTCCGAGGGCAACTCCTGATGCCGACGCACGACTACATTGCTCACGCCGCCGGCTATGTCGACAACGACGGGCCGAAGATCGTCACCAGCCGGTTCCCCTACGAGGACTCGTACACGCTCGAACGCTCGGAGGCCACCGGTGGTTACGAAGGCCTGCGCACGGCGCTGAGCCGTCGTCCCGCCGACGTCCACAGCGAGGTCCGTGACGCCACGGTCCTCGGCCGTGGCGGCGCCGGCTTCCCCGCGGGTGTCAAGTGGGGCTTCATGCCTCCCGGCAAGTTCCCGTACTACCTGGTCGTCAATGGCGACGAGAGCGAGCCCGGTACCTACAAGGACCGGCTCCTCATGGAGCGCGATCCACACCAGCTGATCGAGGGATGCCTCATCACGTGCTATGCCCTCGGTCTCGCCCAGTGCTTCCTCTATGTCCGTGGTGAGATGGCCTTGGCCCAGGAGCGAATCGCCCAGGCGCTCAACGACGCCTACGCCAAGGGCTATGTCGGCAAGAACATCCTCGGCACCGACTTCAGTGTCGACATCACCCTCACCTGGGGTGCCGGTGCGTACATCGTCGGTGAGGAGACGGCGCTCATCGAGAGCCTCGAGGGCAACCGGGGCATGCCCCGACTCAAGCCGCCCTACTTCCCGGCCGCCATCGGTCTCTACGGTCAACCCACCATCGTGAACAATGTCGAGACGCTCGCCAACATGCCGTGGCTGATGCGCAACGGTGCCGAGCAGTACAAGACGTACGGCTCGGAGTCGTCACCCGGCACCCGCATGGTGGCCGTCTCGGGCCACGTGAAGCGCCCCGGCGTCTACGAGATCGAGCAGGGTGTCACGACCTTCCGCGATCTTCTCTACGGCGACAACTTCTGCCAGGGCATCCGCGACGGCCACGAGCTCAAGATGTTCGTCCCCGGCGGCGGATCGGCCCCGTGGTTCTTCCCGGAGCAGGTCGATCTCCCCCTCGAAGCCCGCCCCGTCGGCGCGGCCGGCTCGATGCTCGGTTCCGGCGCCATCATGGTGATGGACGAGACCACCGACGCAGTCAAGGCGGCCCTTCGTCTCGTTCGTTTCTACGCCCGGGAGTCCTGCGGCAAGTGCACGCCGTGCCGTGAAGGCACCACGTGGGAAGAGCGTGTGCTGCAGCGCATCCTCGACGGCGAAGGTCGTCCGAGCGACATCGACATGCTGCTCGACATCGCCGACAACATCTCGCCCGGCCCCTACCCGGTGGCCGCCGACCCCTCTCAGGGTCTCGAAGCCGTGCCCTTCCCGCCGAAGCAGACCACGATCTGTCCCCTGGGCCCGTCGTCGGTGGCGCCGATCACGTCGACCATCCGCCGCTTCCGTCACGAATACGACGCGAAGATCACCAAGCGCGACACCATTCCTGTCACTGTCGAGGCTGTCTCATGACCACAACCGAGCCAGAAGCATCGACGGTGGCGGTCACCGTCAATGGTGTGGAGATCCACGCCACACCTGGTGATCTGCTCATCGATGCCTGCGAGAAGGCCGGTACCTACATCCCCCGGTTCTGCTACCACCCGCGCATGACGCCGGTCGGCATGTGCCGCATGTGTCTGGTCGAGGTCGACACCGGTCGTGGCCCGGCGCTGCAGCCGAGCTGCATGCTGCCCGTCAGCGACGGCATGACGGTCGACACCGAGAGCGAGTTGACGAAGAAGGCCCAGGACGGCGTTCTCGAGTTCCTGCTCGCCAACCACCCGCTCGACTGCCCGGTCTGCGACAAGGGCGGCGAATGTCCGCTACAGGACCAGACGATGGCGTTCGGTCCCGGTGAGTCCCGCTTCATCGAAGAGAAGCGGCACTATGAGAAGCCGATCGCCATCAGCGACACCGTCTATCTCGACCGTGAACGCTGCATCCTCTGCGATCGCTGCACCCGGTTCGCCGACGAGGTCGCGGGCGACACCCTGATCCACTTCATGGATCGGGGCAACAACACCCAGGTCAACACCTTCCCGAACGAACCGTTCGCCTCCTACTTCTCCGGCAACACGGTGCAGGCATGCCCGGTGGGTGCCCTCACCGCGAAGCCCTACCGCTTCAAGGCCCGTCCGTGGGATCTCGAGGAGAACCTCTCGACGGCGTGGACCGACTCGGTCGGTTCACGCGTCACCGTGCAGTCCTCGCGCAACAAGGTCCTGCGTGTGCTCGGCGTCGACAGCGACACCGTGAACTGGGGCTGGCTCTCCGACAAGGAGCGCTTCGCATTCGAGGCGCTCAACAGCGAAGAACGAATCGCTCAGCCGTTGACCCGCTCCGGCGACGAACTCGCGCCCACCGGTTGGGCCGGCGCGATGACGACGGTCGTCGACGCACTCACCGAGGTCGACCCCGTTCGGGTCGGTGTGATCGGCGGCGCCCGCCTCACCAACGAGGCCCAGTACGCCTGGGCCAAGCTCGCCAAGGCCGTCATCGGCACCGACAACGTCGATGCGCAACTCGGCGACGGTCTCCCGGCCGAGACCGTGCTCGGGTTGCCGCGGGCCACGATCGCCGACGCCTGCCGCCCCGGTGGCACGATCATCCTCGCCGGCCCCGATCCGAAGGAAGATCTCGGCGCGCTCTATCTGCGCTTGCGCCACGCGATCGTCAATGACGGCGCCAAGCTGATCGAGCTCACGCCGCACCGCACAGGACTGTCCGGCCTCGCCGCCCACTCGCTGCATCCCCGTCCGGGCGAACTCGGCGCCCTGGCCGCTGCACTGGTCAACGCCACGTCCGGCACTGCCGCCGATGCCGGCGGTGTTCCCGCCGACATGATCGCCGCAGCTGCTGCCGCGATCAGCGGTCCGGTCACGGTCGTCCTCGGGCGCTCCTCGCTCGCCGAGTCGTCCGCTGCCGTGGTCGACGCCGCCGTTGCCCTCTCCGGCCTCACCGATGTCTCGTTTCTCTCGGCTCTCCGCCGAGGCAACATCCATGGCGCGCTCGACGCCGGCCTGGCGCCGGGCCTCCTGCCCGGGCGCACGACGCTGGCCGACAGCGGCGCGGTGTTCGCCGACGCCTGGGGCTCGGTCCCCGAGGCCGCCGGACTCGACACGGCCGGGATGCTCGCAGCGGCAGCCGACGGCGAGCTCGACGTCCTCGTGCTGCTGGGTGCCGACCCGCTGTCCGACTTCCCCGACGGCGACGCGGCTGAGGCCGGCCTGGCCGGAGCCGGCACGGTCATTGCCATCGACACCCTTCCGAATGCCTCGGTCGTGGCGCACGCCGACCTGGTGTTGCCCGCCGCGGCAGCCACCGAGGTCGACGGCACGTTCACCAACCTCGAAGGACGAGTGAGCCTCTGCGAGCAGAAGGTCACGCCGTGCGGCACCGCTCGGTCCGACTGGATGATCGCCGCTCAGGTTGCCCAGCGGCTCGGCGCCGACCTCGGGATCGACTCGCCGGCGGCAGCTCGTGCCGAGCTCGCCGCCCTCTCGTCCTGCCATGGTGGACTCACCGAAGATGCACTTGCGGCCTCGCGCGTCGAGGGCGTTCTCTGCTCGGGCAACGGCACGATCAGTGTGCCGGCCGGCAGCGTTTCCGCCGGCCCGGCCAACGATGCCTATTCGTTGCGCCTTGTCGCCACTCGCCGCATGTACGACGCCGGTACCGCCTTGGCCCATTCGCCGGCCAGCGTCGGCCTCGCCCGCTCGGTGGAGTTGCGTCTCAACCCGGTCGACTTCGACAAGCTCGGTGTCAAGTCCGGCAACGTGGTCAAGCTGATCTCCGCCAAGGGTGAGCTGTTGGCCCCCGTGGTCGCCGATTCCGGCGTGCCCGAGGGCTCCGCTGCCATCCCGGCCAACGCACCGGACGCCAACGCCAACCGGTTGATCGATGCGTCACAGCCCGTCACCGACGTGCGAGTGGAGCGCTCATGATCCTCGGCCTCGACCCCCTCTACGGCGGCGACTTCCTGGGCGACCTCGGCGTCACCCTGCTCAAGGTCGTCGTGGCCTTCGTCTTCCTGCTCATCTCCGTGATGCTGATGGTCTGGTTCGAGCGCAAGCTCATCTCCGACATGCAGAACCGCATCGGTCCGAGCATCGCCGGGCCGTGGGGCATCCTGCAGACGCTCGCCGACGGGATCAAACTGTTCTTCAAAGAGGATCTCGTCCCCGACAACGCCGACCGCTTCGCGTTCAAGCTGGCCCCGTATCTCTCGCTGGTACCGGCGTTCCTGGTCTTTGCGGTTGTGCCGCTGGGTGGCGATTTCAACGGCGAGGACGGTGACGGCGCGGTCACCATCTTCGGTCATGACACCTTCCTCCAGGTCGCCGACCCACCCATGGGCATCTTGTTCTTCCTGGCCATGTCGTCGATCGCCATCTACGGCGTGATGCTCGCCGGCTGGGGCTCGGGTTCGAAGTACCCGCTTCTCGGGTCCGTCCGTGCGTCGGCGCAGATGGTGTCCTACGAAGCTGCCCTCGGCCTGGCCATCGCGGCCGTCGTGTTGCAGACGGGTTCGCTGAGCACCCACGACATGGTGCTCGATCAGGCCGCAGCCGGCTTCTCGATCGGGTCGTTCGGACTCCCCAACTGGAACATCATCGTGACCGGCTTCGTGCCGTTCGCCGTGTTCTTGATCGCCGGCACTGCTGAGCTCAACCGCCCGCCGTTCGATCTGGTCGAGGCGGAGCAGGAGTTGGTCGGTGGCTTCCACACCGAGTACTCCTCGATCCGGTTCGCCCTGTTCTTCCTCGCGGAGTTCATGAACACGATCACCATGTCAGCGGTCATCGTCACCCTGTTCCTCGGTGGCCCCGCCGGGCCGGCCCTGTTCGTGCCCGAGGGCTGGTGGGTCGGCACGTTCTGGTTCTTCGCCAAGCTCTTCATCTTCTTGTTCATGTTCGTCTGGTTCCGAGCCACCCTTCCCCGGTTCCGTTACGACCAACTCATGGATCTCGGCTGGAAGCTGCTGATCCCGCTGTCGCTGGCCTGGTTCATCATGCTCGCGGGTCTACGGGTCGGTGACGCCGAGAACTGGAGCACCGCGAAGGCCTACGGATTCGTGCTCGGCTTCATGGCGTTCTGTGGTCTGATGACGGCTCTCCTGATGGCGGCGATCAACTCCGCCCGATCCGAACGCATCGCCGCGATGGAGGACGCCAATGGCTGATCCATTCGACTATTTCCGTGGCTTCGCCGTCACCTTCAAGAAGCTCTTCGAGGACCGGGTCACCGGCGACTATCGAGGTGGCAAGGCGAAGGAAGGCGCGCCGGACAACAAACGCCCGAAGCCCGAGCGTTTCCATGGTCGCCACGTGCTCAATCGCTATGAGGACGGCATGGAGAAGTGCATCGGCTGCGAGCTCTGCGCCGGTGTGTGCCCCGCCAAGTGCATCTATGTGCGCGGTGCCGACAATGATCCCGACGATCCGACGTCTCCCGGGGAACGCTTCGGCTACGTCTACGAGATCAACTATCTGCGCTGTATCCACTGCGACCTGTGTGTCGAGGCGTGCCCGACGCAGGCCATCACCGAATCGAAGCTGTTCGAATTCTCGTTCACGAACCGCGCCGACGCGATCTACACGAAGGACGAGCTCGTGGTGGCTGACGACGGGATGCCGCAGAAGATGCCGTGGGAAGACTGGCGTGAGGGCGAGGACGAGCTGACCTCCGGGTGGATGCGTGCCACGTCCCCGGCCGGCGACCACCGCTATGAGGGAACCGTCCATTGGGCCGGCGAGCTCGGTTACGGCGTCCGCGCTCCCGAGGAAGGCCAATCGGTCGGGGCCGACGAAGATTCCGGGGATCTCTCCGGCGGAAGTCCGGAGCGTGTGAAGTGAGCGAAGAGATCGTCTTCATCGTCAGCGCGGCAATCATCTTGACGGGTGCACTCGGCGTGGTGCTGTCGAAGAACCCGGTGCATTCGGCCCTGTTCCTGATCCAGACCCTGATGGGCGTGGCCCTGATCTTCTTGATCGAGGATGCTCACTTCCTGGCCGCCGTGCAGGTGGTGGTCTACGCGGGCGCCATCGTCATCTTGTTCTTGTTCGTGATCATGCTCCTCGGCGTCGACAAGGCCGAAGCCCTCGGCGTCGATCCGATCGGCGGCCAGCGGGAGCTGGCACTGGTGATCGGCGCATCGATCGCCGCGCTCACCATCGTGACGGTCGGTTGGGGGGTCGATGGTGCCACCGGCGTGGCGCCTCCCTCGGCGGAGAACGCACTGGACAACGGTTTCACCGACATCGAACGCATCGGTCGAGTCCTCTTCACCGACTATGCCTTCGGGTTCGAAATCACCGCCGCCCTTCTCACGATCGCGGTGATCGGCGCCGTCGTGCTCACCAGGTCGGTCGGTCGCAGCGAGGTCATGGCCGACCTCGAGCCCGCCTCGATGGACCTCCCGAGCCTGGCTCCCGCCGGAGCCAATGACGAGGACCCCGCTGACGAATCCGGGGCGGAAGTCCCCAGCGAAGGCGAGCGCTGATGGAACTCACCACGACCTGGTACCTCGTGCTCTCGGCCGCGATGTTCTCCATCGGCGCAACGGGTCTGCTGGTCCGCCGCAACCCGCTGGTGATGTTCATGTGTGTGGAGCTGATGCTCAACGCGGTGAACGTCTCGTTCGTGGCGTTCGGTGCGGACCTGAATGATGTCGGTGGTCAGATCGCCGTGTTCTTTGTCCTGGTGGTTGCTGCGGTGGAGGTCGTCGTCGGCCTCGCGCTCGTGGTGGCGATCACTCGTCGTCGGCCGGATGCCACCGCCGACGACCTGTCGGTGTTGAGGGGGTAGGCGTCGCTCATGCTTGATGCTGCTTTTCTGATCCCCGCGTTCCCGCTCCTGGGGTTCGTCGCGATCCTGTTGTTCGGGCGCAAGCTCGGTGAACCGGCCGCGGGCTGGTTGGCCACCCTCGCCATGGGCGGTTCGTTCGCCTCGGCCGTCGTCGTCTTCATCGGCCTCGTCAATGAGCCGGAGGAGGAACGTCGTTTCGTCCAGACCCTGTGGGAGTGGGTGCCCGCGGGTGACTTCTCCGTCGATGTGGGGTTCCTCGTCGACCCGTTGTCGATCACGATGACGCTGTTCATCACAGGCGTCGGCGCGCTGATCCACCTGTATTCGATCGGCTACATGCACGGCGATCAGAACTACGCCAAGTTCTTCCTGTACCTGAACCTGTTCGCATTCTCGATGTTGATGCTCGTGCTGGGCGACAACATGTTGATCACCTTCCTCGGTTGGGAGGGTGTGGGTGCGTGTTCCTACCTCCTGATCTCGTTCTGGTTCACCGAGGAGGCCAACGCCACTGCCGGCAAGAAGGCGTTCGTCACCAACCGCATCGGTGACTGGGGGTTCATGGTCGCCATGTTCCTCATGTTCACCACGATCGGTTCGATCCAGTACGTCGACGTGCTCGGCAACGCGAACACACTCACGGAGAACACGGCCACGGCCATCACGGTGCTGCTCTTCGTCGGTGCCGCCGGCAAGTCGGCCCAGATCCCGCTCTTCGTCTGGCTGCCTGACGCCATGGCCGGCCCGACGCCGGTTTCCGCATTGATCCACGCGGCCACGATGGTCACCTCCGGCATCTACCTGCTCACGCGTGTGAACCCGGTGATTGCCGAGTCGGCCTCGTGGGCCCCGACGATGATCGCCTGGATCGGCGTCCTCACGGCTCTCGTTGCGGCCACCATCGCGGTTGCCCAGAACGACATCAAGAAGGTGCTGGCCTACTCGACGGTGAGTCAGCTCGGCTACATGTTCCTGGCTGTCGGCACCGGTGCGTACGTGGCGGCGATCTTCCACATGGTCACGCACGCCTTCTTCAAGGCCCTGTTGTTCCTCGGCTCGGGCTCGGTCATCCATGGCATGGACAACGACCAGGACATGCGCCACTACGGCGGCCTGCGGAAGTTGATGCCGATCACGTCGGCCACGTTCATCATCGGCTGGCTCGCCATCGCCGGCGTGCCGCCGTTCGCCGGATTCTGGTCGAAGGACGAGATCCTCGCGTTTGCCTACGAAGACAGTCTGGCGCTCTGGATCGTCGGTCTCGTCACCGCGATCCTCACCGCGTTCTACATGAGCCGCCAGGTCTTCATGACCTTCTTCGGCCGCTACCGGTTCGCGGACGTACGGCCCGAGGAGATCGCTGAGGTCTGGGACGGTCGTATCGCCACCGCCGAGTCGGCGCTGGTCGACGCCGAGGCCGGTATCGGGAGCGCCGAGGACGGCATCATCAAGGCCGAAGAGAAGCTCGCCAAGGCCGAGGAGAAGCTCGATCAGCGCCAGACCGAGATGGCCGAGGTCGATACCTCCGATGAGAAGGCTGCCGACAAGGCCACGAAGAACCTCGACAAAGCGCAGGACGGCGTCGTCAAGGCGCAGTCGTCGGTCGACGAGGTCGTGGCCTCGGTCGAGGAGGCCCGCACTGCCGTCATGGAAGCGCGTCTCAACGTCGAGGCAGTCGCCAAGGCCGCGGCCGCTGGCGGCGAGGATCTCGATGGCGTGTCGGAGGAGGACCTCCCCGACGCGGTCCGGGCCCGACGTGAGTACCACCCACACGAGTCGCCTTGGCAGATGACACTGCCGCTGGTCGTTCTCGCGGCTGCCGCAGTCGTGGCCGGCGCGATGAACCTTCCGTTCAGCAGCGACCTCCACTTCCTGGGCGATTGGCTCAAGCCTTCGACCTTCGGCAACGAGGCTCATCTGGAGTCCGGCGGGGGCACGCTCTGGGTGCTGGCGATCATCGCCGTGGTCGGTGGCGCCCTCGGCATCGCTGCTGCGGTCGCCGTCTATCTCAAGGGCCGCTTCCCGGCCGAGAAGATCGAGATCCCGTTCCTCGAGCGGGCCTGGCACTACGACGAGGCGATCAGCAACTTCATGGGTGGTCCGGGCCGGAAGGGCTTCGACTTCGTTGCCTGGTTCGACGCCACCTTCATCGATGGTGCGGTCAATGGCGTCGGCCGACTGTTCCGTGAAAGCGGCGGCCGGCTGCGCCGCCTCCAGACCGGTCTGGTCCGCTCGTATGCCGCATTCGTCGCCGTCGGCGCCGTCGGCCTCCTTGCCTGGTTCCTCACGAGGACGACGCTCTGATGACTTCTCTTCTCGCCGCCTCGTCCGCTGAGGTCTCGTTCCCCGTCCTGACCGCGATGGTCATCACACCGTTCCTCGGTGCGGTGCTCCTGATGGTGCTCCCCAACAGCCGACCCGAGCACTTCAAGCAGGTCGCCTTCCTCGTCTCGACGCTCACCGCGGGAATGACCGCCTGGGTGATGGTGCAGTTCGACACCGCCCACGCCGGCGACTTCCAGTTCGTGGACCACTATCAGTGGGTCGAGTCACTCGGCATCTCGTGGTCACTCGGACTCGATGGCATCTCGCTCTGGTTGGTCGTCCTCACCGGGGCACTCTTCCCGATCGCGATTCTGGCCATCGATGCGGAGCACACGCCCAAGCCGTACTACGCGTGGCTGCTCGTTCTCGAGGCCGGGTGTATGGGCGTCTTCTTGGCCCTTGACCTGTTCGCGTTCTTCGTGTTCTTCGAGATCGTGCTCGTGCCGATGTACTTCCTCATTGGGCAGTGGGGTCATGGCGAGCGGGCGTATGCCGCCACCAAGTTCTTCATCTACACGATGATGGGCTCGGCGTTGATGCTCGTCGGCATCATCTCCACCGCGGTCGTCACGGCGAGCACGACGGGCAATGACCTCACCTTCGGTCTGGTCGAGCTGGCCGAGACCCAGGCTCTCTCGCAGAACGCCGCTCGCTGGATCTTCCTGAGCTTCGCCCTGGCGTTTGCGGTCAAGGTGCCGCTGTTCCCGGTACACACGTGGCTGCCCGACGCGCACACCAACGCACCGACGGCCGGATCCGTGATCCTCGCCGGCGTGATGCTCAAGCTCGGCACCTACGGCTTCCTCCGCTTCGGGATCTACCTGTTCCCCGAGGCGGCCGTCTACTTCGCTCCGGTGCTCGTTGCGCTGGGCACGATCGGCATCCTCTACGGGGCCATCGCGGCGACGATGCAGCGCGACCTGAAGCGCCTCGTGGCCTATTCGTCGGTGGCCCATCTCGGCTTCATCGTGATCGGCACCTTCGCCCTCAACACCGAAGGCATCGAGGGCGGCCTGCTCCAGATGGTCAACCATGGTGTCTCCACCGGTGCGTTGTTCCTCCTGGTCGGCATGATCTACGAACGTCGCCACACCCGGGAGATCTCGGAGCTCGGCGGCCTGCAGAAGCCGGCCCCGATGCTCGCGGGCGTCTTCATGGTCGTGATGTTGTCGTCGATCGGTCTGCCCGGCCTCAACGGCTTCGTCGGTGAGTTCCTCACCCTGATCGGCGCGTTCGCTGCCCATCGTTGGTGGGCAATCGTGGCGGCATCCGGCGTGATCATCGCCGCGCTCTACCTGCTGTGGGCCTACCAGCGGGTCTTCCACGGCCCCGCCGAGGGCGACAACGCAACCATGCCCGACCTCACCATTCGTGAGGGTCTCACCATGGTGCCGTTCCTCGCCGCGATCGTCTTCATGGGCGTCTATCCGAAGCCGGTGATCGAGCGCATGGAACCTGCCGTCGATGCCCTGATCGTCCACGTCGAAACCCATGTCGACGACTTCTCGGAACCGGTTGCCGACATCGGCCCTGTTGTCGAACTCGGGGATCTCGCGGAGATCGGTGGCACCGGCCACGGCGACTCTCACGCCGATGAGTCCCATGACGACGACTCCCACGACGTTGACACCGAATCTCACGGCGACGAAGAGGGGGAGCACGACTGATGTTTGCTCAGATTGACGCCCTCGAGACCCCCGACATCACGTGGGCCGGGCTGCTCCCGCTCCTGATCCTGTCGGGCGGCGCGCTGTTGCTGGTGATGTTCCGGTCGGTCGCCAAGCGGCTGCCCGATGACCTCGAGCCGCACATCATCACGGCGATCGGCCCGCTCACCGTGCTCGGCATGTGGTTCGCCGCGGGTTCGGCCGGCACCGACGTGCCGTTCGCCGGACTTCGAGATGACATGGGTGAGCCGGCCTTCTACATCGGCCTTCTGCTCGTCATGGCGCTCGCCGGCTCGCTCTTCCGCACGATGGAGATCGGCTTCGACGCCGCGTTCACCGTCGGCCTCGGCCTGGCCGCGTTCGCGGCGACGTGGGGGTTGTGGGACGACCGTTGGCGAGTGGACGGAGCGTTCAACGCCATCGGCGACCAGTTCGCCGTTGACGGCTTCAGCATCCTCTTCACGGGGATCCTCACTGCGTCCGTCGTACTCGTGGCGCTGCTTCTCGACGGGTATCTCCGTCGCGAGAATCTCGATGGGCCCGAGATGTACGTCCTCATGCTGCTCTCCGCAGCGGGCGGCATCGTCATGACGGGTGCCAATGACCTGATCGTGATCTTCCTCGGGATCGAGACGCTCTCGATCGCCGTCTATGTGATGGCCGCCATGCACAATCGCCGCAGCGAGTCGCAGGAAGCCGGTCTCAAGTACTTCGTGCTCGGAGCGTTCGCCTCGGCGTTCCTGCTCTACGGCATCGCGTTCACCTATGGCGCCACGGGCTCGACGAACCTGCTCGACATTCGGTCGTTCCTGCTCGCGGCGCCTCTGGTCGACAACGGGCTGTTGATGGCGGCCTTTGCCCTTCTCCTCGTCGGCTTCGGCTTCAAGATCGCCGCGGTGCCGTTCCACGCCTGGACCCCCGACGTCTATCAGGGTGCCCCAACGCCGGTTGTCGCCTTCATGGCTTCGGCCGTCAAGGCCGCCGGATTCGCGGCGCTTCTCCGAGTGTTCGTCCTCGGCTTCTTCAGTCACACCGACGACTGGCAGCCGGCCGTCGCCGTCCTCGTGGTCCTGACGCTCGTCGCCGGTTCGGTGATGGCCATCGTGCAGAGCGACGTGAAGCGCATGCTCGCGTATTCGTCCATCAGTCACGCCGGGTTCATCCTGATCGGCGTGCACGCCGCGAGCCTGACCGGCGCGCTCTCGGTGGGCTTCTACGCGGTGGCCTACACATTCCTCGTGATCGGCAGCTTCGGCGTGCTGACGGTCGTGTCAGGGGAGGGCGACCGGGCCACCTCGCTCGACGACCTCAATGGTCTGGCAAAGCGGCGTCCGGTCCTTGCGTTCGCGTTCACGGTGTTCCTGCTCGCACAGGCCGGCGTGCCCCTCACCTCTGGCTTCGTCGCCAAGTTCGAAGTGATCGCCGCGGCGGTCGAGGGTGAGTACTACTGGCTGGCCGTCGTCGCGATGCTCAGCGCTGTCGTCTCTGCGTTCCTCTACCTTCGGATCGTGCTGTCGATGTATCTCGGCTCGACTGACGACGAGGCATCAGACCCCCTGAACCCGGTCCCCAAGGCTGCTGCGCTGGCCATCGGTATCGCGTTCGTGGTCACCGTCGGGTTCGGCATCCTGCCTGGGCCTCTCGCCGATCTCACCAATGACGCGGTGCCCACATTGGTCGGGGCCGGCTGATCGCGTGAGCGAACCCGGCGACACCGAAGGCGCGGACGAGTCCGAGCTTCCCGTCAGCTGGGACGAAGCCCGAGAGGTGGTCGTGGTCGTCTTGTTGACGGCCGCCGTGCTCCGGGTCCTGTCGCCGTTGCTGGGCTACCTTGACTCCGGGAGAGGCGGGGCACTGTCCGACGACATCGCGGAGCTCACCCGCAACGCCGACGTCTTCACCGGGGTGCTCCTGCTCGGCGCCGGCTGCCTGATCGCCACCACGCCGGCCGTCGATGTCGTGCCGGCCCTTCGCCGCACATGCGTGTGGATCGCCACCACGGTGGCGGTCATGGCGGGATGGGCCCTCATCATCGAGTTGACCCGGGCATCGGGCTCGGGCGTGCTGGGCAGGCTGCAGTCGGTCTTCGGCCGCAGCGGCCCCAGCCTCCTCCTCGCCGCCACGAGCGCGTGGCTCGGCCGGCGCGTCATCCCGTTCAGCAGCTGAACCCCGCGGGCATCCCCGGAGCTCTTCAGGCGGCGAACGGGAACGACAGGTCGTTCGTGGCGAGGTATTCGTCGGCCAGGTGCGTGAGAAAGCGCCGCGCTTCGTGGATGCGCTCGGCGATGTCACCGACAATCGGTGGCGTACGTCGGTCGATCCGGCGCGACTCCTGGTACCAGCGGGCGCCGACCCGCTCGAGCGTCTCGGGTCCGGCGCCGGTGCTGTCGGCTTCGACCAACTCGATGGCGTCCTGTTCGGAGATACCGAGCGAGCGGGCGAGCTGATCGATCTGCGTGGGTCCGAGCTCTCCGACCCCGGTTGCGTCCGCGTGTACGCCGGCGATGAACAGCGAGACGTCGCCCATCCGTCGCAGAAGACGGACCCGGTCTTGCTCGTCGACGGCGTCGAGCCAGCCGGCGAGCTCCCACGGATCGGTGGTCGGCACCGGCACGGGCGCACACACGGGATGCACCATCGAGGTCAGGAGGCGGGCGAGGAAGAGCACGCGGCCCGGCGCGAAGGCGAACTCACACAGCGGTTCCACGTCGAAGACCGGCAGACGCGAATTCGGGGCGATCCACTCGTTGACGTAGGGCCGATCGAGGAGATCGTCGGCCGCGTGCCGGGCAAGCACGGCGAACAGCACGAACGGGGAGACCGAGTCGACCAGGCCCTCGCTCTCGAACACGGACGCGACCGTGTCCGGATCGCCGAGGACGTCATGAATCGCCCACGGTCGTCGGCGGAGTTCATCGCCGAGTTGGTCGACGTCGCGGCCACTCACACGCGCCAACTCAGTCAGTTCCTGACCGCTGAGACCCGTGCGTTCGAGTTCCATGCGTCAGCATCGGCGGGCTTCGGGGCGCCATGAGAGCAGCGCTGATCGCGTTGCTCGTCGCCGCATCGAAGACCTCCCGGAATTCCGGGGGCCGATCACGGTGAAGCGCCGCTGTCGGCGGTAGCCTCTCGGCGCTGGGAAACGTGCTGTCCCCGGCTTTGTTCTGCCCAAAACTCCCTGAGTAGGCTCACCCCTCGTGTCGGATTTTCTCCGTAGTTATCTCACAGTTGGAATCTTCGGTCTGATCGGCGTCGCCCTCGTAGGCGTCTTTCTCGGCCTTGGTCGCATCCTGCGCCCCGATCACCCCAACGCCGCCAAGCTCGAGGCGTACGAATCGGGCGTCGACCCGACCGGCGACATGTGGTCCCAGGCCAACATCCGCTACTACGTCTTCGCCCTGCTCTTCGTCATGTTCGACGTCGAAGCCGTGTTCATCTTCCCGTGGGCGGCTCGCCTCGAGGCCTACGAGGTCTTCGGCCTGATCGAAATGGCGATCTTCATCTTCATCCTGCTGCTCGGGCTCATCTACGCCTGGCGTAAGGGAGTGCTCAAGTGGGTCTAGTCGAGTCCGGAAAGGTCGGCGGTGGCATCCAGTCGCTGCTGAACATGAGCCGCAAATACTCCATGTGGGTGTACCAGTGGGGTCTTGCCTGCTGTGCCATCGAGATGGGTGCTGCATTTGCGTCGCCGCGTTACGACGTGATGCGTCTCGGCGTCATCCCGCTGCCTGCCAGCCCGCGCCAGGCCGACCTCCTCGTCGTGTCCGGCACGGTCACCGACAAGATGGCTCCGTCGGTGAAGCGTCTCTACGAACAGATGCCCGAGCCCAAGTACGTGATCTCCATGGGGTCCTGCGCCAACTGTGGCGGCCCCTACTGGGACAGCTACAGCGTCACCAAGGGTGTCGATCAGGTCGTGCCGGTCGATGTCTATGTGCCGGGCTGCCCGCCCCGCCCCGAGGCCCTCCTCGAGGGCATCGTGCTCCTTCAGGAGCGCATCCAGAACGAAGACATGGCCGAGCGTTGGAAGGGCGAGCCGATTGTCATCGACTGACACTCCCACCGAAGAAGAGGCAACACCCGAGGTCGACGCCGCTCGCAATGAGTTGGTGGCCCGGTTCACCGCGCATCTCGGCGCCGGGCTGCTCGAGTCCCATGTCGAGCCTGGCGTCGACGTCTGGCTGCGCGTGTCACGCGAGTCATGGCTCGAGGCCGCCGAGTTCACCAAGAACGGCCTCGGCTTCGGCTACTTCAACTTCCTGAGCGGCATCGACTGGATGCCGTCCCCCTTCGGTCGGGACATGGACTCTTCGGTGGATGTCGCGCTTGGTCACGACGAGCGTTCCGAGATCGACCAATCGATCGAGCACGGCATCACCGGCGGCACCGGACGGTTCCAGGTCTTCGCCCGTGTGAACGACATCGTGAACGGTCTCGGCATCACCCTGAAGGTCGACCTCGATGACGAGGTCACCGTCGACAGCTGGGTGTCGGTCTACCCCGGTGCCAACTGGCACGAGCGTGAGGCGGCCGAGATGTACGGCTTCTCGTTCACCGGTCACCCGGGCCTGCGCCCGTTGTACCTGCCGTCGCAGTTCGAGGGCCACCCCCTGCGCAAGGACTATCCGTTGCTGGCTCGTCAGATGAAGCCGTGGCCCGGCATCGTCGACGTCGAGAAGATGCCTGGCGACGAGGAGAGCGGTGATGGCGATGACTGATATCTCCGATCGCGAACAGCTGAGCTACATCGCGGCCCAGGCCGCTGACGCTCGCGTCAATGTGGAGCTCGAGACCGAGGGCATGACCCTCAACATCGGCCCGCAGCACCCCGCCACGCACGGCACTCTGCGAATCGTCGCGAAGCTCGACGGAGAACAGGTGGTCGCTGTCGACCCGGTCATGGGCTACATGCACCGCGGCTACGAGAAGCTGGCCGAGGTCCGCACCTACCCACAGGTCACCACCCTGGTGAACCGCATCGACTGGGTGGGCAGCTTCGCCAACGAGGTCCCGTTCATCCTCGCCGCCGAGCGGTTGATGGACGTCGAGGCCCCGCCTCGTGCCCAGTGGATCCGCACGATCCTGTTCGAGATGAGCCGCATCGCGAACATCACGTTGTTCCTCGGCGACATGGGTCTGCAGGTCGGTGCCGTCACGCCGGCGTTCTTCGCCTTCCGTGACCGTGAGCACGTCCTCAACCTGATCGAAGCCGCCACCGGTGGCCGCTTCCACCCCAACTTCGACCGCATCGGTGGCCTCAAGGACGATCTGCCGGCCGGCTGGATCACCGAGACCAAGCGTGTCATGAAGAAGATGCGCCAGTACTGCGACGAGATCGAAGCCCTCGTCGAAGGCAATGAGATCTTCCAGGCTCGTACCCGCGGCATCGGTGTCATCCCTGCCGACATCGGCCTCAGCTACGGCCTCTCCGGTGCCAACATCCGTGGTTCCGGCGTCGACTGGGACGTCCGCCGCGACAACCCGTGCGGCATGGTCCACAACGAGACCGACTGGAAGGTCTGGACCCATCCCGACGGCGACTCATTCGCTCGCTTCTGGGTGCGCCTGCAGGAGACCCGCGAGAGCACGCGCATCATTGATCAGCTGCTCGACAACATCGCGTCGGGCCCGATCATGGCCAAGGTGCCGCGCATCATCAAGGTGCCCGCCGGTGAGGCCTATGTGGAGACGGAGAACCCGCTCGGCGTGATGGGCTACTACGTCATCTCGAAGGGTGATCTCGTCCCGTACCGGGTGAAGATCCGCTCGGCGTCGTTCAACAACATCTCGATCACGCCCTGGTTGCTCAAGGGCGTCTACGTACCCGACATCATCACGATCCTGGGCTCGCTGTACTTCATCCTGGGAGACATCGATCGATGACCGCTTCTCTCAACATCATCGGCGAGCTCGCCTACTGGCAGCAGACCGGCATCCGTGTCGGCGCCGGCCTCGCCGCGGTGCTCCTCATCGCCGGCACCCTGGTGTACCTGCACCTGTTCAAGCTGGTGTCGTTCATGCAGAGCCGCCTCGGCCCGATGGAAGCCGGTCCGTTCGGTTCGCTGCAGCTGCTCGCCGAGGTCGGCAAGTTCCTGCAGAAGGAAGACATCTTCCCCCGCAAGGCCGACAAGTTCGTCTTCGCCGCTGCGCCGTTCGTGGTGCTGATGTCGACGTTCCTGCTCGTGGTCGTCGTGCCCGGCGGCCCCGATGCATGGTTCATCGACACCGATCTCGGCATCTACCTCGCCATGGCGGTGTCGTCGGTGTCGGTCATCGGCATCCTCATGGCCGGCTGGGGTTCGGCCTCGAAGTACTCGCTGCTCGGCGGTCTGCGTGCCACCGGTCAGCTCATCGCCTACGAGCTGCCGCTGATCCTCGCCGTGCTCGGTGTCGTCATCCAGGCCGGCACCATGAACATGCAGGGCATCGTGCTCGCCCAGGCCGAAGGCGAGATCTTCGGTTGGGGAGCGATCGGCAACCCCTACATCCTCACCCAGGGTGTCGCCTTCCTGATCTTCCTCATCGCCATGCAGGCCGAGCTCACGCAGACGCCGTTCGACATGCCGATCGCCGAATCCGAGCTCGTCACCGGCTACATGACCGAATACTCGGGCATGCGGTTCCTGCTCTTCTTCATCGGAGAGTTCGCCACCGCCGGCGTCTTCTCCGCCATCGCCGCGGTGCTCTTCCTCGGTGGTTGGTACATCCCGGGCATCGACCCGTCCGAGAACATCATGAATGTCCTCGGGCCGCTCGTGATGCTCACCAAGATTGTCATCCTCACGTTCGTCGTGTTCTGGGTGCGTTTCACCTTCCCCCGCTTCCGTGAGGACCAGCTCCAGAAGCTGGCCTGGAAGGTTCTCATTCCGCTGTCCCTGGCCAACATCGTGGTCACGGGCATTCTCAAGGTCGCCTTCTAGGACATCGCATGGGACTCGTACCTGGACTCATCAAAGGCCTCGGCGTCACCGGCGGCACCCTACTGCGCACCGTCTTCCCCGACGGGATGAAGAAGCCGGTACCCAACCCCGTCAAAGGTGCCGAGACCGTGCAGTATCCGCACGAGAAGGAAGCACCTCCTACTCGGGCCCGTGGCGTCATCGCGCTCCACGAGGAGAACTGCACCGCCTGCATGCTCTGTGCTCGTGAGTGCCCCGACTGGTGCATCTACATCGAGGGCCACAAGGAGAAGGCGCCACCGCGTCGTGCCGGCGGCAAGCCCCGCCAGGTCAACGTACTCGACCGCTTCGACATCGACTTCGCCCTCTGCATGTTCTGCGGGATCTGTGTCGAGGTCTGTCCGTTCGAGGCCCTCTTCTGGACCCCGGAGTACGAGTACTCCGAGCCCCGCATCGCTGATCTGCTCCACGACAAGTCCCGCTTGGCGGAGTGGATGGAGACGGTTCCCGACTTCGAGGCCTACGAGGCCGGGTCAGAGGCCAAGGTCAAGAAGGTGCCCGCCACATGATGGGGATGCTCGCCGCCGCCTCGGCCGACATGGACCTCTATGTCGCCCAGAACATCTTCTTCGGGGTCGTCGCCGCCCTGATGATCTACGCCGCGTTCCGTGTGGTCACCACCGGCAACGTGGTCCACGCCGCCCTCTGGCTCGTGGTCGTGCTGTCGGGCGTGGCCGTGCAGTTCATCTTCCTCGGCGCCGAGTTCGTGGCGATCACCCAGGTGCTGGTCTACATCGGTGCCGTCGTGGTCCTGTTCCTGTTCGGCGTGATGCTCACCCGAGCTTCGATGGGCGACGATGAATCCGTCGGCACCGAGAAGCGCACGATGGCCGCCATCGTCGGCGTGCTGCTGTTGGCGGTCATGTCGATCGCCCTCATCGATTCCTTCGAAGACACACGTCTGGTGATCGACGAACCGCAGTCCACCACCCTGGTCAGCGACTCGATCTTCAGCCAGTACATCGTTCCGTTCGAAGCGGTGTCCGTACTTCTGCTCGCCGCCCTGATCGGGGCCATCGTCGTGGCCCGTCGGGATTAGGAGGAACGCCTGATGCTTCTCAACCAGTTCCTCCTCCTCGCGGCAGTCCTGTTCTGCCTGGGCGTCTACGGCGTCCTGGCCCGCAAGAACGCCATCCTCGTTCTGATGTCCATCGAATTGATCCTCAACGCGGTGAACATCAACCTCGTCGCCTTCGGCGCCCTCAACGACGACGTTGGCGGCTCCGTGTTCGCGCTCTTCACGATCGCAGTGGCCGCCGCCGAAGTCGGCATCGGTCTCGCCATCGTCTTGCTCATGTACCGCAACCGCCGCAGCATCGACCTCACCGAGGCCGACCTGCTGAAGGGCTGACCCCGCCGTGTTTGCTTCTCTTCTCGCCGCCGGAGCCGTGTCCGAGGTCTCGACTCGTACTCACGACGCCAATTGGTTCCTCGAGAACGCCTGGATCATCCCGCTGCTCCCGGCCGTCTCGTTCCTCCTGATCCTCTTCTTCGGCAAGCGCATGCCGAACAAGGGCGCCGAGTTCGGTATCGCCGCCGTCGGCATCGCCTTCGTTCTGGCCATCATCACCGGCGTGGCCTGGATCGATCACCGCGACAACTTCGAGTTCCACGCCGATGATGCCGAGCACGCCATCATCGCCGAGGACTCATCGGCGACCGATTCGTTGGTTCTGACGGCCGACGCCGAAACCGACGATCACGCCACTGACGAACATGTGGACGAGGGGCACGACGACGGTCACGTGTCGGCGCATCCCTACGTGGCCGTGCAGAACTCCACCCAGTGGTGGCAGAACGGCGGCGTGCAGTTCGACGCCGGCATCCTCGTCGACGGTCTGTCGGTGATGATGCTCTTCGTCGTCACGTTGATCTCGCTGCTGGTTCACATCTACTCGACGGACTATGTCGGAGGCGACAGGCGCTACACGCACTACTTCGCCTTCCTCTCGCTGTTCACCGCCTCGATGCTCTTCTTCGTCCTCAGCGACAACATCCTGCAGATGATCGTGGGCTGGGAGCTCGTCGGCGTCTGTTCGTTCGCTCTGATCGGCCACTGGTGGGAGGAGAAGCCCAACAGCGACGCCGCCCTCAAGGCGTTCCTCACCAACCGCGTCGGCGATGTCGGGCTCCTCGTCGGCATGATCACCCTGTTCTTCGCGGCCGGCGGCGGCAAGACGTTCGACACGATCACCATCAACGAGAACATCGTCAGCGGCACGGTCGGCCACACCGCACTCGTGGTCGCCGCCGCGTCGCTCACCGCCGCGGTGATGTCGAAGTCCGGCCAGTTCATCCTCCACACCTCGCTGCCCGACGCCCTGGCCGGCCCCACCCCGGTCTCGGCGCTGATCCACGCGGCCACCATGGTCGTCGCCGGCATCTACATGGTCGCCCGCCTCTACCCGGTGTTCTTCGAAGGCATGCAGATCGGCGGCTCGAGCATCAACCTGCTCGCCACCGTCGGCGCCATCACGCTGGTCTTCGGCGGCCTGCTCGCTTTCGTGCAGGACGACATCAAGAAGGTGCTGGCCTACTCCACGGTGTCGCAGCTCGGCTACATGGCGATGGCGCTCGGCGTCGGTGCCTGGACCGCGGCGGTCTTCCACCTCTTCACCCACGCCTTCTTCAAGGCCAACCTGTTCCTCGGCTCCGGCTCTGTCGCCCACGCGGTGCACAGCTTCGACATGAAGAAGGACATGGGCGGCATGCGCAAGTTCATGCCGAAGACGTACATCACGTTCATCATCGGCTCGCTCGCACTCGCCGGTGTGTTCCCGTTGGCCGGCTTCTGGTCGAAGGACGAGATCCTCGTGGGCACCGGCGGTTGGCTCGGTGGCGGAGGTGCCAACGGCGCCTACACGTTCCACCTCACCATGGGCATGATCGGTGCTGCGCTCACCGCCGCCTACATGACCCGCTGCGTCTACCTCACCTTCCACGGGGAGTTCCGAGGCGACACGCACGGCCATGGCGACCCGCACGAATCCGGCCCGCGCATCCTGTACCCGCTGTTCATTCTCTCGGGCTTCTCGATCCTGATCGGTTTCGTGAACTTCCCATCGGGGTTCCAGTTGGTCCCGGATGGTTGGACCGAGCGTTTCGGTCACTTCATCGAACCGACCGGATCGTCCTACTTCCCGGGGATCTCGCACGCCACACCCAGCTGGTCGTTGGCCATCGTGGCCAGCCTCGTCGCGGTCGCGGGTGCGGTGCTCGCGTTCGTCTACTACTTCGTGTGGGTCGACCGGCGCAGCAAGCAGGTCGGCGAGTCGCTCACCGGGCTGCCCGACGGCCTCACCACCACCAGCTCGCTGGCTCGTGCCGGTCACACGGTGCTCGTCAACAAGTACTACCTCGACCATCTCTACACCGGTGTGATCGCCGGGTTCACCAAGGGCCCGCTCGCTCGGGCCACCAACTGGGTCAACCAGAACGTCATCGACGGCACCGTCAACGCTGCCGGCGAATCGGCGGTGGCCACCGGCAAGCTCGTCTACGAGAAGATCGACCAGGGTCTCGTCGACGGTGTGGTCAACGGTGCCGGCATCGTCTCCGATGCCACCGGCCAGGAGCTCCGCGCCATGAACTCCGGCAAGGTCCAGAACTACGCCGCCATCTTGTTCGCCGGCGCCGCCATCGCGGCCGGCGCCTTCGTCATCATCCTCGCTCTCTAATTCGCCAACTTTTCAACTGGTAACCAGGAACAACACTCATGCCTGACTTCCTCACCGACTGGGGCCTCCTCATCATCACCTTCGTGCCGCTCGCCGGCGCCCTGCTGATGATGCTCATTCCGCAAGAGAGCGAGGAGACCCACAAGCAGGTCTCCCTCTTCGCTTCTCTCGTGGCGTTGGCCCTCGGCGTTTGGTACCTCATCGACTTCGACTACGACGCTGCGGGATCGCTGCAGTACGTCGTCGACGAGTCATGGATCGAGGTCATCAACTCCCGCCTGATCATGGGCCTCGACGGCATGTCGCTGCCCTTGCTCCTCCTCACGGTCTTCGTGATGCCGCTGGTGTTCATCTACTCGTGGGACCACATCCCACACCCCGGAAACGCCAAGGCATTCCTGATCCTCATGCTCATCCTCGAGACGGGCATGATCGGCACCTTCCTGGCGCAGGACCTCATCCTCTTCTTCGTCTTCTTCGAGGTCGTCCTGCTCCCGATGTTCTTCATGATCGCCGTCTGGGGTGGTGAGGATCGTCGCTACGCCTCGCTGAAGTTCTTCCTCTACACCCTCTTCGGTTCCGCCCTGATGCTGCTCGGCTTCCTGGCGTTGTTCTTCCTCTCGAAGGACCCGACCACGGGCGAACTCATGCGCACCTTCGACATGCGGGCACTGTCCGACGTCGCCGGTGCCGGCATCGTTCGATCGTCGCAGCTGCTCATCTTCGGTGGCATGTTCCTCGGCTTCGGTGTCAAGGTTCCTCTGTTCCCGTTCCACACCTGGTTGCCCGACGCGCACACCCAAGCGCCCACCCAGGGTTCGGTCATCCTGGCCGCCGTGCTCCTGAAGCTCGGCACCTACGGCTTCATCCGCATCTCCATCCCGATGCTGCCCGAAGCTGCTGAGGCATGGGCCCCGTGGATCGGCCTCTTCGCCGTCATCGGCATCATCTACGGTGCGCTGGGTTGCCTCGCCCAGACCGACATGAAGCGTTTGATCGCCTTCTCATCGGTGGCCCACATGGGCTTCGTGATGCTGGGCATCGCCACGCTCACCGACTTCGGCATCAACGCCGCCATCTTCGGCATGGTCGCTCACGGCCTCATCACCGGCATGCTCTTCTTCATCGCCGGATCGGTGAAGGAGCGCTACCACACCCTGGAGATCAGCCGCCTCGGCGGGATGCTCGTTCAGGCTCCGAAGCTCGGCTGGATCCTGGGATTCACGGCCATGGCGTCGCTCGGTCTGCCCGGACTCGCCGGCTTCTGGGGTGAGTTCCCCGCCATCCTGTCGGCCTACCAGCCCGCCAATGGCGTCCCGGTGGAGACCTTCCGTGGCTACATGGTGATCGCCGCCATCGGCACCGTGCTCGCCGCCGGCTATCTCCTCTGGCTGCTCCAGCGCACTGCGATGGGCGAACCGTCCGAGGAGTTCGCCAACGATCCTGAGATCGTCGACGTGAAACGCAACGAGTGGATCTCCTGGGCGCCGTTCCTCTTCCTCATCGTTCTCTTCGGTGTGGCCCCCGGCCTCATCTTCGAGGTCACCGACCCGGCCGTCGTCGAGTCCCTCGACAACTGCCTGCAACTCGAAGATGGCTGTGAAGGTGTGGCTGCCGCCGCCCAGGCCGCCCTCGGAGGCTGATTCCCCATGCTGGCTGCGCTCGCTGCTGAGGTCGGAGACTTCATCCGACCACCAATCGATTGGCATGCTGCCGCGCCAGAGCTGACCCTGCTCGCGTTCGGCGCACTCCTCACGCTGATGGACATCGTCTGGCTGGAGCGGGGTCGCAAGCTGGCACCCGCCCTGGCGTCTCTCGGCCTGTTGGCCACGATGGTCCCGATCATCACGCTCGCGGTCGACGGCGCCGATCGCTCGATGTTCAACGGTGCGTTCGTCGTCGACAACTACGCCCTCATCATGAAGGCCGTCTTCGTCCTCGCCGGCTATGTGGTCGTCCTGCTCAGCAGCCACTACATCTCCGAAGGCGACTACTGGGAGAACGAGTACTACGGACTCCTCCTGAGCTCCATCCTCGGCATGGTGCTCATGGCCTCCGCCCGTGACCTGATCACGATCTTCGTTGCGCTCGAGCTGCTGTCGATCCCGGCCTACATGCTCGCCACCTGGCGCAAGCGTGACCTCAAGAGCAATGAGGCCGGCATCAAGTACTACCTGATGGGTGTCTTCGCCTCGGCCATTCTGCTCTACGGCATGTCGCTGCTCTACGGAGCTTCGGGCACCACCCTGCTGGCCGACATGAACGAGGCTGTCAGCGGCTCCGATTCTCCCTCGGCCATCGTGGTCATGGGTGTGATCTTCGTCATCGTCGGTTTCGCGTTCAAGGTCTCGGCCGTCCCGTTCCACACCTGGGCGCCGGACACGTACGAAGGTGCTCCCACACCAGTCACCGCCTTCCTCTCGGTCGCCTCCAAGGCGGCCGGCTTCGTGGCGCTGATGAACATGCTCTTCGTCGGCTTCATCGGCCGTGACGACGTGTACGAACCGATGATCTTCGTGCTCGCGGCTCTGTCGATGACGGTCGGCAACCTGATCGCGCTGCGCCAGACCAACATCGTTCGCATGCTCGCCTACTCGGGTGTCGCCCAAGCCGGCTACATGCTCGCCCCGCTCGCGGTGGCCAGCGATGTGCCGGACTCGGCCCTGGCCGCCACGGTCAGCTACCTCGTGATCTACGCCGCCATGAACCTCGGTGCCTTTGCCGTCGTCATCGCCGTGGCTCGCAAGACCCGTTCGGCCGAGATCGACGACTACCGCGGCCTCTTCCAGTACGCCCCCGGCCTCACCGTGGCCATGACCGTCTTCCTCTTCGCCCTCGCCGGCATCCCGCCGCTCGGTGGCTGGTGGGCCAAGTTCCGCATCATGGGTGCCGTCATCGAGGCCAACACCGCCTCCGGTGTCGCGCTCGGTGTGTTCGTCGCCGTGAACTCCGTCATCGCCCTCTACTACTACGCCCGGATCGGGGCGAAGATGTGGGCCGACGAGGCACCTGACGGCGATGTCGCCCCGGTGCGTGTGCCCGCGTCGCTCAGCTCGGCGCTCGTGCTCACCGTGGCGGCCACCATCGTCTTCGGCGTGTTGCCGGGTCTGGTGGGCGACGTCACCAAGGTGAGTCTGCTCGCCGGCGTCGGCGGCTGATCCCCGGTGCCCCGCGGGCCGCTCGCTGAGCGACTCGCCGTCGAGATCGACGCGCAGGGTCCGATCAGCGCGTCCCGATTCATCGACGTCGCCCTCTATGACCCGAACGATGGATTCTACACCCGTCAGGTCGACGTTGGACGCGCCGGTCGCCGCGGTGACTTCCTGACCGGGCCCGAAGTCGGGCCGCTGTTCGGTGCCGTCGTCGCCAACGCGCTCGACACATGGTGGAGCGAGGCCGGTGAACCCGCTTACTGGCGTGTGCGCGATGTCGGAGCCGGCCCGGGCACGCTCGGCCGTGCAATTCTGGCCGCGGCGCCTCGATGTCTCCGGGCAGGTGCTCTTCACCTCGAGCTCGTGGAGATTTCGGCCCCCCAGCGAGCGTTCCACCCGGTGGCCGACGCAATCACCAGCATGGCGCCGGAAACAGCGTCGGTCGTCCCGTGCGACGTGATCCTCGCCAACGAACTGCTGGACAACCTGCCGTTCGACATGGCCGAGCGGACCCATGACGGCTGGCGCGAGATCCTCGTTGACGTCGAGGACGGGGAATTCGTCGAATCCCTCGGCCCGCCCGTGACCGAGCCGACCGACGTTCAGGCCGAGATTGGCGCTCAGCTCCCTGTGGTGCGCACCGCCGGCGAGTGGATCCGCGATGCTCACGCTACCGGCGCACGTCTCGTGGTTATCGACTACGCCGCACCAACCGATCAGCTGCTCTCCCGCGGCGGCTGGCTGCGCACGTTCAGGGACCATGGCACCGCGGCCGGATGGCTGGTCGAGCCTGGAACCCAGGACATCACGATCGACCTTCCGGTGGAACAGATCGTCGCCGCCTCGGACCCCCCATCGGTCCGAACGCAGGCCGCCTTCCTGGATGCGTACGGGCTCTCGGAACTGCTGAAGGAAGGGAAGGCCCTCTGGGAGGCCGGTGTAGCGACGGGCGGTCTTGCGGCCCTCACGGGGCGGAGCCGCATTCGAGAGGCGGAGACGCTCGTGGACGCCGAGGGAATGGGGGCGTTCACGGTATTCGAGTGGCGGTCGACGGATGGCCCGATCCAGGCCTGATGGCCCAGGTGAGCGGCTGGCCTGAATGAGCCGGGCGTCTCTGGTTCATCGCGACCGGGACTGGTTCTCTTGGCGCCTATGGCCCACACTGAGCTCTCGCCGAAGACGAGTATCGACTCCGAGCTCCACGTGGACCGATGCGGCCTCAGTATCGGACGCGTATCCGTCGGCCTCCCGATGGCCGGCACCAACGACATGGTGCTCTTGCGCTACATCGATCTGATCAACCTGATGCAGGCCGCTCCCGGCGGCGCCTGAGAACCCACGTTCGCTGACTCGTGACCGCGCCGGTGGCCCTACACTTGCGCCCATGACCGTCGTCGAACGAGAGCCGTTGACCAGGGGCCGCGTGGCCTCCACCGCGCTTGCGCTGATCGACGAGAAGGGCCTCGAGGCCCTCAGCATGCGCAAGCTCGGCGCATCGCTCGGTGTCGAGGCGATGTCGCTCTACAACCATGTCGCCAACAAGGACGACCTCCTCAACGCGGTCAGCGATCTGATCTACGCGAAGATCTTCGAGGCCTACGGGTCACCGGACGGCGATTGGCGCGAGAAGGCCAGGCGTCTGGCCGGGTCCTATGTCCACGCGGCCGAGGCCCATCCCGAAGCGCTCACGCTCCTGATCGACCGCCCCGGCGACACCCCGGGCGGACTCCAACTGATGGATCGTGTTGCATCGATCTTCGACGGCGTCAGTGATGATCTTCGAGCGCCCACCCTCGCGTTCTCCGCCGTGTCGGCCTATGTGGTCGGCACCCTGATCCAGGAGCGATCGGCGGCTCGCACCGAGGCCGACGTCACGCGTGGCCCCGAGGAGCTTCCGGAAGGCTTCGAAGCGGTCGCCCGCTTCCGGGCCGCGCTACGCACGATGTCGGTTGCGGAACGATTCGACGAAGGCCTCGAGGCGATGCTCGACGGCATCGAGGCTCGCTACTTCAGCTGACGGCGTGGGGCTCAGGCGCTCGGTTCGGCCTGGGTCACCCAGGGGGCGGCGCCTTCAACAGTGCCTGCACCTCACGTGCCGGGACGGCAGGCGACCACAACCAACCCTGGGCGCGTGTGCAGCCGAGATCGAGCAGGATCGGCACCTGCTCCGCTTCTTCGACACCTTCGGCGACGACGTCGAGGTCCAGGGCGTGGGCCAGACCGATCACGGTGCGGACGATCTCGCGATCGGAGGCGTCGGTGGCGAGATTCCTCACGAATGCCCGGTCGATCTTCAGTGTGTCGACTGGGAGTTCCTTGAGCCATGCAAGCGAACTGAAACCGGTACCGAAGTCGTCGATCGCAATTTCGACGCCCAGCTCGCGAATCCGCGACAGCGACCTCACCGCGGCATTGACGTCGACCAGAAGTGATCGCTCCGTTACCTCGATGCAGAAGTTCTCGGGCTTGAGTTGCCTCCGATTCAGTGCGGCGACGATCTCGAACTCGAGCGTGTCGGACTGCAACTGTGCCGCCGTGATGTTGACCCGCACCCGTCCCGCAAAGCCGGCTTCAACCCAGTGGGCGGCCTCCTCGCAGCTACGGGCCAGTACCAGCTGACTCATCATCGGCGCCAGGCCGATCTCCTCGGCGGCATCGATGAACCTGGCGGCGGGAATCAGACCCTCGCCGGGCTTCTGCCAGCGCACCAGCGCTTCGAGGTCGATCACCCTGGCGCTCGTGAGGTCGTACTCGGGCTGGAAGTGCGGGATGAACTCGCCGTGTTCCATGCCGGCGCGAAGGTCGGACTCCAGGCGAAGACGATCATGCAACATCATCGTGTCTTCCGGATCGAAGAACGCGGAGCGGTCTCGGCCGGAGTGCTTGGCGTTGTGCAGGGCCCAATCGGCATGCCGGAGCACCGTCTCGGTGTCGTCGCCGACGGCCGATGTGGCAACGCCGATGGAACATGTTGGGATCAGCCGCACTCCCTGTAGCTCGATCGGATTGCGGAGCAGATTGAGCAGCCGACCGGCCATCCCGACCAACTCATCATGATCGACATTGTCACGCAGCAGGATCGCGAACTCGTCGCCGCCGAAGCGGCACACGAGGTCGCCGCCGCGTACGGCCATGCGGAGACGGTCGGCGAGAATCGTGAGAACCTCGTCGCCGGCCGTGTGTCCGAGAGACTCGTTGACCACCTTGAAGCGGTCGATGTCGACCATCATCACTGTGCACTCGCTGTCGGTGCGCCTGACCAGTTGATCATCGAGCATCCGACGATTGCCGAGTCCGGTGAGCTGATCATGGGTGGCCTCGAACTCGAGCATGGCCTGCGCGGCGCGATAGCTCGTGATGTCCTCGACATGAACCACGGTCGATGGTCGGGTCTGATCGAGCGCCACCTCGGAGCTTCGGATCCGCACCCAGCGAGCATGGCGCCCGGCGTTGATGCGGACCTCGTGCTCGGGTCCGCCGGTCACGAAGCTCGGATCGATGTCGGCCCACGGCCGGCCGATGTTGTGGCCGAAGCGGTGTCGGAATGTGGCATTGCTCGCCCGGATGATGCCCTGGTCATCGAGCAGCAGCTGACCGGTCGGAGCGGATTCGAAGGTGGTGGTGAAGAGGCGGTTGGCGCGAAGCCGGTCGGTGACCTCGAAGATCAGGTGTCCGATGGTGCCGAGCGCGGCGGCCACGGCGGATCCTTCGGGGTCCGACTCCAGCTGCACGTCGAGTATTGCGACCGGTCTCCCCTGGACCTGCACCGGCGAGACCATCCTCGGTGTCCACGGACGCCTGGGGTCAGCTCCCGTAGCGTTCGCAGGGGTTCCTCGTCGATGTTGCAGAAGCGGGTCGTCGGAGTGGCGGCCCACATCTGATCCCAGAGGTCCTGGTCGAACGTGAGCGTTGGCACAGCCACGGTCCCGCCGTTGGGGCGGACCGCATGGGTGACGTCGACGCGAAGGTGGTCGTGATCGGCGACGAGCCATGCTGCGCCGGCAGCTCCCAGCGTGTCCATCACGTCCTTGAGCACGACCTCGATCGCCTGGTGAGCATCGGATTGCTGGATCAGGGCGGCCACGCAGCGAGCGACCAGCTCGTCGAGTATCTGGTGATGAGCGGCTAGATCACGGGCGGCGATGGCAGCGGCGGTGCGCTGGAGTTGGGTGCCGACGTCGATGAGGGTGCTGTGCTCCAGAGCGCCCCAGCCGGACTCCGAGAATCGAAACGCGCTGATCGTCGCCGGCTCGCCCGAACCGCTGACCACTCCACCGATAATCTCGATCTCGTCGACGCGGAGGTCTTGCAGCTGGACACGAACGTCGGAAGAGATGTCGGCCATCCGCATCGGGGTGACACGACCGGAGCGAGAGTGGGTCAGTGCTTCGTGGGCCATTGCCTGGCCGGCACCGGTGCGGTAGATGGCCTCCGCCATGCGACGGCCCTCGGGGCTGACCCACATCAAGATGTCCCCCTCGCCGCGACGGAACACGACGGAGTCGGCGCCGAAGGCGTCGCCGATGGCGGCGAGGGCACACTCGCTCATCTCGTCGAGCGACTCTCCAGGATGGCCGATCAGTTCGTTCGCGATCGTGATTCGCAGCTCGTCGTAGCGATGGTGGAGCGCGGCGAGTGACGATGCGTCGACCCGCGCCTCGAAGTGGTGAATGAGATTGCTGACCGCACCGAGACCGACGAGTTCATCGGCCGTGTAGCCGCGGGTCTCGTGGGTTATGAGGGCCAGCCCGCCGAGGGTTTCTCCGTCGAGTTGGTTGCGAGCCACCGTTACGATGGTGTCGGGGTACTCACGGGGATCGATCCCGAGGAGGCGCATGGTCGGATAGTCGAGGCGGAGGACGGCGATCGAATCCTCGTCGTGGATCCAGTGGTCGATCCCGAAGCGCGACATCGGCATCGGTGAGAACTCACCGGTCTTGGCCCGATAGCTCCACCCGCGGTCGAGCGGCGAACCGCGGCCGCGGTTCCCCCACAGCACCTGGTCGCACACATAGGTCTCCGCCACTCGCGCCAGCACGGATTCGATGGCGGCGCTGGCATCTCCTTCGGACTCAGAGGTCGGTAGGAGCGTGCTTCCTGCGAACGCCCGCAGCCGTTCGAGTTCGCGCTGGCGGTTCAGATCGGATTCGAGTTGGATCCGGCGCAAGAAGTCACGCAGCGTCCGCGCCAGCCGATTGATCGAGAACTCGCGATGGTCGCCGATTGCACCCTCGCCACGAATCAGGGTGATCGCGCCGATGACGTCGTCGACACTGCCGATCGAGATCACCAGGCCGTGACAGTCGCTTGCCTTGAGCGACTCGCCCGCCGAATCCTGTTGTTCGGGCTCCCAGGTCAGGCGGCCATCGATGTTGAGGTCCTCCCACCCGGCATTGATTCGGTCGACCTGGGCGGCGGTCGGTAGCTCGAACCCCTCACGAACCCAGGCGTTGGTCTCCGTCAGGCTGCCCTCGTCTCGGGTGTGGACCATCAGGCCATCGATGCGAAGCGCGTCAGCGAGCGAGATCAGGTGTTCGTCGATGGCTGACGTGTCGTCAGCCGAATCGAGTCGCCACATGGCTGTGCTGAGCTTGGCGAGCGCTCGTTCGATGGCGGTTGATGCCTCGTGGCGCAGGTCGTTCTCTCGGCTCGCGAGGTAGAAGTACATCGCGAGTGCCAGCGAACTCAGCGCGGTGGAGAACTCGCTGATCCACTGATGACTCGCAGGCACGGCAAAGGCCAGTCCACCGACCTGCTCACCGTCGGAGACGATCGGGTAGAGGAGCACCGGCCCGGGGTCGTGCTCATAGAGCTCCATGACCTCGCGCCCCTCGGCCGGGATGTCGATCCACTGGGTGATTTTCGGCTCGGTGCCACGGAGTGAGGATCCCAACGAGGCGAGGAAGGGATCGACGTAGACGCGTCGACGGTAGTCGTGGAGGACGTAGCCCCCGCGTGACTAGCCGGCCTTTGAGCGAATCTCGCCCTCCTCGACGCGGAACAGCGCGAGATGGTTCACATCGAGGCCGGTGCCGATCATGGTCATGGCGTCGACGAGTCGTTCGTCCGGGTCTCCGGAGTGACGGTCGAGCAGCATGGCGTTGGCCGTCGCGATCATCTGTTCGAACCGCTGCCGGCCGGTCTCCTCGATTGACGCAGAACCACTCCGGCACACATCGGAGATCATCTCCGAGAGATCGAGGAAGGCGTCGCAGTCAGACTCTGAGTACTCGGTCCACTCAAGCGGCCAGGCCAACAGGATTCCCTCGCATCGAAGATCCCCGTTGATCGGGGCGCCACATGCTCGATCGAGCGAGGCCCCAGGCTCGCTCAGGTTGGCGTACATGATGGGGGACGCATCGTTCAACACTGGCCACATCGGACTCGTCGCGTCGATCTTCCAGTTGTGGTCCGGGCGAACCGAGGAGGGCTCGTTCGCCCACATGGCGGTGCGCACGAGGTGCCCATCGTCGAGATACATCCACAGTTCGACACCGTCGGCCCCGATCGATTCACCCAGCTCCCGAAGGGCCGGATGGGCGCCATCGACCGCCGGTTTGCGGTCGTGAACCGCGTCGAAGAGCGCGTCCGCCAGGGTTGGTGCCGCGGTCTCGTTCATAGTCCCCCTCGGCTTGCTGTCTACACCGTTCCCATCGGCAGATCCACTGGGTCCGTAGCCGTTCTAGCCGATTCGCCTCGCCGGTGTCAGAGTCTCTCCGTATTGTCCTCGGTCGCTGTCGGTGGTGCCGGAGGCGGGTCGAGGGGGCGGATCTTGCCCCGCCGGTGGCGCAAGAAGAGCCAGATCGCGATGCCGATGAAGGGAACGAACGGCAAGACACCACCCAGGATCAGCAACAGGATGCTGCCGATGACGGCAAGCGTCGAAACACCGCCCCCGAATGCATCACCGAAGCCCGGCAAGGGGGTTTCGTTGTCGGCGATCAACACGACGTCGGTCTCGCGTTGCACCGTGGCATCGGGATTGTCGGCGGGGACGGCCTCGACCCGGACGTCGATGAACAAGCCGCCTCGAGCGTCGCGGCGTTGCACGCGGCCCTCGGACACATCGAGGTCGAAGAGCGCAACCAACCGGTCGCCGGGCTCCAACTCGTCGAGCGAGCCCGTCTCGATGTCGAAGTCGTCCACTCGGAGCCGGAGCTCGGTCGACTCGATCGAGATGTCGGTGAGAGTGGCGTCGCCGGTGTTCTCGATCTCGATGCAGAGGACGGCGCTGTCGTCCCGGTTCACGTCGAGCGATGAATGGCCGGGGCACGCGTCGGCTTCGTCGTCGCCGAGCCAGGCGACCAGATCGAGGTCGGTGGGCAGCGAGTCGCGGCCGGCCTCGGTGATCGTCAGGGTGATGGTGGCGAGACTCACCTGGTCGCGCAGGGTGCGGAGTTGCCCGCGCAGGGTCTCGAGCGTGGTCTCACGGTCGAGGAGTTGGCGCTCGAGGTCGGCGATCACCTGGACATCGGTGGCTCCCTCGAGGAAGCCACGGAGACGCAGAACGCTCGCCTCGGATGTGGAAATCCGGCTTTCGAGATCGACGACCCGGTCGGTGACGTCCTCGGCAGAGATGGTCTGCTCGACGAGGTCTCCCACACCGGCAAGGGCTTCGAGCGCATCATCGAAGTCCTCGGGCAGGATCTTGAACGTGAGCACGGTGCGCGGTGACGGGTCGACCGTCGACGATTGGCCGAACACGATCCCCCCGAGGCTGGTCACGATCTGGGTGGCTTCACGGCCCGCGGCGGCGACATCTTCCACGGCGACACCCACAGTGGCGCGAAAGACGATGTCGCGACCGATGTCGGCCGCGGTGAGCGCGGTGGGGACGGCGAGGCCGGTCTCGTCCTTCTCGGCGGCCGCCGGTTCCTCGGCATCGGCCATGTCATCATCGAAGTCGCCCTCGGCTTCCTCGCCGGCTGTGGCGGCGTCGTAGTCGCCGTCGTCGCTCGAGTCATCGGTGGTGCCGGACACCTCGTGGAAGTCGCCGCCGGACCCGCTGTCGTCACTACCGGCGTCGTCGCTGTCGATGCCGCAGGCGGCGGCGACCAGCATGAGGGAGAGCGCGGCGAGCAGGAGTCTGAGGGTGAAAGGCAGGGTCCGCACACGTTCCTCCAGGAGGGGTGCGAGCACGTTAGACGTTCACAACCGCCGTGTGGTTCCCGACTGACTGATCAGAACGTAGCTCAGAAGGTCGGTGGCCCCGAAGGGCGACCACTACTCGGTGTTGACGGCCCGGAACGACTCGACAGCGGTGGCGCCGGCGATTCCCGACGCCTTCGCGTTGTCGCCTGCCCATTCGCGGATCATGCCCGGCAGCACATCGGCCCGAGCGTCGTTTTGACTGTGGTGCTCGAGCAGCGCGTCGATCTTTCGATCGAGCGCGGCCGAGATGTCGACGCGCAGGTTGTGGTCGGTGCCGGCCATCAGCCAGATCCGGCTGACTGCGTGGGGTTCGTAACCTTCGTCGAGCAGCTCCGGGTAGGACTTGGCGTTGCGGGCGTCGGGGTAGACGGCACTGACCACTGCTTCGCCGGTGGCGAGATGATCGGGATGAGCGGCGTAGATGCGATCCCAGTTCCGTTCCGGTGTCTGGGTGATCACGAGGTCGGGCTTCACCATCCGAATCAGCCGCGAGATCGCCTTGCGGAGTTCGAGCGTCGACTCGACGGCGCCGTCGGGGAAGCCGAGCCAGTGCAGTTCGGTGACTCCCACCACCTTGCCGGCGGCGGCCTGTTCGGCCTGGCGGATGTCGGCGAGATCCTCGGCGCTGAGCTCAGCGGGTTCGCCGGCCTGGCCGCTCGTCACGAGGCCGTACACGACCTCGACGCCGTGGTCGGTCAGCGTGGCGACTGTGCCGGCGGTGCCGAAGTCGATGTCGTCGGGGTGAGCGACGATGACGAGGGCCCTTTCGGGCAGGAAGTCATCATCCCCGTGGAGGAGATCAGGAAGTGTGGGCACCGTGGGATCCTACGTCGTCGTCGATCGTGGGCGTGGGCGACGGCAGCGGCGTCGTAGACTTTTGCCGCCATGGAACTCGAGCCCACCGACACTGTTTCTGACGCCGCCGAGGCGCTGTCCGCCATCCTCATGGCGGACGACGTCGCCGCGTCGCTGTGGTCGGCGATCGACAGTGGCCGGATCGACCCGCTCGTTCCGGAACTCCTGGCGCTGCGCATGGAACAGGACCCGATCCATCGCCACAAGGACGTGCTCTCGCACACGGTGGCTGTCGTCGCCAAGACCCCGCGCGACGAGATCGTGCGTCTCGCTGCGCTGTTCCACGACATCGCCAAGCCCCAGACCCGGAGCTTCGAGCACGGCGGGGTCACGTTCCGTCACCATGAGGTCGTGGGTGGGCGCGTCACCAAGAAGCGGATGACAGCGCTCGGGTATGCAGAGGACGTCGTCGCCGATGTGGCCGAACTCGTTCGGATGTCCGGGCGCTTCAAGGGCTATGCGGATGGTTGGAGCGATGCCGCTGTTCGCCGCTACGCCCGCGACGCCGGCCCTCTGCTCGGTCGCCTCAACGCGCTGATCCGCAGCGACTGCACCACCCGCAACAAGGCCAAGGCCCAGCGCATCCAGGAATGGATCGATGATCTCGAGCGGCGTATCGCCGAACTGGCCGAGGAGGATCGTCGGGCAGCGGAGCGTCCGCAGATCGATGGTGCGGCCGTGATGGCCCATCTCGGGATCGAACCCGGTCGCGAGGTCGGGCAGATCATGAAGTGGCTGCTCGAGTTGAAGCGGTCCGAGGGCGTCCTCGACGAGGCGGATCTCCTCGCCCGTCTCGAAGCCTTCCACGCCGAACTGACCACCTGACGTCAGCGAACTGGCGGAATGAACCGTCGGACTCCGACCATATGTGCCGCCAGTTCGGGTGCTCGGGGGAGTCCGCCTTGGCTAGGGTGTCGCCATCCACCAGTGCCTGAGTCGTCGTTCTTTGTGACGGAGGGTGACCACCCTCAACATTGCAAGGGCAGCGGTCGATGGGGCGTTGGTGGCGAGCTGCGGGAGCTCGTCCTTATGAAAGGAAGCCCATGCGGCGATATGTGATGATCCTCGGTGCGGCGCTTGCGCTGCTTGCCTCTGCCTGTGGTGGTGGCCCGACGGATGAAGAGTTCAAGGCCGAGTTGACGAAGGATGGCTTCTTCAGCGATGAGCAGGCAGACTGCGTCGTCGAGAAGCTTCACGAGGCCGGAATCAACCCGGGTGACCTGACCGATCAGGCCCTTGGCGACAATGATCCGCCTGCCGAGGCAGTCGCCATCACCACCGAGTGTCTGCTGGGTGGCGATCTGACCGACGAGATGCAGGACAGCGTCGACGAAATGGTCGAAGACATGTCCGATGGTGTCGGCGAAGGCGAACCCAACGCCTACGGCGACGACCCGGCGCTCGATCGAATGTGGGACGGTTGCGAGGCCGGCGACATGCAGGCCTGCGACGATCTCTATCTGGACAGTCCGTTCGGTAGTGAATACGAAGCCTTCGGCAACACGTGCGGTAACCGCTCCGACGGCACCGAATTCTGCGCCTGACCCTCAACTGATCTGACACGAGAAGGGGTGGGGTCGGCGTCGTCGCAACGATGGCGCAGACCTCGCCCCTTCTTCGCGCTTAGATGGGGGTATGGACTCGGACTCGACCACCAGATTGGCCGCGGCCGCGGTGATCGTCGGCGGGGTCGGCCTCGTGTTCGTGCACTACTACGCCGGCTCGCCGCATGACCCGGAAGGCTGGTTGTCAGCCATCGGGTTCGGGGCCCCGTTCGTCGGGGCGGGAGTGGTCGCGTCGGTCGGCGTTGCTCGTGGGCATGCGGGGCTGATGCTCGCGGCTGGGATCGCGGTCGTGCCGATGAGTCTTCTGTCGATCGTGCTCATCCCGCTCGTCATCTCGGCCGGGGTCCTGGTCATGCGAGCCGTCAGCCTCGGTGTCGAGGTGCGGTCGTTGTCGGTGCCGGCAACTCTCGGCGCCGCGCTGCTCGCCGCGCTGATGTACCTGGTCTTTCACCAGGACCCCGCGCAGTGGTCGACGCCGCGCGGGAGCGGCGGCTCGAGCAACATCGTCACTTCGACGGAGGCGCTGATCGCAATCGGTACCGCGACACTCGCAAGTCTCGCGGCGGCCACCGCGGCGTAGCGCGAAGGCGTCAGCGTCGGAAATCCGCGGTCGTCCTCAACCGGCGGACGGTAGCCTTGAGGCATGCATGTAGGAATCGTTGGTGCCACCGGTCAGGTGGGCGGTGTGATGCGGAACCTCCTCGCGGAGCGGAGCTTTCCGATCACCTCGCTGCGTCTGTTTGCCTCCGCTCGCTCGGCGGGAAAGACGATCGAGTGGACCGACTCCGATGGTGTCGCCCATGACATCGTCGTCGAGGACGCGTCCACCGCTGACTACTCCGGCGTCGACATCGCCTTGTTCTCGGCCGGTGGAGGTACGTCGCGAGAACTCGCCCCGAAAGTGGCCGCCGCCGGTGCGATCGTCATCGACAACTCGTCGGCATGGCGCATGGATCCCGACGTCCCGCTGGTCGTCCCCGAGGTCAATGCCGCGGACCTGCAGTCCATCCCCAAGGGCATCGTCGCCAACCCCAACTGCACCACGATGGTCGCCATGCCGGTCATGAAGCCGCTGGCCGACGAGGCTGGGCTCGATGCCATGGTGGTGTCGACCTACCAGGCCGTGTCGGGCGCCGGACTCTCCGGTGTTCGTGAGCTCGACGAGCAGGCCCAGAAGGTCGGCGCCGATGGCCCCGGCCTCACCTACGACGGGCGTGCGGTCTCTCTCGAGGCCGGTGAGAACTTCGTGAAGCCGATCGCGTTCAACGTGCTGCCATTCGCCGGGAAGCTGGTGGACGATGGTCTCGACGAGACCGACGAGGAACAGAAGCTCCGCTTCGAGAGCCGCAAGATCATGGGGCTTCCCGACCTCAAGGTGTCGGGTTCGTGTGTGCGGGTGCCCGTGTACACCGGGCACTCGTTGCAGATCAACGCCCGCTTCGCCTCGGCGATCAGTCCTGATCGTGCGCGCGAACTGCTTGCCGGCGCCGAGGGCGTTGTGCTGATGGACGTCCCGACGCCGCTCGACTCCGCGGGTGTCGACGAGACCTCTGTCGGTCGTATCCGTGTCGACGACACCGTGGACCACGGCCTCAGCCTGTTCCTGTCCGGCGACAACCTGCGCAAGGGCGCCGCCCTCAACACCATCCAGATCGCCGAGAGCCTCGTCGCCCAGAACCTGGTCTGAGCGGGGGGCGCTACGGTTGCGCATGGCAGATTTCGAGAGTGTCCGCGCGATGGCCGGCTCGGAGACGGGTCTGTGCGTGGTCGCGTCGGTACGCCCCGACGGTTCGGTGCACAGTTCAGTCGTGAACGCCGGGCCGTTCGTTCACCCGACGACGGGCGAGGACGTCGTCGCGCTGGTTGCCCGCGGCGATGCCCGCAAGGTCGACCACATCCGACGCGGTGGGCGGGCGTCGGTGACCTTCCGGCGTGGCTGGCAATGGGCTGGAGTCGAGGGGCCGGCGGAGATCGTGACCGACGACGCCGGCGCGGGAGGAAGTGGACTCACTCAACTTCTGCGGGATGTTTTCGTCGCTGCCGGGGGTACCCATGACGATTGGGACGAGTACGACCGAGTCATGGCCGCCGAAGGCCGAGTCTCGATCTTCATCACGCCTGAGCGGATCATCGGGGTGCCCTAGGGTGGATTCTCGACGTAGCGCTGCATGGCCTCGTCGAGGGTGATGCCCATCTGGTTGGCGAGCGAGGCCAGCCAGGCGAGAACATCGCCGAACTCGTGGACCTGCTGCTCCCGGGTGCCCTTGCGCACCGCCTGGGCGAGTTCGCCGAGTTCCTCGCACAGCCACGCCACCGTCGCGGGCACGCCGCGCGCTGTGTCGGCCTCTCCGTAGAGATCGTCCATCAGGGTCTGCAGTTCGGCGAGGTCCATGCGGGGACTCTAGGCGTGCGGTCATTCCCGTCGGATGAGTGATGCCCCGGGGATGATCCGCCGCCTCGAGTCGGCACTGTCGAGCGGAGCGCGACGCGTCTGGGTGACCGCGCCGCGTGTGACCCACGCTGCGCTCGAGCGCACCGCCCGCGATGCGTTGGGCGACGTTGCACTCGTTCGGCCCGGTGACGCCGAGCCCGACCTGGGACCGGCGGTCATCATCTCGGATCCGCAGCTGCTCCCGGAGAGTCTGCAAGCTGCACTCGCGGCGTCAGCGCGTTCGTCGTGCTCGCTCCGGCTTCGGCGGGCAGAGCCGCCTCACCGTTGCTCGATGCGGTCACGCGAGATGGCGCTCTGCTCGAACCGGTCCCCGACGCGGACGGCGCGGCGTTTCAGGCTTGGGTCGCGAGGACCTGTCGGGTGGACGACTCTGCAGCCGAGGTGATCCTCGCCCGTGCGGGCGACCTTCCCCATGTCGCGGAGGCGCTGGTGGCCGAGGTCACCCAAGCGGAACTGGGCACTCGATCAGGTGACGCCGACGGATCCCGCGGCCGCTCGACTCCGAACCGAGTGTGTCCAGGCCAAGGAAGCGTTGTCGCACGACATGGACGTCACGATCCCTGTGCTGCTGCCGGGTCATCACGGCGAGGTGCGGCTGACCCGCGAGGAGTTCGAGAACGCGATTCGTCCGGCACTCGGCGACTCCGTGGCGGCACTGCGCCGGGCCCTCGACAGCGCTGGTGTCGCGGCGGAGGACCTTCGGGCCGTCCTGCTCGTCGGTGGTTCGTCGCGGATCTCGCTGGTGGCCGATGTCGTGTCGAACGAACTGGGCCGACCGGTCGCCGTCGATGCCCACCCCAAACACGTCGTCGCGCTGGGTGCCGCCGCGGCCGCCCACGATGCGGCTCAGGGATCTGTCGCCGCTGCCGCGCCCGAGTCCGCCAGTGTGGCCGGCTCGACCGTCGTCGACGCTCCCTCGGCCACTGTGCCCGCGCCGAGTGGTACCCGACCGGTCATCTTGCTGGTGGCCATTCTGATCATCGCCGCCGGTGCCGCCGCGGCGTTCTTCGTCTTTGCCCGCGACTCCGGCGACACGCAGACGGCCGACCCCGTGTCCGAGGAGGAGGATGGTGACGGCTCGGACGGCGAGTCCGATGGCGACCAGTCCGCCACGACCACGACCACCGAGACGCCCACGACGTCCACCACGACGACGACCACCTCCACAACGACCACGACGACCACCATCCCGGATCTCCCGGACCCGGAGTGCAACGGCGGTCTCTGTATCGAGATCGACGACCTCTCGTTGGTCGACGGCAACCTCGAGATCGCGTGGACACCGGAGGGGTTCGAGCCGGCGCTCTCCGGCACGCACGCCCACTTCTTCTGGGACATCTATGACGTGGCCAAGGTGGGCAGCAACGCGGCCGAGCGCGACCCCTGGGAGCTCACGGCCGAACGGGTCTTCGTCCCAACCGGGGAGATGCGGTTGTCCAACAAGCCCGCGGACGCCACCGGCGTCTGTGTCACCGTTGCCACCAGCAGCCATGGTGTGGCCGATCCGGCCAACTTCCACTGCGTGCCTCTGCCGGAGGCGTAGTCGTTCGTCTTCCATGCCCTCACGGTGAGCTGGAATCAGCCTTCGCCCACCAGGGTGGCGAGGCCAACCTCGCCGACGGTACGGGTAGCTACGGCCATGGCGGCGACGCCGAGCTGGGCGACGGTCTGGCCGCAGGCAGCGTGGACTACAAGGCCGAGGCCGATCTGCGCGCCGGAGAGATGTCCGTTCGATGACGGTGAGGCCCATGTCGAAAACGACTGGAGCGTCGGTGGCAACATCGGGGGCCTCGAGGTCGAGCTCGATCCGGCCATCGAGGACTGGGCCGAGCAGGCGGGCCACGACTTCGACGACTGGACCGAGCAGGCCGCCGACGATGTCGACAGCTGGGTCAAGGACACCACCGGCGACGTCGAGGACTTCTTCGCCGACCCGGTCGGTTCGATCCTCACCCTGCCGAAGTCCAGCAGCGGTGGCTCCAAGAGCGTCAGTGACGCGGTGGACGACGGCGTCAAGGCCATCGGAAGCCTCTTCGGCCTCTGATTCAGACGGTGGCCGGTGACGGGCCAATGGCCCAGTCGAGCACCCGCAGAAGCCCGGTGGCGACAGGTTCGATGGCCGCGGGGCGAGCCAGCGGCGGTAGCGGGAGCCACAGCATGCGGCGGGCGTAGCGGGGGAGCAGGCCGACGGCCGCTCCGAACAACACCGCGTAGGGAGCTCGCAGATGCAGCGGTGTCCCAGGAGGTGCTGCGAGCCACCGCACGGTTGACAGGGCCTGGCGGCCGGCGTCGAGCTCAGGCCGGAATCGCTCGAGTGTCCAGGCGAGATCGACGGTCGACTCGGGCGGGTTCTCGACCCCGAGTCGCCTGCCGATCTCTGCCATGTCGGCGACGTATCGGTCCGGTGTGCCGGCCGGCAACGGGGTCGCTCCGTACTGGGTCCGGGCTCGGAGAAAGCTGTCGACCTCGGTGGCATGGACCCACGCGAGCAGGTGCGGGTTGTTCGCCTCGTAGCCTCGGCCGTCGGTGGCGGTGCCGGTGATGTGGTCGTGGACGCGACGTACCGTGTCGATGGCGAGCTCGGCTTCGTCGAGCGTGCCGTAGGTGACGGTGGCAACGAACTGTCCGGTCCGTTGCAGCCGCCCCAGTGGATCGTTTCGGTAGTCGCTGTGGTCGGCGACGCCGGCCATGACGAGCGGATGCAGCGTCTGGATCAGCAATGCCCGGAGCCCGCCCACGAGCATCGCGACATCGGACTGGACCAGCCACGGGGCGCTACCGGGCCCGAAGAGACGTGATGCGTCAGGATCGAAATCGACGATGGTCGGCTCAGCCGACCCCGTCACGATCTCGCGGAGCCCGCCCGCGATACGCGCTCGGATCGGTTCCGTGTCCATCCCCCTGTTCTATGACACCTGGGGCCGCTCGGGGCAGCAGGGGGCGTGGAAACGTGTGGGTCGGGAGTGTCAGCGGCGTGACAGGAAGCGGCGGGTCGTACCGACCGGCTCGCGCGACAGCGGGTTCTCCGGGTCGGCGAAGGTGCGACAGTCACACCACATGCAGGCCTGGTTGCTGAACCCGTGGCAGTGCGAACCCTCATGATGCCCACACGAGCAGTGACGCTCGGGTTCGTGGAGGGAATCGAGGAAGCTGGTCACTTTCTCAGTATCGACAGCTGGCGCGTGGTGTTGAGGGTCTGCTCAACTGCGTCCCTATGGATATTCGCGAAGCCCTGTACACCACGCGCGCCATGCGGCGGGTCACCGACGAACCGGTCCCCGAGGATGTGCAGATGCGCATCCTCGATGCCGCAATCCGAGCTCCGAGTGGTGGCAATGGCCAGGGTTGGCGTTTCATGCTCGTGGACGACGAGGCGAAACGGCAACAGATCGGTGACCTCTACCGCGACTGCATCGACATCCTGTGGGAGACGATCTACAAGGACCGGCTCGCCCAATCGCGAGCCACCCCGGACGATCCCGAGTCGCAGCAGTTCCTGCGGATCTTCAACTCGGTGACCTGGGCACAGGAGAACTTCGGCACCTATCCGCTGATGCTGTTCGCCTTCGATCAGTTCGATGCCAGCGGTGGTTCGATCTTCCCGGCTGTCTGGAGCGCGATGCTCGCGGCACGCGCCGACGGTGTGGGCTCATCGCTCACATCGGTGCTCGGATTCAAGGGCGAGGAGACGCTGAAGGTCCTGGGCGTGCCCGACGACGCCGGGTTCCGGATGGCCTGCTGTGTGCCGATGGGCTACCCGACCGGCAAATGGGGCGTCGCCAAACGAAACCCCGCCCACGAGGTCTCCTACCGCAACACCTGGGGCGAGCCCGTCGGCTTCGAGATCAACGAACCCCTCTGGCCCTGACCAGGCACCTGTAACGCTGGGGACAGACCCCAGCGTTACAGGTCCCAGGCCCAGCGAGTGGCGGCGGAGGAGAACTGTTCGGGAGTCTCGATCAGGCCGAACGCCCGCTCGGGGACGATCTCCCACATCGAACTCTGGTGCATGAACTCGGCGGTGGCGTCGACGTCGTCGCCGATCTCGGACCTGTACTTCTCCGCCCACGCCTGGATCATCGGGTCGGCCTCGTCACCGGCGATCGGCATGGCGCGGCCTTCGATGGACACGACGTTCACCGAATCCTCGTTGGTGACGACGACCCGGTCATTCGCCCGCATGTTGCGGACCTTCCGCGCCGAGGTCGCGAACCCGCCACCCCATCGCTGGCGCTCGGGCATCCAGACACCCCAGACCGGCATCGAATGCGGACGGCCGTCGCCGCTGGCAGTAACGAGCCAGAAGTTGCGGCTGGCGAGAAGCCGCTCCTCGGCCCAGTCCCACGGCAGGAGTCCCTCAGGATCGTCGGTGACGCCGTAGCCGGCCATGTCGGGACGTTCGGATCGGGGAGTGGTCATCGGTCAAACATATGTCGCTTCTCCGGGGTCCGCGGCGGCAGACTGTCACCTCATGGCTGCTCATCAGCGCCGGATCGCCTTGGGGGTCGATACCGGCGGTACGTACACCGACGCCGTCGTCTACGACGAGGACGCTCGCGCCATCCTCGCGAAGGCGAAGTCACCCACCACCCACGACGATCTGTCGGTGGGGATCCGCGGCGCGATCGATGCGGCCATCGAATCTGCTGCCGTCGAGCCGGTAGCGATCCAGATGGTCGCCCTGTCGACCACGCTCGCCACGAATGCACTCGTCGAGGGGACGGGTCGACCCGCCTGCCTCGTCACCATCGGATTCGAGCCTGACGCACTCGACCGGGGCGGGCTGCGCGAAGCCATCGGATCAGACGCCGTGGTTGTCGTCGATGGCGGCCACACGTCCCATGGTGACGAGGTCATGCCGTTGGATCTCGGCCACCTGGCGGAACAGATCGATGCAGTCGCCGACCAGGTCGATGCCTTCGCCGTCACGGCCCAGTTCGCCACGCGCAACGCGGAGCACGAACTCGCCGCTCGCGACATGATCCGTGAGCACACGGGCAAGCCCGTCACGTGCAGCCATCAGCTCTCGGCCAAGCTCAACGGCCCGAAGCGAGGCGTGACCGCCCTGCTCAACTCCCGACTGATCGCCCTGATCGACGAGCTGGTCGCCACGACGGCCACGATTCTCGAGGAGGGCGGCATCGACGCACCGATGATGATCGTGCGCGGCAACGGCTCGCTCGTCTCCACTGATTTCGTCCGCGATCGACCGGTCGAGACCATTCTCTCCGGTCCCGCGGCGAGCCTCGTCGGTGCCGCCCACCTCGGTGATGCCGACGATGCGGTCGTCTCCGACATCGGCGGGACGACCACCGACATTGCGGTCGTGCGCGACGGCCTCCCGGACTTCAGTCCTGACGGAGCCATCGTCGGAGGACATCGCACCATGGTCGAGGCCGTGATGATGCACACCCATGGGTTGGGTGGCGACAGCGAGGTGGCGCTCGCCGATCGTGCGGTCGGACCAGAGCTCGAGATCGGTCCCCGCCGGGTTGTGCCCCTGAGTCTGCTGGCCGATCGCGCGGGGCAGGTCGTGCTCGACACCCTCCGGCAGCAGCTCGACAGCGACATCCCGGGCGTGTGGGATGGCGTCTTCCTCGAGCCGACGTCCCGGGTCCACAATGCGAAACTCGACCGTTTCGAACAGGAGATCGTCGACGAACTCGGCGGTGAGTTGACGCCTGCTGGCCGGGCGGTCCGGTCGAGCCTGCAGGAGCGCGCGGTTCGTCGACTCGTCGGGCGAGCCGTCGTTCGAATGGCCGCGTTCACGCCCACTGATGCGAGCCATGTCCTCGGTCGGCAGTCCACCAACAACGCCGAGGCGGCCCGTCTCGGTGCCGAACTCTTCGCTCGGCGGCGCGACCGCTACGGGCGGGCGATCGCCGAGGAGACCCGGGAGACGAGCGCCGGCGAAGCGATCAGCGCCATCGTGGTGAAGACGTTGGTGCGTCGTTCGGCGGAGGCCTTGCTCGACGCCGCGCTGGTGCGCGACGGGCTTCCGGCCAAGGCATCGACGTCGGCCCTCGTCGCCGCCGCGATCGATGGCACCACCCGCAGTTCCCGCCTCGTCGCCGGTCTGGGAGTGCCGCTGATCGGCCTGGGCGCGCCCGCCGCGACGTACTACCCGGCCATTGGGGAGCTGCTGGGTTGTCCGGTTGACGTTCCCGAGCATGCAGGGGTGGCGAATGCGATTGGCGCGGTGGTCGGCAAGGTTCGGGTTCGCGCCGAGATCATGGTGACCTGCCCGCGCCGCGGTGTGTATCGCGTCCACTCGGGCATCGATCCCGAGACGGCGTGGGAACGGCCCCAGGCGCAGGAGCGAGCCGAGGAGCTGGCGGTCGAGGCGGCAATGCAGGCGGCCCGAGATGCGGGCACGGTCGACTTCGAGATCGAGACGACGTGGGTCGAGAAGGTCATCGATGTCGAGGGGCGACCCATGTTCGTCGAGGGCACCGCCACGGCGATTGCCAGCGGCCGCCCGAACCTGGACTGATCCTCGGGGCGGGTCAGTCGATGCCGAATCTCGGGTCGAGGTTGATTCCGCCGCGGGGAGGGGTGCGAGCCCACACCAGGTAGTCGTCGACGAAGATGCCGAGGGTGCCGCCGGGCCTCGCCGAGCCGACGAGCGAGCCGTAGCCGTCGGCCCCGAGCCGGTCGAGCTCATCGAGGTTGATGCGGGTCACGACCTGGGGGAGGTCTCCACGAGCGACCCGTCGTGGGTAGATGGCGACCAGTGGCGCCGACGGCGGGTTGACGCGGCGGGGGTCGGGCCCTGCCAACCCGGCGATCAACGCCATCCCCCCGCCGAGACCGGCGACGGCGGCGGGAACCTCGGTGGCCAGGTCGGTGAGCATGATCGCACCCACGATCACGGCGGTGGCGATGACGACGACGAAGGCTCGTTCGATTCGAGAGGTGGCGGGGCGCGGATGGCCGGCCGGGGGGCCGAAGAACGTGCGATAGGCGCGCAGGTCGACGTCGGCGTCGGCGTGGGTCAACACCCGCGCCTGAAAGACCCGTTGTCGGTCTTCCCATTGAACCCGCACCCGGGGTTCGCCGTCCGTGGTCACCTCGCCACACTAGTCATCGCGGGCGGGTCAGGGCTCCCGCTAGCGTCTTGGGCGTGAGTTCCGAGCCGTTCAGCCCCATCGTCGACGATCTCGTCCATCGCAATGCGTCCTATGCGGCGACCTTCTCCCGCCAGGGGGCACCGTCGGCGCCGACCCAACGCCTCGCCGTGGTGGCCTGCATGGATGCCCGCATGGACGTCGAGGACATCCTCGGCATCCACCGGGGCGAGGCACACGTGATCCGCAATGCGGGTGGTGTTCTGACCGACGACGTCGTTCGCTCGCTCGTGTTGTCTCAGCGCTCCCTCGGCACCAGGGAAGTGATCCTGCTTCATCACACGAAGTGCGGACTCCATGGTGTTGACGAGTCGCAGTTCCGGGCCGATCTCGAGGCTGAGTTGGGTACGGCACCCACGTGGTCACTCGAGTCGTTCAGCGACCCGTTCGAGGACACTCAGCAGGCGTTGGAGGGTCTTCGCAACAACCCGTTCCTTCCGAACCGCGAGCACATCACCGGTTTCGTGTACGACGTCGACTCGGGCGTCCTGCATCGGGTCGACTGACCCGAGTTCAGTTGATCAGGATGCGAGTGGCATCCTCGACGATGTCAGCCATGACCGCGAGGGCCGCGGGCGATGTGGCACGCGCTGGTGTGTCCTCGTGGGTGTGGAAGTCGATCCCGCCACCGGCGATCGAGAGCATCGGCACGCCGAGCACCTGCAACGTCCGACTCTCGCCGACCCACTGATCTGTACCGGTGCGTATGGCCAGGCGGCCCGGTGTGAGGGCAGCGCGCATCGCGTCGCCCCTCCTCCCGGTGGCGTTGGTGACGCCGGCACGGGTGGGAGCGAGGACGCGTCCCGCAGGCGTCGGATGGTCGACGGCGACCGACGCGCCGAGATGGACGACGGCGGTCGGCTCGACGTGACGGTTGTCGAGCCAGTGGTTGACGCCGAGATGGTCGAGTTCGTGGCCTCCACAGGCGACGGCGCCGACCGGAGTGTCGACGAACCGCTCCATCATCTCGAGGAAGATCGCCACGCCCGTGCCGCGCTCGCCGGCCGCTCGGACCCAACCCGTGAGCGGGGTCGTGAACAGGACCGGCTCGTGGTCGGCTGCCAGGGCGGCGGGGTTCCTCGCGATCACGTTGGTGGTGGCGGTGCGTTCGATCCCGGCGCGCATGCGAAGGGTGACCTCGGCCGCGCCGGCGAGTCGTTGGTGATCTCGTCCGGCCACCAGGACGATCGGATGGCCCGATCCAAGGCTGGGGGATCGGTTGACGGCCACCAGTGATCCATTCGGATGGTCCGTCGCCAGGACACTGGCAGCGCGTCCGGAGCCCGCTGCGTCGGCGACCACATCGTCGATGAGCCCGACCGATCCGCCGCCGCGGGCATCGACCATCCGAACGCCGACATCGGTCGTCTCGATCTCCCCGACCCACTCGTAGAACAACGGCAGATGGTCGACCGCCTCCCCGTCGACGACCAGGGAGCTCTCGCAGACGTACCGGTCGAACGGCACCGGCTGCAGGGCGACCGACATCTCCCGCGCCTCGAGTTCAGCGGCGAGCCAGGCCGCGGTGGCGGTGTCGACGGTGGTACCACTCTGGTGGATGCCGAGTTCGTGGTACGTCTCGGTGATGTCGAATAGTGTCTCTCCATCCATGGCCGCAGGGTAGATCTGATCGGGGGTTGTGATGGCATCTCGAGTCTCGGTGCTCATCGACGGCCTGTCGCTCGATGCTCCTGCCACCTGGCTGCGTCTCCAATGCCCGTGTGCCTCGTGCTTCGTCCCGGGGATCGGGGAACGGCGGTTGACGCTGTCGGAGGTCCCACTCGACCTCGCGGTGGCGGACCAGTTCGTTGACGATGGCGGCGTCACCGTCATATGGAACGACGGCCACACCAGCCGGTACGACATGGCGCTGCTGCGCCTGCTGCGTCTGGTCGAGCGACGGCGCATGCAGCACGAACCCCGGCTCTGGAGCGGTGGTCACGAACTGCCCACTGTCGATGACGGTGCGTTCTGGGGCGACGACGCCCTCCGATCCGAAGCGCTGGCCTCGTATCGCGACGAAGGCGTGCTCGTGGTCACCGGCATGTCGACCGAGCCGGGGGAGTGTGGTCGCTGGCTCGAACGGCTCGGGGTGGCGATTCGCGAGGTGCCGTTCGCGCGCATCCATGACATCGAGTACTCGCTCGATGGCTACAACATCGCCTTCACCGCCGACCCGCTCCCGCCGCACACGGATCTCGCCAGCTACACGTGGCCGCCGAGCGGACAGCTCCTGGCCATGCTGCAGAACTCCGCCGACGGCGGCGACTCGATCGTGGTCGACGGCTGGAATGTCGTGGACCAACTGAGAGCGGATGATCCGGCGGCATTCACCGTCCTTGCCGAGGTTCCGGTACCGCACCGGATCTACAGCGATGAGGGGGAGACGTTCTCGCGCCAGCCGATCGTTCGAGTCGATCCCGCGGGTGCGGTGGTCGGAGTCCGGTACTCGAATCAGACCCTGCAGCCCTTGCCGCTCGATGAGCCGCGACTCGACGAGTGGTACTCGGCGTATCGCGCTCTCACCGAACGAATCCTCGACTCCGGAAACCAGGTGCACCGCCGACTGGATGCCGGTCAGATGCTCATGGTTCACGGACACCGAGTCCTGCACGGCCGCACCGGCTTCAGCGGCGCTGAAGCGCGGCGCCACCTGCAGGATGCCTATTTCGAGTTCGACGACGTCGTCAATCGACTCGACCGGCTCGAGGGTGTGGCCCCGACCTGATCAGTCGGCGAGCTTCGACAACAGGGCTTCGAGCTGGCTGCGGAGTTCCGGGTTGACGAGCTCGCCGGCATCACTGTCGAAGTTGTCGTTGAAGCTCGGCACGGAAAGGCTCCCGACGAGCTCGGCCCCGAAGAAGGGTGCCACGGTCGTCGCGCTCTCGAGCACGCCGGCACCGCCGCGGGGCCCGGGCGCAGTGGCCAGCATCGCCACCTTCCTGCCCTGGTACACCTGCATGCCGAGGCGTGACGCCCAGTCGTAGGTGTTCTTCCAGGCGGCGGAGTACGACCCGTTGTGCTCGGCGAACGACACGATCACCGCGTCGACGGCCCCGATCTTGTCGACGAGCTGCTGGGCGAGCTCCGGGATTCCGGCCGCCTCGCGCTCGGCGCTGTAGATCGGCATCTCATAGTCGCCGAGGTACTCCCGATCAGGCGACCAGGACGGGCTCGCTGAGGAGCTGGTCGTCCTCGGTGCGCTCGACCTGGGCGCTGCGGGCGGTGCGTGGGAGGAGGGTGACAGCGATGAGTGCGGCGACGACCATGACCCCGGTGCCGAGCCAGAAGCCCGAGTTCATCGCCTGGACGAAGGAGTCGCTGGCTGCGGCGAATGTGCTCTGGGCGATCTCGGGCGGCAGGCTGGGAGCGGTGGCGGCCACGACGCCGATGCCTTCCTGGGCCGTCTCGATGAGATCCTCGGAGACCTGGCCGGTCAGTGCCTCTTCGACATTGCTGCGGTACAGGCTGTTGATGAATGTGCCGAGGATGGCGATGCCGAGGGCGGAGCCGAGCTCGCGGCTCACGTCGTTCACGGCGGAGCCGACACCGGCGTCCTCGACGGGAACCGAGGCCATGATCGAGTCGGTGAGCGACGGCATCCCGAGTCCGAAGCCGAAACCGAACAACATGATCACGGCGATTTCAATGCCGGCCGTCCAGGTCGGATCGATCTGGGTGAAGATCGCCATTGCAATGCCCATGATCGCCACCGAGACGGTGACGGTCCAGCGCAGACCCAGCGTTCGGCCGAAGCGGGGAGCGAGAGCGGATGCGGCCACGATTGCACCGGCATTCGGGAGAATCAGGAGGCCGGCTTCGAACGCGTCGCGTCCCTGCACGATCTGGAAGAACTGGGTCATGAAGAAGAACGTGGCCGGACCGGCGAAGAACATCAGGCCGATGATCGTCACCGAGGCGAGGAAGGCGGCAGCGACGGCGAAGCTGCCGATGATCAGCGGAGAGGTCCATCCGGCCTCGGTGCCCTGGATGACGCCGAACGCCAGCGCAGAGATGCCGAGGGTTGCGGTGATGGCGCCGGGAACGTCGATGCCGACTTCGCGCTCGTCACGGGATTCATTGACGACGAGGTAGCCGCCGATGGCCGGACCGAAGCCGATGCCCATGCCGCCGACCGCGGTCCACACGGCGATGGCCTTCTCGCGCTCGCCGCGCGGGAAGGCGTTGGTGACGATGCTGAGCGTCGCGGGAAGTACGAAGGCGGCGCCGAGACCCTGGATGGCACGACCGGCGATGAGGGTGGGGATCGAGCCGGCGAGCGCACCGACGACGGATCCGGCCGTGAACGCGTCGACCGAGCTGGGCATGCGCGATGAACGCATGGTGGAGGTGGCCGATCGCTATCGGCGCACCCTCCGCGAAGGCGTCCGCCGGCCGCTGCAATGGTCAGCTGATCGCGGCGAGATCGATTCAGCGCTCGTCGACGTCTACGCCGACACGCTCGTCTCCAACATGCTGGGAATGTCGGTCGCGGCGCGATCCGGGGCGACTCAAGAGGAGATCGCCACGCTGCTCGACTCCATTGTCGCCCTCATCGGCAGCTGGAAGCGCTGAGCATCTCGTCGACCCGGTGATGGGTTCAGACCGAGGCCCGGAACTGCGATAGACACCAGACCCATGAGCATGATTGGCAACCGGGTCATCCGGAAAGAAGATCCTGACTTCCTGACCGTCGGCGGCAAGTACGTGGCCGACGTCGGGCCGGCCGACGCCCTGCACGTCACCTTCGTGCGGTCGCTGATGGCGCATGCCGAGATCCTCGAGATCGATACTGCCGACGCACGCGAGATGCCCGGCGTCGTCGGCGTCTTCACCGCTGCGGATCTCGGTCTGGAAGCCCGATCTCCCGGTATGCCCATGCTGAACCAGGACATGAAGCGAACGTGGCTGGCATCGGACCGGGTCCGCTTCGTTGGTGAACCGATCGTGGCAGTGGTCAGCGAGACCCGCGCCCAAGGCGTGGATGCCGCGGAGATGGTGTTCGTCGACTACGAGCCACTCGATGCCGTGATCGACCTGGAGGAGTCCTTCAGGGACGAGGTGCTGCTGTTCCCGGAAGCGGGCACCAACCTGGCGTGGAAACAGCCGTCACCCGGAGCCGAGGGGATCTTCGACGACTGCGACGTCGTCGTCGACCTCGAGATGCGCAATCCGCGGATGTCGGTGGCGCCGATGGAAGTGCGTTCGGCCGTTTCGCACTGGGCCCCCAATGAGGAGGGTCGGATGCGGCTCACCCAATGGGCGTGCACCCAATTCCCGCACCGCACCAAGGAGGAACTCGCCTCCGGAATGGGTGTGGAAACCGACGATGTCCATGTGATCACTCCCGACGTCGGTGGCGGGTTCGGTGGCAAGAACGGTGCGTACCCCGAGGACATGGTCACTGCGGCGGTCGCTCGTGCAGTTGATCGACCGGTGCGGTGGACCGAGACCCGCTCGGAGTCCATGCTGGCGCTCGCCCACGCCCGGTCGCTTGTCTACTGGCTGAAGATGGGCGGCACCCGCGACGGGCGTGTCACCGCCTACCAGATGAGTCTGATCCAGGACGGCGGCGCCTACGCCAATATCGGCTGTGTGCTTCCCATGTTCACGAGGATCATGGGGCTCGGCGTCTATGACATCGAGAGGTTCGACTTCGAGTCCAACTCCGTGGTCACCAACACGTCGCCGATCGGTGCGTACCGCGGGGCCGGTCGACCCGAGGCCACCACCCCTCTCGAACGCTTGCTCGACATCTACGCGGTCGAGATCGGGATGGACCCCGCCGAGGTTCGGCGCGTCAACTTCATCTCGTCGGACGCCTTCCCGATCAAGACGCAAACCGGCGCCGACATGGACAGTGGCGAGTACGAGAAGGCACTCGACGCCGTGATCGAGGCAGCCGACTATCACGGCCTGCGCGCCGAACAGGCCCGTCGGCGTGAGGACCCCACCGCGAACCTCCTCGGACTCGGGTGGTCGACCTATGTCGAGGTCACCAACCCGATGTCCGCCAGCGAGTTCGGCAGCATCGAGATCAAGACCGATGGATCTGCTGTCGTGCTCACGGGATCATCGTCGCACGGCCAGGGCCACCACACGGCCTTCGCTCAGCTGGCTGCTGACGTCACCGGCATCCCGTTCGACAAGATCGAGGTCCGCCACGGCGACACCGATGAGGTGGCTCGTGGAGGCGGCACCGGTGGTTCCCGCTCGCTTCAGGTCGGTGGTTCCGCCGTCGTCGAGGCCAGCGAGATGGTGATCGATCAGGCCCGCAACGTGGCCGCGGATCTCCTTGAAGCGAGTCCCGCTGACATCGCGCTCGACACCGACGCCGGCGTCTTCACTGTCACGGGCTCTCCGTCGATCACGAAGTCGTGGGCAGAGATCGCTTCTCATCTCGAGGCGAGGGGTGATCTGCTCCACGCAGAGACCGATTTCCAGCCGCCGGCGGCAACATTCCCGTTCGGTGCCCATCTGTCGGTGGTCGAGGTCGACCGCGACACCGGGCAGGTCACGCCCATCCGGCACATCTCGTGTGACGACGCGGGCACGATCGTCAATCCCCTCATCTTCGACGGTCAGGTCCACGGTGGTGTGGCGTCGGGCATCGCTCACACACTGATGGAGGAGTTCGTCTACGACGAGGACGGCAACCCGTTGACGGGCAACTTCATGGACTATGCGTTCACGTCCGCGGCCGAGGTGCCGAGCTTCGAACGAATCGCCATGGAGACACCCACGGACCGCAACCCGCTCGGTGCCAAGGGCATCGGCGAAGCCGGCACCATCGGTGCGGGTCCGGCGGTTCACAACGCGGTTGTCGATGCGGTTTCGCACCTCGGCGTCCGCCACATCGAGATGCCCACGACCCCACAGCGCGTCTGGCGCGCCATGAACCCGGACTGAGGCCAACCGGATCTAGAATTTCACACCCACGGCGGCGCAGAGGAACTTCATCAGCGGCGTGCCTGTCGCGAATCGTTCGGCCAGGTCGTCGCTGAAGGTCGCCCTCGTGACATCGCCCTGTTTCAGCGGCCCGGTGGCGATGAAGCTCTTGCGCTTCAGGTCGTCGAGCAGGGGATGGTCGGCGTCGTAGCCCTTGGGTGGACGCTTCAGCGAGTCGCCGCCGAGTTCGTAGTTCGCCCTGAACGCCCTGTTCGTCGTGGCGGCCAGCCATTCGTCCTGGTTCTCGTCGATGTGGGCACGGATCTGGTAGGCGACCTTCGGCTCGGGCATCCAGAGCCCGACTCCGATGAAGCACTCACGCGGCTGGAGATGAACGTAGAACCCCGGGGCGTGGGCATCCTTCGCCCGTTCGTGGCGGAAGTGCATTCCCGTATTTAGCTTGTAGGGGGTCTTGTCCTTGCTGAACCGGGTGTCGCGGTGAATGCGGAACAGGGACCCGCCGACCGTGCGGGAGTCGGCGACGAAGTACGGCGAGAGTGCCTCCAGCGGCTCGACGAAGTCGGTGATGAAGTCGAGCGCCGGCTGGCGGACGGAGGCCTCGTAGCGTGCTTTGTTGTCGTTGAACCAGGCGCGGTCGTTGTTGTCGGCGAGATCGCGAAGGAACGCGAACGTGTCGGGGGTGAAGTATCGGCGGCTCACAGGAGGAGACCGTAGTTCGCTACTCTGCGGAGATGCCCTACGAGCTCGCCTTGGATCAGTTCACCGACGAGGCCGGGGCGATCGCTTTGGCCGAGGCGGCAGGTCAACACCCGCGGGCCTACGACTTCGGCGAGGTGCACAATGACTTTCATTGGCACGACTTCGAGGCGATGGTCTACGTCATCAGCGGCGAGATCACGTTGACGGAGCGAGAGACCGGTGAATCCTGTACGGCCGGCGCCGGTACGACGGTGCGAGCGCTCGGCGTGCGCCAGGTCCACAGGGAGGACTCTGACGGCTATCGGGCCGTGATTGGATTCCTGTCGGACCCCGCCGACATCCAGCGGCCGATCGACCGGCATCCCACGACACTGCAGGCCTGACTCAGGCGATCGGGGGAACCTGAGCCGAGAACGGATTGGCGGCTTCGACGGCTGAGGCGATCTCGAGGAGTCGGCGTTCCTCGCCGATCGGAGCCACGAGCATGAGGCCGGTAGGGAGGCCTTCGTCGGTCAGCCCCGCGGGGATCGAGATGGCCGGGCACCCAGTGGCGGTTATCACGCAATTCGACATCATCCAGTTGAGGTAGTCGGTCATCGGTTGACCAGCGACCTCGGTCGGGTATTCGAGTTCGACGGGGAAGGGCACCACCTGAGTCGTCGGCAGCGCGAGGACGTCGACCTCGGCGAAGAGGTGTGCCATGTTGCGGTGAAGCCGGGCCCGTAGTTCTCCCGCGTGCATCACCCGGTCCAGGTCGAGCGAACGACCGAACGCGATGTTCTCCTGCACCGTCGATTTCGTCCGTTCGAGCGCACCGTCGGGAAGGTTGGCGCCCAGGCGGCGGTAGCCGAGACCGCGGAAGACCCGGAAGATCTCCTCGGCCATCGAGAAGTCGGGGGCCACATCGATCATCGATCCGCCGACATCGCTCACGCGGGCAGCCGCGGCTCTGGCGAACTCGAACGGCTCGGCGTCGTAGGTCAGCACACCGAGATCTCCACCCCATCCGATGGTGGCGCCGGTGGTACTCGGGAGGGGGGCGGCGTAGGCGGCGGGGTCACCCGGGAGACTGTTGAGGTCCTCGGCGAGTGGCCCGGCGAGCACCGAGAGCGGAGCGCGGTATCGGCCACGGTTCGCCCCATGGGACCTTCCACCCCGAAGCGACGGAACCATGCCGAGCCGTCGATGAGCGCCGGGTTGATCGGGACACGGCCGATCGATGGACGTAGGCCGACGACACCACAGAAGGCCGCCGGGTTGCGGAGTGAGCCGCCGAGGTCGGAGCCGTCGGCGATCGGCAGCATGCGAGACGAGAGGGCAGCGGCGGCACCGCCGGAGGATCCGCCCGCGACCCGGGACAGATTCCAGGGATTGCGTGTGGTGCCGTAGACCTCGTTGAACGTGTGACAGCCCGTGCCGAACTCGGGTGTGTTCGTCTTGCCGACGATGATCGCCCCGGCCGCCCGGAGGCGGGCGGCGACGAGCCCATCGCGTGTCGCGGGTTCCTCGGAGGTGACCACCGACCCATGGCGTGTCGGCAGGCCCTCGACGTCCTGGAGATCCTTGACCGCGACCGGGAGACCGTGGAGCGCGCCTCGTCGATCGGCGGGAAGTGAATCGGCAGCGTCAGTTTCGGCGAGTACGTCCTCGCGAGGACGTGCCGCAACGATCGCGTTGACGGCCCCGTTGATCTCGTCGATGCGATCGAGATGGGCCTCGACAACCTGCCGCGCCGACAGCGTGCCGGATCGGGTGTTGGCAGCCAGCTCGACGGCACTCCGCGAAATGGTCTCGTTCAGCACGCTGCGCAGTATCGCATGTCAGCCGGTGGGGAAAGCCACCCAGAACGATCGGCTGCGGGCCACGAGGTCGCCGGTGGCATCGAACAACGACGAGCAGGCGCCGCGCTTCCTGCCGTCCCACGCGGCCGGATAGTCGCCTTCCCAGCCGACCACGGCGTAGGTGTCGCCCGCGACGAGCGGCTTGAGGACTTCGACTGCCAACTGGACCGTGAATCCGGCCCGGCGGTCAGCGGGGCCGGCGATGTACCACCCAGCCGTACAGTCGACGGCGGCCCAGGCGACAGCCTGGTCGACGGTGCCGCCGTCGTTCGCCGCCCAGTGGGGGATCGTCCAGTCGGTGGCGTATCGGCCATCGCCGAGTGGTCCGGCATGGACCTGCATCGATTCCGGTTGCGCCCCACACGAGAAGCAGTGGTGAGCCGGATGGTTCTCGGGTGTGTACTCGAACCGCTCTCGTGCAGCTCGGGCGTCGGCGATGGACACGGCCGTTGTCGTCGCCCAATTCGGTGTCCACCGCGTGATGTCGAGCACGGCATCGCCCGATGGGTTGGACAACTGCCAATGCTCGGCGTCGAGCTGTTCCAGGGTGAGTTCCTCGTCGAGCGGGATCGGTGAACGAAAGGCCACCGTTGCGGCGCCACCGATGTGTTCGACAACCCGAGCCGCCGTGTAGCCGCCCTGGCCGGTGCCGGGAGGACCCTCGAAAGGAGTGGGAATCGTGATGGTCGTCATCGGGCGAGAGGGTAGCCGGGTCCAGGAATGAGGGCCGGAAGGCCAACGGTCGTACGATCGCGCCTGGAGGCAAGCACGATGAGCGAAGCAGTGTTGATCACAGAGCGACGTGAGCGCGTCCTGCATCTCCAGCTCAACCGTCCGGCCAAGCGCAACGCACTTTCTGCGGAGCTTCGGGCACTCCTCCTGGATGCGGTCGAGTCGGCCGCATCTGATGACTCGGTCGGTGTGATCCTGTTGTCATCGGCAGGGGAACACTTCTGCGCCGGCTTCGACCTCGCCGAACTCGCTGCCGCCGAGGACCCGGACGCCCTCTTCGCCGATGCCGTTCGCTACCACCGCCTGATCCACGAGAGTCCGAAACCGATCGTGGTGGCCGTCCAGGGCTCCGCGGTGGCCGGTGGATTCGATCTCGCACTCATGGCCGATCTGCGAGTTGCCGCCGCCGATGCGGTGTTCGGTCAGCCCCAGGTTCGCCACGGCATCCCGACCTCGTTCGATCTCGCCGCCGACGTCATCGGCGATTCACTGGCCCGAGACCTCTGCCTCACCGGTCGCCTCCTCCCGGCGTCGGAAGCTGCGACCGCGGGGCTGGTGCATCGCCTCGCTGACGACGGCGAGCTGATGACCGTCGCGTGGGCCATGGCCGGCGAGGTCGCCACCAATGCCGGTGCCGCGACCACGAAGGCCCAGATTCTCTCGCGCCAGGCGAGCCGCTTCTCCGACTGAAACGTTTCCCCCTTGACTGACACTTCCCCCAGGTCCGCCGCGCCGCCGGAATCACTCTTCGCCCCAGGCCGCGCCGGCTTCACCTTCACCCTGTCGATGGTCATGGCGGGAACTGCGTTGGCCATCGACATGATGCTCCCCGCGTTCCCGGAGATCCGGGCCGGGCTCGGTCTCGAGCCCGGATCGACCGCCGTTGCCGGGATGATCACGGTGTTCCTGATGGGTCAGGGCCTGGCCCTGCTCCCTGCAGGCTTTCTGGCTGATCGCTACGGACGGCGGCCCGTGCTCTGGGGCGGGCTCGGCCTCTACATCCTCGCCGCGCTCGCCGCGGCGTTCGCGCCGAACCTCGAGACAATGCTCCTCGCCCGATTCGTGTGGGGCATGGCGACCGCCGGTCCTCGCGTCGCCGCCACGGCGATGGTCCGGGACGCCTTCGAGGGCGCGGAGATGGCCAAGCAGATGTCCACGATCATGGCAGTGTTCACGATCGTGCCGACGCTCGCGCCCGCACTTGGCGCTGGGATCGTGGCGGTCGGTAGCTGGGAGTTCGTGTTCGTTGCCTGCGCGATCTACGCGGGCGCAGTGTTCTCGCTGACCACCCGCCTCCCGGCCACGATGCAGACCGCGCCGAAGCCGGTCGACGATTCATGGTCAGAGGTTCGTCGAGCGTTCAAGGTGATCTTCACCACGCCCGGGACCTACGGGTACATGCTCGCGATCGTCGGCCTGTTCGCATCATTCCTGACGTATCTCGCCAGTTCCGAGATCATCGTCGATGAAGTCTTCGACCTCGCTGAATGGTTCCCGGCGATCTTTGCGGCGATGGCCATCCTGATGGCCGGCGTGATGCTCACCAACCGGCAGCTCGTGGTGAGCGTCGGGCTCGATCGAATGATGCGACTGGCTTCGCCGGCACTACTCGTGGCGGTCGCGGTCTTCGTCTCGGTCTCGATGGCAACCGGCGGTGAGCCACCCTTCTGGCTCTTCTTCGCGTGTGTGGCGGGGGTGATCAGCTGCCAGCAGCTGTTGGTGCCGAACATCAACGCCGCGGCCATGCGACCCCTCGGCGAGGTGGCGGGATCGGCAGCCGCCCTGTTCGGGATGGTCCCGATGATCTTTGGGGCTGCCATCGCCGCGGCGTTCGACCGGGCTTTCGACGGCACCACGACACCGCTGTCCCTCGGGATGGGTTGTGGTGCGATCATCGCCACCCTCGGGCTCGTGTGGGCACGGGCCGCGGTGCCCGAGGAATCGCTCGCCTAGCGGCCCTGCCAGTTCGGTGCCCGCTTCTCCGAGAAGGCGAGTGGGCCCTCCTTGGCGTCAGCGGACTGCATCATCTCGACAACAGCCGGGTACTCGGCGCGAAGTGCTTCTCCGAGTCCCATGTCAAGGCCGCTCATCGCAGCCTGCTTCGTCGCCCGGATCGAGAGCGGCGCACACGCCATGATCTCGTCGATCAGCTCGTTGAGGGTCGTGTCGAGTTCGGCCGATGGGACGACCCGATTGACGAGTCCGAGCTCGAGCGCGTGAGCGGCAGTCATGTCCCGTCCCGTCAGCAGGTATTCCATCGCGAGCTTCACGGGAAGTTGACGGGGGAGACGGTGCACACCACCGCCGCCGGCATAGATGCCTCGCTTCGGTTCAGGGAGACCGAGCACCGCATGGTCGGCCGCGACCACGAGATCGCACGCCAGCGCGACCTCGAACCCGCCCCCTTTCGCCGCACCGTTCACCCGGGCGATGACTGGTTTGGGGAAGTCGTGGCGGTCGATGAAGCGGGTGATCGACGCCATCGCGGCATTGTTCGCCGCGACCGCCTCGGGACCTTGCTGCTGCACCATCGACATGTGTTTCAGATCCCGCCCGGCACAGAACGATCGATCGCCGCGGCCCGTGAAGACGGCAAGCCAGATGTCGTCGTCGTCAGCGATGCGATCGAGGATGGCGCTCCACTCGACGTGGGCAGGGGTGTGGATCGAGTTCGACACCTCGGGCCGTTCGATCGTCACCCACGCCACGTGCGGACGGGGAACCTCGTAGGAGAAGAACTCGTAGCTCATCGCCAGACGGTAGCGAGATGTCGGCCGGCGGGGCAGCAGACCTTGTCGACGTTCTGCTGGGCGGCCTCGCATCGCTGGCGGGCCTTGGTGGCCGCCTTCTTCTTCGGAGTGATGGCCCGCTCGTGTTCCTGGAGCCGGCTGAGGCGGGTGGCTGCGACCGATTCCGCGGTGATGCGCATCTTCACCATCTGGTTGTGGCGTGAGGCGGCGGCTTCGGCCTCTCCCACGGCCTTGTCGAGTCGACGGTTGGCCTTCTGTAGCGCTTTCTGCATCTCCTGGTCTCGCTTCGTCGCGGCAACGTGGACTGCGTACAGGCGGTCGATCGTTTCTTGAGGGGCACCGGCGCTGATGGCGTTCTGCCAGTTGTCCTGTGCTCGCTGCTGATCGTTGGATGCCTGATCGGACGCGTGTCTTGCGGCGCCTCGATCGCTCTCAGAACGCTGGTGATCGTTGATCGCCGACCGCAATGCGGAGGCGGCCTCGCTCTCCTTTTGCTGACGCATTGTGACGTCGGCTCGGGCCTGGCCGCAGGCCTTCCTGGAGGCGTTCCTTCTGGCTCAACATCTGTGAGACCTCTTGCTTCGCGCTCTCATACGTGGTCAGGGCGTCGGCGCGGGCCTTGCGAGCCGCCGAGCACTCATCGGACATGAGGCCTCCGTTGTCTGGGGGCACTGATCGTAGTCGTCGCTCGCAAGTCCCTGCCGGGAGTCTCCTAGTCTGCGGAGGTGGATGCCGATGAGCGCCAGTTCGAGCAGATCGAAGCGGTGGTCGATGAGGTGCTCGGCGAATCTGTCGTCGCCGTGTACCGCTACGGCTCGGCGCTCGCCGGGGGTCTTCAGTGGGCCGGCGATCTCGATGTCTTCGTCGTGACCGATCGTGCGCTCGTCGATTCCCAACGGGTCGGCTTGATCGCGGGGCTCGGCGCGATCACTGGCCGGTCGGTCGAGGTGACGATCGCACAGCTCGCGCCGTTGGTGCCGTGGACCGACGCTCCCATGCGCGAATTCCACTTCGGGGAGTGGTTGCGGGCCGACTTCGGAGCCGGCTTCCTGTCGCCCCAGGTGATCGATCACGATCTCGGCACTCTCGTGGCGACGCTGTTGACCGCCTCGAAGCCGAGGGAGTCCCTGTTGACGGCGATGCGCACGTGCGTGCCGCAGCTTCTCGATGAACTCGAGGAGGACACCACCAATGTGCTCCTCACACTCGCCCGGATAATCGTCACCGTGAAGACAGGGGTGGTGGTGCCCAAGCATGACGCCGCCCAATGGGTGCTCGACCACGGTCTCGTCCACCCGACGCCGCTACGGATCGCGCGAGACATCTACCTGACGGGCCCGGCGGCGGCACCGCCCTACGACTGCGCCGAGGTGGAGGCTCTGGCCGTCGAACTCGTCGCCAAGACGTGAAAGACGTCCCGCAGGACATCTTCGGGTTTGGTCGATTGTGATGACGCAGCGGCAGGCGAGCTGTCGGCTGAATCTTGGTCGGGCAGGCGGGATTTGAACCCACGACCTCCTCGTCCCGAACGAGGCGCGCTACCAACCTGCGCCACTGCCCGTGTTGCAGAACCGAAAGGGTATCGGCTGCGCGGCGCGACGGCTCGCGGAATTCCTCGCCGGTCGCGGTGTAGCTCCCGGCGATGAGCGAACCCAGGATCGAGGATCTCGAGACCGCGTTGCGCACCGATATGACGATCGACATCGTCACCACCGGTGCACGGTCGGGTCAGCTGCGCCGGATCGAGATCTGGTTCATGAACGTCGACGGTGAGGTCATCATCACGGGCACCGTGCGCGACGGGCGGGACGGTTCGCTGCTGCCGCGCGACTGGCTGGCGAACATGTTCGCAACGCCGGAGTTCACGTTCTGCCTCAAGGAGTCGGTCGTTGCCGAAGTCCCGGCGCGAGCTCACGTGGTTCGTGACCCCGCAGAGCGGCGGCGATTGATGACGGCTCCCGCCACGAGCTGGTATCGAGAGCAGGGTGACACGCTCGACGGACTGCTCGAGTCGGCGCCGATCGTGAGTGTCGAGTTCCTCGGTGACTACACCGCGCTGAACGGCTGACGTTCGTCAGGTCGGGGGAACGTTGCTCTGGACGGCCTGCAGGAGTGAGAACGGGTCGAGTGGCTTCACCAGGTAGGCATCGGCGTCGGCCTCGTTCGCCAAGAAGACGTCGACCTCACGATCGAGCAGCAACATGACGGGACGCTCATCGAGATCGCCCATCTCCTCACGCTGACGCACGGCGAGACAGGCCGCCACGCCGCCCATGTTGCCGATCTGCAGATCGAGCATCACGAGGTCGGGATCGACGGCCTCGATGGCCGGCACCACGTCGACGCCGGCGCGCACCCGATGCAGCAGGTGGAGCCCGGCGATGGCCGCTTCGACCTCGTCGGCGAGCCGGTCGGAATCGGTGGCGAGAAGGATGTCCGTCACGCAGGGGATCGTACAGACAAAGAACGCCGGGGACAGCACCAGGGCTGCGATGGCACAGCTGGCAGTGCGCCTTCTCGCCTCGTTGGTCCTAATGGCCGATTCGACATGACGAAACTCTGGGCGTGCTCCGTCGCCGCCGCGCCGCCACCGATGAGCCCGTCGAGGTTCCCGAGCCCGAAGTCGCCGATCCCGGCCCTTCGCCCGAGGCCCTTTCGAGCGCCGTCGATGATCTGCTCGCCGGTCGATTCGACCGTGTCCGTGGGGGAGACCACCACATCGACAAGGAGCTCGAGCGTCTGGCGCGGGGCCTGCAGAACCAGGCAGCACGAGACATGGACCGAATGGTCGAATTCGCGGTCGGCGTCGTCGAACAGGTCATCGAGGCCGCGGAGATGAGTGTCGGCACAGCCGAGATCGACGAACGTGTGCAGTCGATCGCCTCGGCCGCCGAAGAGTTGATGGTCACCGGTGACGACATATCGGAGGCCGCTGACGAGGCAGGCGCGGCCGCCGAAGCGACTCGTTGCGCCGCGGACGAAGGCGCCTCGACGGCGCGATCGACCACCGACCACCTCCGCTCGTTGGCCGACGCGGTCCGCACGTCGGCCGAGCGCACGACAGCGCTCGATCAGACGTCAGCCGAGATCGAAGCGGTGGTGGCCGAGATCCGCGATCTCGCGGATCAGACGAGTCTGCTTGCGTTGAATGCCAGCATCGAGGCTGCTCGTGCGGGTGATGGAACGCTGCGTCGAGATCGCCGCCGACAGCGAAGATGTCGTTCGAGCCAATGTCACGGCGATGGCGCAGATCACCGAACAGGCGGAGATCTCGACCGATCAGATGCACCACATCCAGGCGGCCCTCAGAGAGCAACGCACGGCCTCCCAGGACGTGGCTCGCTCGGTCAACGCCATTGCGCAGATGTCGGCGAAGAACCTTCAGCGAATCGAGGGCCTCGCCGACGGTGCCGACATCGCCGAACAGCGGGTCGTGGCAACCCTCAACGAGATGGTCGAGACCGACTCCCCGATCGAATCGTCCGCATCGCCAAGGTCGACCACATGGTCTGGCGTCGAAAGCTCGCCACGATGGCCATCGGGCGCGAGGCGCTCAACCCGGATGAGCTCGCCGACAACCACAGTTGTCGGTTGGGCAAGTGGTACGACACCGCTGATTCCGCCTACCGGGACAAGAAGGCGTACCGGAGGCTCGCCACGCCTCACGAGCTCGTTCATCAGCACGGGATCGACGCGGCCCGGCGGTACGAACGTGGTGACACCGTAGGCACGACGCAGGGAATCCGGGCCGTGGCAGAGGCATCGGTCGATGTCATGCGTCTCCTGGAAGAGATGATCGACCGGGAGTGATCCACGCCCCGCGTGTAGCGGATCCGATTCTTTGGGTACCATGCCGCCGTGCTCGAGATCCGCGTCGACCGCCCAGAATCAGCCGACTTCGTCCAGCTCTGCCCTGAGGGCGAGCTGGATGCCTACTCCGTCGCCCAGTTCCGCGAGACTTTTGCCGAGCTCGGTGGTGAGCCGCGCCTCATCGTGAATCTCGCCGATGTGCAGTTCATGGACTCCGCCGGCCTTGGTGCCCTCATCGGGGGAATCCGCAAGGTCAGGGAGAACGAGGGCCGCATTGCGGTCTTCTGTGATCGGGCCAACATCACGCGACTCCTCCACACGACCGGCTTCGACCGTATCGTGCCGGTCAAGGAAGATCTCGGCGAAGCCGTGACCGCGCTCGACGAGGACCCCAGCTGAGTTCTGTAACGCGGGGGACTGTCCCCAGCGTTACGAAACGAGCAGGTCGGCGATCTGGGAGAGGCCGGCGATGTCGTGGACGTCGTCGGGAAGCAAGGGGACTCGTACGGTCAACGCATCGGGGGCGGCGTCCTGGAGTTCTGCGACGCGCGCATCATCACCGGCAGCCGTGGCCGTGAGGTCGGCCAGGGCTCGTGCCGGACCGGCGGCCGCGGAGCCCGCCAAGGTCCCTGCCAACTCTGCGGCTCGCTCGGGCGTCGTCGACATCTGTGGGAGCATGCGGTTGACGACCACTGCGGACGCGTCGAGTTCGGCACGATGGAGACGCCGCAGGAAGTAGCGGGCCTCGTCGATCGTGTCCGCCCGGGGCGAGGCGACGAGAACGAACGCCGTGCGATCGTCACCCAGCAGCTCGAGCGTCGCGTTGGCTCGGTCCCGGAATCCGTCCTCCATCCCTTCGAAGGCCTGGAAGAATGCGACTGCCTCATCGACGACCGTCGCCCCGACAACTCGGGCGAGTTGGCGCAGCACTTGCTGTGCGGCGTTGTTGATCACCTTGAACGGGCCACGATTCGGTGCGGTCACGATCCGGTAGATCGGATTGTCGAGCAGGCGGGAGAGCAGCTTCGGCGCCTCGAGGAACGCCAGGGCATCACGGGTGGGGGGTGTGTCGACGACGACCAGGTCGTAGTCGCCGCTGTCGTGCAGCTCATTGAGCTTCTCGACGGCCATGTAGTCCTGAGTGCCGCTGAGTGTGCCACTCACGTTGCGGTAGAAGCGGTTGCCGATGATCCGCTCGGCCTGTGCATCATCATGGGCGTGACGGCGTACGACCTCGTCGAAGGTCGATTTCGTGTCGAGCATCAGCGCGTCGACCGAGCCAGGCCATGGACCGTCGATGCGACGAGGCGTGTTGTCGAGGGCGCCGATTCCGAGCGCGTCGGCCAGTCGCTTGGCCGGGTCGATGGTGACCACGGCCGCCCGCTTGCCGGCTTGTGCCGCCGCCACCGCGGTGGCCGCTGACGTTGTTGTCTTGCCGACGCCGCCGGTGCCGCAGCAGATGATCACCCGGCGGCTGTCGATCAGCTCGCGGTACTCGCTCGCGGTCACAGCGCCTCGATCCCGGCGATGAACTCGCGGGCCAGGATGTCGATCTCATCCGGGCCGATCTCGGTGCCGAAGAGCTGCGGCAGCCGCACTTGTGGCAGCGGCAACTCGTTGCCGAGTCGATCGAGCTGCTCGTCCTGCAGGGTGGTGCGAGCAGTGCGGAACGCGGCGGCCTCGTCCAGCTCGGCGCGTTCTCCCTTGGTCGCCCTGGCGCGAGCGGCCGAACGGTCGAGCCCCTCGATCTCTGGCATGACGCTGTTGACGACGACCGGACCGAGCTTCACGCCGACCTCGTCCTCCACGGCGAACGAGGTCTCGATCAGTTCATTGATCGGCGTTTCCTCCGGGATGGTCACGAGAATCAGCTGGAGCCGTTCGGGGTCACCGATCAGTTCGAGGACCTCGACTGCCTGGCGGTGAATCGTGCCCGTGCGGGCAGCATCGCGCACACCGGTGGGACTGCGGAGGAAGCCGAGCGCGTGGCCGGCGGCGGGGGCATCGACCACGATCAGGTCGGCGGCGCGGTCGGATTCGAGCGCCTTGATCCGTCCGAGAACGAGCAGATCCTTGATACCCGGCGTGGCCGTGGCGACGACCTCGAGGATCCCGGACTTGGCCATCCGCTTCACCAAGCGGTTGAAGCCGTGGGTCGAGAGCCACTCGACGAGCGCTTCGTCCGGGGTGATGGACTTGCCCCGGATCTCACCGTGACGAACACCATTCGTCTCCACCTCGTGAACCAGCACCGCTTCCTCGTAGCCTTGTGCGCTGGCTCCGAACATCGGCGCCGCGGCCGAGCGTCCCGCTACCTCGACGAGGAGAACGGACAGGCCACACCGTGAAGCCGCGGCAGCGATTGTTGCGGCGGCGACGGTCTTACCGACTCCACCCTTTCCCGCTACGACCAGGACCCGCGACGATGCGAAGAAATGACCGGGATCCATTTCCCTCCTCGCCCAGGCGATCGACGGTTCGACGGCGCGTCACCCTATCGGCGGTATTCGTCGCCATCTTGGTCGGGATGCTGTCGGCCATGTCTCCGGCTCGTGCCGGTTCGGTCCGGCCCGGCCAGGAATCCCTCGACCCACTGATCTTCGACGTCGTCCAGATGTCGGGCTTTCTCGACGGGATCGTCGCCGACTATCTCGAACGCTCGATCGAGCGAGCCGAGGACTCCGGCTCGGGCGGTGTCATTCTCCAAGTGAACAGCACCCGCGCGGTCATCGACGACGAGCGTCTCGTCGAACTCGCCGAACGCATCGCCAACGCAGAGGTTCCGATCTACGCCTGGGTCGGGCCCAGCGGTGCTCGTGCCGAGCGCGAGGTGGCCCAGCTCCTCGGATCGGTCGACGAGCTTGCGGTCGCCGTCGGCTCGCACTTCGGAAACACCGGTGAACTCGTGATTCCCGAGAATCTGCTGTCATCGGAGTTCCTTGCCGCAGCTGCTGCGATCGAACACGACACCATCGACGAGGAAGGTGTGATCGCCGTCGGTCTGGCCGACCGCGACTCGCCGACACTGGCGTTCTTCGCCCTCGAGCTTCCTGGCTTCGAGACCGAGATCGACACCACCGGCGACGAGGCCGTTCGAGTGCCGGTCTCGCCGATCCGCTTCTCCAAGCTCCCGGTCTTCGACGGCTGGATGCACACCTTTGCCAGCCCGGCGATGGCCTACCTTCTGTTCCTGATCGGTGCAGGCCTGCTGATCTTCGAGCTGTACACCGCGGGCATCGGTGTGGCCGGTGTCGTCGGCGCCGGCTCGTTCATTCTCGGCTGCTACGGCCTTGCGGCCCTCCCCGTTCAGCAGTGGGCGCTCGCCCTGCTGGTCATCGCCATGCTCGGCTACGCGATCGACGTCCAAACGGGTGTGCCCCAAGTGTGGTCGGTTATCGCAACCGCGTGCCTTGTGGTTGGATCACTCTTCCTGTTCGAGGGATTCGGCATCAGCTGGGTCACGCTCGTCGCGGGTGTTCTGGGGATATCCGTCTCGATGATCTCGGGAATGCCGGCCATGGTTCGCACCCGGTTCGGTACGCCCACCATCGGCCGCGAGTGGATGATCGGCTTCATGGGCGAGGCCGCGGAGGACATCAAGAAGGAAGGCGTCGTCATGATCGACGGCGCCCCCTGGAAGGCACGCGTCAACCGCACCACGCCGATCGCCAAGGGTGACCCGGTTCGCGTCGTCTCGATCGAGGGCCTGTATCTCGAGATCGAACCCGAGGAGGGCGGTGCGCGCGACTATCGCGAAATGCGCCCGTCCAAGGACGACGAACTCGAAGGCGCTGACGCCGAAGACGCCGAGGTCTGACCGTCCACACACCACCCCCAGTTCGAGAGGGGTGTGGGG
>JAERSO010000130.1 GCA_016845585.1 Acidimicrobiaceae bacterium | reverse complement strand
GTATCACGGGAGACCCCTGTCGATGCCAGCGGAGGAGTTCCCCGGCAGCGGGGCAGACGGGGCCGCGACGCGACGTTGAGCGAATGCCTCGATGGCGATGGCCCGACCGTGCTGCAGCAGGTCGGCGGCACAGCCGGGCCTCATGCGGTCGGCGGGAGGCGCCGAGGTCTCTGCGCGTGATCAACTGCAGCTCACACTGCCGGCAATCCTGCATCTACGCGGGTGCCAGCCTCATCGCCGAGATAGTAGGTGAGGGCCTTGGCATCGATGCCGGTAACGGCGCCAACGGTGATGGGATCGAGTTCACCAACAAGGCTGCTGAGCCGGGTGGCCCGCAGTGACCGCAGCGTCGTGGCGGCTCCTTTTGCCACAAGAGCGCTTGGCCAATTGACTCCGACGGGTCGGGTCGTGCGCCTATTGGAGTGGTTCACGAGGAGGTGCGGGTTCTGGGTCTGGGTCGAGGCGTGGTTTCTTCGCTCCCGATCGAGCGCTGCGCTGGTCACCGGATCGAGTCTCAGGGGCTCTGGTCGAGAAGCCAGAATGAGCGTCTCCGCGGTGATGTCGGCGACCTTCAGACCGGTCATGTCCGAGCGGGGGACGGCGTGGAGCAGAGCGAGCAATCCGATGAGCGGCTCGTAGGGGTGGGCGTCGGCGGGTGGTTTGGACCAGCGAGCGAAGAGCCGTCGTTGCTGGTCGATGGAGAGAGGCCGACCGGCAAAGATCGGCTTGGAGTCGCGCCACAGGCCGGCGGTCGGGTCGGCGAGCACCAGCGATCGGCGTCGTGCCCATCGGAAGAACTGTCGCAGGTATGCGAGTGACGTGGAGGGACGACTACCGAGATCGGGTTGGGCAAGGAATGCCTCGATCTCGCCGATGGCGACGAGTTCGGGTCCGGTGACACTCGGCCGGTTCGCCTCGAGAAACAGTGCGAAGTCGCGTAGGACGCTGAGGCGGGCTTCGATGGTTCGGTTTGTGTCGGCCCGGGTGCCGAGCCGGCGGGCGCGGTTCTGGCGTGCGAGCATCGCTGAAGCGAAGGCCTCGAATGTTGATCGCCATCGTGCAGGTGTTGGGTCGATGCGGCCCTGGCGTCGTGTCGCTGCGCGCTGTGCTGATGAGTCGGAAATGAACCCGATCCGCGCGTCTGCGCAGAACTCGCCGAACACTATTCGATGCGCTCCAGCGGGCATAGCCTCGGCGACCACGGCGGGGCTGACCGTCCCTGTTGACGAAATGGCTGCCGACAGCTTGCGTAGATGGTTGAGACTGCCCGAGGGGGCGTAGCGGTCGGTGAGGTGGTCCACGTAGGCATCAAGCCATGCCGGGGCTTCATCGAGGCGTGCTTTGAGGTTCGCGGTGTAGCGATAGGGCCACCGCGGGTCACGTTGGCGGCACGCGACACATAGGTCTCGGGCGCAGATCCACTTGACCTCGCCGCAACCGAGACACTCGCGACTGCGATTGGCGCTGGTCCGCCGCCTCCACTCGACGAACGCGCATTGGCCACAGCAGTTCACCTCCGGCCACACCATGCCAACTTCGCCACAGCGCGGACACGGGGACGCCGGTGTGTTTCTACGAGCTCGCTGGTTGCAGCGTTGACAGCGTTGCCGGCCATAGAACACGACCCAACGCCCGCACTCCAGACACGAGCCCTCGGCCTTCACGCCGGGGGCAGCGATCGCTTCGCCGGTTCCGCCGGCGAACTCCGCCGCTTGGCAGCCGGCCGCACGGCCGGTTCGATCGGGGTCGTGTCAACCTCGAAGAGATCGTTGGGCGTGCACTGCAAGGCCGTGCACAACGCAGCGAGGGTCTCGAGCTTCACCTGTTTGGGTTGCTTGGTCAACAACGCTGACACCGAAGGCTTCGACAACCCCAGACCAGCCCGATCGGCCAACAGGCGCCGCAGCTCAGCACCGGTCCACACCTCAGCTCTCACAGGCCATTGGTCGAGGGGTCGACCACGACCAGTGACGACGGCCAACCGATCGCCTTCGCGAGCAGCGGGAGTACGAGGCTCACCAAGAGCCCGATTCCGGCACGCACGATCCTTGGTCTCAACACCGCCATCCGAAGACAGCGCTGGCGCGCGAGAAAGCACGCCGGGGTCTGACCCCAGCGTGCTTTCGCTCGGTCTAGAGGCCGACGTAGTCGTCGTAGCCGCGGTCGCCCCAGTAGTCGCGTGCCTTGTCGGTGCGGAACTGGATGAGGCCGATGCGCTTGATCTGCTTGATGCCGTACTTCAGCGGGGTGGCGAGACGGAGCGGAGCGCCGTGGTCGTTGTCGAGCGGTTGACCGAGCATGTCGTAGGCCAGCAGCGTCTGGGGATGCCGCAGCGTGGCCATGTCCATGGTGACGTAGTAGTCCTGATCCGGCGTTTCCAGGTAGACGTCCGTGATCTCGTCGGTCATGCGGTCGGCATAGAGCTCGATGAAGTCCGAGAAGCGAGCGCCGCCCCAGTTGGTGACCTGGGCCCAACCCTCGATGCACTTGTGTTCGATCGTCATCTCATGGCGGGGGAGCGCCTCGATGTCGGCCAGGTCGTGGAACCCCCAGATCTCGCGATCTGGCCCCATGACGACCATGCGCCACTCGGCGAGGTCGACCTCGTCACGGATGCCGATGACCCCGTTGACCTGAAGGATCGAAGCGTCCTCGTAGGCGAACTCCTTGGCGAGATGTTCCTCGCGGAACAGCGCCGACCAGATCGATTCGTTGGCACGGTGAACGTCGCGCAGCACACCGGGGATCCGGCGGTCGGCCTCGGAACCCTGCACGCCGCGCCAACCCATGTAGCCGGCGAACATCGCGGCACCACCGGTAAGGAACGAGCGCCGCGAGCGCCGCCGGTACTCGTCCATGGAGAGTTCTGAACGCTCAGCCATGGTCGGCCTCCTCACTCGTCGGCCCGGCATCCACGACTTCGTATCCCGTGATCATCGAGGCGAAGTTCCGCCAACCCGCCCGTGCGACCTGGAGGATGTGCACGACGAAGAAGAGCATGAAGACGATCGTGACGGCGAAGTGGATGCGACGGGCCATCGTGTAGCCGCCGAACATCGTCGTGAGAAAGCTCAACTGCGTCGGCTTGAAGATGGCAAATCCGGTGAGCAGCGCCACACCACCGAAGCCGATGATGAGTGAGTAGGTGAGCCGTTGGGCAGCGTTGTAGCGACCATCCTGCGACGGGGCCTCCTTGCGCAGATGGAGATCGTGGAGCAACACGCCCCAGGCGTCGCGCAGGGCCTGCCGATCGGGCACGAGCTGGCGCCACTCCCCGGTGACGAGCGTGTAGATCCCGAACGCGAGTCCGTTGATGGCGAAGAGCCAGGCGAATGAGAAGTGGAAGGCAAGGCCGCGGGCGAGCTTCCGGTTGAGCCCGAGGGTCTCGTAGAACCAGTCGGGGAAGAACGCGAACCATTCCCAGTCGAGAATGCCGAACGCATAGATGTCCTCGGCCCAGTAGATCCGCAGCCCGCTCCAGATCATGATCGTGAGCAGGGGGAAGTTGCCCCAGTGCATCCACCGCGTGCCACGGCGGTGCTTGAGCACGGCGCGGCGGTGATCGAGCGGCGGCACCGGCTCTGTCTCGTCGGGTTCGAGAATCGCAGTCACGTGAGCTGAACGTCAGCTCGCGACAAATGGTTCCAGCTTTTCGCCTTCGAGGGTGACGCGGTGCATGAGCCGGAACTGGCCCTGATAGTCGTTGACCGCGTTGTGCTGGACGGCTCGGTTGTCCCAGATCGCCATCGAACCCTTCTCCCACTTGAAGCGATGGCAGAACTCGGGTCGGCAGGCGTGGGCGTAGAGCTGCTGGAGCAGCGGTGCGGATTCCGTGTCGGTCCAGCCGTCGAACCGCACGGTGAAGTCGCCGTTCACGTAGAGCGCCGGCCGACCCGACAGCGGGTGCTTGATGATCACCGGGTGGAGGGAGTCCTGGGTGGCCTTCTCGGCATTCTTGAACTTCTGACCGACTTCGTCCGAGTAGGTGGCGAGAGCCGCGGCGCCGAACGCGTGTCGGCTCGAATGGTGTGCCCACATCCGACCCAGCGTGTCCTTCATGCCGTCGCTCAGGGCGTCATAGGCGGCGTACTGGCCGGCGAACATGGTGTCGCCCCCGACCTCGGGCACCTCACGGGCGTAGAGAATCGACCCCATCGCCGGTTCGACGTCGTACGAGTGGTCGGTGTGCCAGCGGCTACCGATTGCGTGGAGCTGGTCGGGGTCCTTGCGAACCTCGGCGATGCGTGGGTGGCCGTCGACGGTGCCGAAGAAGCGGTTGACGTTGATCTCGCTCCAGCGCTCGGCGAACTCGATGTGCTGCTCCGGCGTGACGTCCTGGTTGCGCAAAAAGACGACGCCATGGTCGGTGAACGCCTGGCGCAGCTCGGCAAAGTCCTCGCCGCTGACTCCCGCGGCGATGTCGATCCCATCGATGTAGGCGCCGACCGCGGCGCTGGCGGGAGTGACGGTGATGCTCATTCGGCGGCTCCTCGGTGATCACGTAGCTCGACGATGACGTACGCAATACAACCACAGACGACGAAGATGTCGGCAATGTTGAACACGGCGTACCAACTGACGTCGATGAAGTCGATGACCTTGCCCGACAGGAAGCCGCCGTCGCCGCGGAACAGTCGGTCGATCAGGTTTCCGAGCGCACCGCCGAGGATGGTGGCGAGGATGGCGAGGCGGAGCGGGTCGGTCGCCTTCCAGATGAGCGTGGCCAGAAACCCGCACAACACGATCACGAGCAGGCCGACCCACTGCCCCTGGCTCGATCCGGTGCTGAACGAGAATCCACTGTTGTAGGCGAGGTCGAATTCGAGGGTGGGCATGATGCCGAAGGTGTCGCCATCGCTGAGTGCGGTTTCGGCCCACCACTTCGTCAGCTGGTCGAGCACGACCGTGACGACGACGATGATGGAGGCGCGGCGCACGAGGACGGCTCGATTCACCTCGTCACGGTAGCCAGTCGAGTGCCAATCGCCGTCGCCACCGCCAGCCCGGCGACGGTGAGCAGGCCGCCGGTGAAACCCGCCGAGGAGTCGGCGATCAGCCCCATCACCAGCGGACCGGATACACCGCCGATCTCACCGACCGCGAACCACATTCCGCTCGCCAGGCCGGCATTGGTGGGCGTGACCCTATCCGCCTCCATGAGGATCAGGATCGTCAGCGGGATCAGCGCTGACCGTGTTGCGGTGATGATCGTGCCCGCGACCACCAGCGAAGGCGAGCCGAAGGCGCTTGTGACCAGCCCAACGGCCAGTATGACAAAGGCACCGATGAGCAACCCCACGACCCGGCGAGGGTTGGCGAAGTTGGGGATCGTGACCGAGATCGCGATGCCGAACAGCCCGGCGAGCGCAGTCCAGTTCGAGGCCACCGAGGGACTGAACTCTCCGAGCTCCTCCACCATCGTGACCGTCCAGGGTCCGAGCGAGTGGTTGACGAAGAAGACAGTGAATGCGAGTCCGAGGGCGAGACGAACACCGGTCGAGCCGAGAAGCTCGCGCAGGTGGCCTCCTTCGGGAGTGGCTCTCGGTCGAGGGATCGAGGGCTTCACCGCCGAGGCGTAGACGGCGACCCACGCGAGGGTGAGCGCCGCACTGACGACGGACTCGGCCACCAGGACCTGTCGCCAGCTGTCACTGAGAAGCGGTAGGAGAACCGAGTTCGTGATCGCGACGATCGCGACTCCACCGATGGCCGGCGCGATGACATAGATCCCCACGGAACGCCGGCGTTCCCGACCGTCGGGGAACCAGCGGGTCACGAATGTCGGCGCTGATGCGGAGATGAGTGGACCGAACACTCCGAAGACGGCGACGGCCAGCCACATGGTGAGCACGCTGTCGGCGGCGGCCCGGGCAAGGAGGGACGCGGTGATGGAGACCCCGCCGAGGGCGACCGCCCAGCCGACGCCGAACCGGTCGATGAAGCGGCCGGCGAGTGGCGCCGTGAAGATGAACATGAACGCCCACGCGCCGAGCGCCAGTCCCATGGACCCCCGCGATGCGCCGATGTCCTCCTGCACGAGCGTGAGCATTGGGGCCAACGCCGACACGGCCATCCCGAATGCGGCGTAGACGCCGACGAGTCCGAGGAGGACCCGCCAGCGATGCGGGGAAGCGATCACCCGTGACTTCTAGCACGGGCACGGGAGTAAGCACGCTGGGGACAGACCCCATCGTGCGTTCTCGTTTGTCATGGTGAATCGGAGCGGCGTGGATCCTGGCAGGAGAGTGGTGGCGTGCCGACGGTTCGCGCACGCCTTGACGGAAAACGCAATGACCCGGACCTGGAGGTCCGGGCCTTGCGTGGCGGAGGGTATGGGATTTGAACCCATGGAGGCTTGCACCTCACACGCTTTCCAAGCGTGCCCATTCGGCCGCTCTGGCAACCCTCCTGGCAGATCCCGCGGAGCGGTATCCGGACGAGAAGGGTATCGTGTTTCTTGCAGCGCCCGTTCCGGGGTGTGGCGGTCGGGTCCTGTGCAACAGGCGTCCGTGAATCGAGTCAGGGCCGGAAGGCAGCAGCTCTCAGCGGAGCCGCTTGTGTGCCGCAGATCACCTGGCCGCCACTCCCGGGAACGGGCGTCGTCGCGCCCGTGACGGAAGTAGAGTCGAGCGGGCATGGCCTACCAGTCGCTCTACCGCCGATATCGACCGCAGCGCTTCTCGGAAATCCGCGGCCAGAAGCACATCGTGTCCGCTCTGCAGAATGCTGTTGTCAAGGGCGAAGTCGGTCACGCCTACCTGCTTCACGGCCCCCGTGGCACGGGCAAGACCACCTCGGCTCGCGTCCTGGCGAAGGCGCTCAACTGCGAGAACCTCGGCGCCGACGGCGAGCCGTGTTGTGCGTGTGAGAGCTGCGTGGCCATCGAACACGGCCGGTCATTCGACCTCCACGAGCTCGACGCGGCTTCCAACAACAAGGTCGAGGACATGCGCGACCTGCTGTCGAAGGTCAACCTCGGCAACCCGGGTCGGGCGAAGGTGTACATCCTCGACGAGGTCCACATGCTCACGTCGCAGGCGGAGAACGCCTTGCTGAAGACGCTGGAGGAGCCGCCCGATCACGTCACCTGGGTCCTGGCCACGACCGAACCGCACAAGGTGGTCGAGACGATCCGGAGTCGCTGCCAGGTGTTCGAGCTCTCGTTGCTCGGCGCCGACGAGCTCGCCGACCATGTTCGCTGGATCATCGATGACGCAAGCCTCGAGGTCGACGAGGCTGCCATCGACTACGTCATTTCTGCGGGTGGCGGATCGGCACGAGACACCTTGTCGGCCCTCGACCGAGTCGTGGCTGCCGGTGGTGTCGTGGAGATCGACACCTCGACCGACACGCTCCTCGACGCCCTCGCCAGCCATGATGTGGCTGCGGCGCTGAGTGCGGTCGGCGATGCCACCGGACGAGGTCGCGACCCCCGCACCATCGGCGAGGGCGTGCTCGCCGGCCTACGAGATGGGTTCCTGACGGCGATGGGAGCTCCGCCACCCCGCCTGTCGGGATCTGCGCAGCAACGTGCTGAGCGCTTGGCGGGTTCGATGAGCGCGGCCGCCATGACGAGGGCGCTCGAAGCACTCGGCACCGCGCTCGTGGAGATGCGCCAGGCACCCGACCCTCGAGTCGATCTCGAAGTGGTGCTCGTGCGTCTCTGCCGGCCCGCCACGGATCGATCCCTGGACGCGGTCGTGGAACGGCTGGAACGGCTCGAACAGCAGCTCGCCGGTGATGCGCCCGCCGCGCCCACGCCCGCGCCGGTACCGGTGCCCGCGGCCCCGGTGCCCGAGGCACCCGCACCGCCGGCCACGGCCGAGCAGCCGTCTGCCGTGGACCCCCCGACCGACAAGTCCGCCAACGGACCCGCCGCCGCGGCTCGCCGTGCACTGGCCGAGAAGCGAGCCGGCGCTGCGGCCGCACCGGGTCCGGCCCCAGCTCCCGTACCACCTCCGGCCGCCTCGCCTCCCCCTGTGCCGCCCGCGGCGGCATCCCCGCCCGTCGTCGCTGTGCCGGCCGCGGCGTCTGGTCCGGACCTCAGTGCCATTCGGCCGGAGTCGCCTTCCGAGGTGGTGCAGCTCGCCGGCATTCATCTCGGCTTGGAGAGTTCGCAGGTCGTGCAGACCGCGAATGACATCCTCGGGCCCTCGACCGGCAAGCGTTCGCCTGATGAACTGCAGACACTGTGGAAC